>JAXDGF010000239.1:0-2646 GCA_034665165.1 Solirubrobacteraceae bacterium | reverse complement strand
AAGTTGTCCTGGGATAGCGTGCGCGAGACCCCACCGCCGAGTGCGCCCTGCAGCACAAAATTCATCGCCCCGAGCGGCGCTACGACATAGCGCGTCGCGGGCCCGGCGATCCGATCGCCGTACCGCGCCAGCACCCGAGCCACCGTCAGCTGTTCCTCGAGCACCGGGAACAGCGCCAGCTCGTAGGCGATCACCGAAACGTTGGAGGTGTTCCCCTTGTCGCCGGCCCGGATGTGGGCCACGCGTTGCAACGGAACTCGCATGGTCAGCTCTCCAACATCGTCACGTCGTAGCCGACGTCGGCTCGGTCGACCAAGGACGACCACACCCCGACCACGGCGCGAGTTCGGTCGGCGTGTGGCACCCGCTTGGCGGTCATGCCTACGCCCGACACGGCCATCCCGTCGACTTCCCGGCCGATCTTGGCCGCCTCGGCTGCCGTTTGGGTCCGGGCCACCACCCGGACGCCGACCTCGTATGGGTCGGGCCAGTCCTTCGGGCTGGCCGAGCCGTGGATTGCGTTGACCCCCAGAAAATCGATCTGAACGGCCTCGGCCCGCAACCCGATCTCGTCGAAACGGTGCATCAGGATCTCGCGGGCAAGCTCGGCGCGGCGCACGGCCCCCGTCCCGGCATAGAAGAAGGTGTCCTCGCCGATGTAGCCCTCGCGAGTGCCGATCGACACCTTGAGGGTGGGGGACCGTTGCTTGCCGCCGATCGCCGAGATGTGCATCCGGTCGGGCGCCTGTTCGACGATGTTGGCCGTCGTGAAGTCGACCGTGACGTCTGGCGTCAGGTAGTTGGCCGGGTCGTGCACTTCGTAGAACAGCTGCTCCAACACGGTGTCTCGCGTGATCAGGCCGCCACTGCCCGCTACTTTGGCCAGCACCGCGCTGCCGTCGGATTCGACCTCGGCAATCGGGAAGGCCAAATCCCACGGACGCGGGACGTCCTTGAAACCGGGATCGGCGAAGTAGCCGCCCGTGACCTGCGCTCCGCATTCCATCAAGTGTCCGATGCCCGAGCCCTGCCCCAGCCGGGCCCAGTCATCCAGCGCCCAGCCGTACTCGTAGATCATCGGCGCGAGAAACAGCGACGGGTCCGCGACCCGGCCGGTCACCACGACGTCGGCCCCGGCGCGTAACGCGTCCACAATCGGCTCGGCACCGAGGTACACCTCAGCCGAAACCAGCGACGCCGGATCCAGGCTCGACACCGGATTGCCCGTTTCGAGAATCGTGTCCGTCAGCGTGAACAAACGGTCGGTGATTTCATTGCCCGTTATCGCGGCGACTTTCTTGCCGGTAGCGCCGAGTTTCTGAAGATGCTCGACGATGCGTTCGGCGGCGCCGATCGGATTGACCCAACCTTGATTGGAAATTATCTTCGTGCCGCGCCGAAGGCAGCCGGGCAACACTGCTTCATAACGATCGTCGAGATAGGTGTCGTAGCCGGGAAAGTTCGGGTCGCTGACCCGGCGCACCTGAGCGACGGACACCGTTGCTTCAGCCATGGTCTCGAAGCACAGGTAGTCGAGATCGCCTTCCTCGGCGTTTCGCCGCGCGGGCGAGATTCGATCCGCCCACCAGGCCGCCCCGGATCCGATGCGCAGTGTCATGTTCATTCCCGCCTATCGCCGTGCCGCGTCTCGTACGTTGCGCCGTGTCGCCGTGTCGCCGTCTCGTAGGTTGCGCCGCGGCTCACCTTACGTCCGCCTGGACGTCGGATTCAGTCCCAGGCTGCGTTGTTTGGTGAGTCGGCGGTCACGGCGCGCGGTGATCGACAAGAAGAAAAAACCCCGCCCGGATGACCGGACGGGATCTCTGTGCGCCGCCAGGGACTCGAACCCCGAACCCGCTGATTAAGAGTCAGCTGCTCTGCCAGTTGAGCTAGCGGCGCGTGCATTTCGTGACCGCAGACGAGGCGGGCACGAGCCGAAACCTTAGCAGATCCGGCCGGCCCGTTCCGAAACGGCCAGGCGCCGTCCCGTTCACGACCAACCGTGCCGTCCCGACCTGCGGGACCCTCAGTCGCTGGTCGCTGGAGGTCTGTGATTGGGTTCTGTCACGACGGCAGTGAAGGAAGTCCGGTGTGAATCCGGCGCGGTCCCGCCACTGTTACCGAGGAGCGAACCCCGAACACCACGACCTGCGGGTTGGAAGGTGGGGCCAGCAGCGATCCGGGAGCCAGGAGACTTCGGCCGTCCGCAGTACCCCACAGGGCGTGGACACCCGACGGAGGATATGAGTGAAACGTGTGCCCGTTATCGCGGGCCTGCTGATCGGCGTGCTGGCCGACGAGCGCTTCGGCGATCCGCGACGACGGCATCCGGTGGCGGGCTTCGGAACGCTGGCCAGCCGACTGGAAGCTCGGCTCTACGCCGACAGCCGCGGTCGTGGCGCGGCGTTCGCGCTCGCCACGGTCGCCCCGGTGTTGCTGTCCGGTGTGCTTGTTCAGCGCGCCGCTCGAAGCAGCCGGCCCGCGCAAGCCCTGTCGGTGGCGGGCGTTACCTGGGTTGTGCTGGGCGGTCGGAGCCTGCGCCGAGCGGGTTCGGACCTGCAGGTCGCGCTTGACCGTGCCCGCCTCGGCAGCCTGGATCCGTCCGACGCGCAGGCCCTGTTACCGACCTTGTGTGGACGCGATCCG
>JAXDGF010000238.1:0-5916 GCA_034665165.1 Solirubrobacteraceae bacterium | reverse complement strand
CCGCTCACCTACCAGATCGACCAGACGCGCCATCCCTCGGTAAACGTGGCGCCGAATGGGCGCATCGACATCGTCTGGCAGGACCGGCGAAACTGGTATCACGCGTGCACGAACACGCACGTGATCTGCCAGGAGGCTCGGCTCGGGGACACCTACTACGCGTATTCGACCAATCACGGAGCGACGTTCTCGCGCAACTACCGCATCACTGAGCGCTCGACGAACAACGATGTCGGCTACGACTACCGGTTCGGCACCTACTGGGCCTACGGGCCGCAGTCGGTGGCCCTCGCGGGTAACCAGCTCCTGATCGCGTGGATGGACTCGCGTCAGGGCAACTTCCAGACCGACAGCCAGGACATCTATCTGAGTCAGGTGACGGTCGGAGTCAGCGGCCCGATTGCGTCAAGTTCGGTCACGGTCCCGAGTGACCCCATCGCGATGTCGGCTGCCCTCTCGCGTCTCGCCTACCCGGGCGGGCCGGAGGCGGTGCTCGGCAGCACCTTCGCCACCCGTGCTTTCACGCGCGTGGTGATCGTGAACGAGCACGACACGGCGGCCGCCCTCGCCGCGGGCGTCCTGGCTCGCGCCAATCTGGGCACTGTGCTGCTCTCTGACGGCTCCGGTCTGACGCCCGAGGTCAGCGCCGAAGTCGCGCGGCTCTCGCCCGTGGGGGCGTACGTGATCGGTAACGAAACCGAGCTCTCGCCGGGCGTGATCAGCGGCCTGGTCGCAGCCGGCGTGCCCGCGGCCTCGATCACACGCCTGGGCGTGGATCCGGCCAACATCGGTCGCGTCATCGCCGAGGCGATGGACCGCCGGACCGCCGCCGATAAGGCGGCGGGCATCCCCGCGTTCGACGGAGCGATCATCGCCAACCCGAACAGCCCCGACTCGGTCGCCGCCGCCGACGTGGCGGCGGCACGGCGTCTCCCGGTCCTCTACGTCACCCGCGACACGCTGCCGGCTGAGACCGCCGCTGTCCTCAAGGAACTCGGAATCATCCGCACGTTCGTGGTCGGTGATGCCAAGGCGGTGAGCGACGCCGTCATGTCACAGCTGCCCTCACCTCAGCGCATCGGCGGCGCCAATGTCTATGACACGTCGAAGGCTCTGATCAGGCCGTCGGGTCTGCGCGGAGTTCCGGAGAACGTGGTCTACATCACGGACGGCACGAACCCGATGGAGACGGCACTGCTCGGTGCACCCCTCGGGCGCATCGGCGGCCTCGAGCTCGTCGCCCGCGGGAAGGCGGCGACGGCGGCTCGGACCGCCATGCAGCTCGTGGGAGGCGACGCGACCCATCTCTACATGGTTCGCGTCCGGTAACTGAAAAGGGTCCTCCGGGAGACGGGCACGATCAGTAAACGTCTCCCGGTGCGCTATGTGGGCACCGCGCTCGCGCTCCTCGGCGTGGGCGCAGTGCTGGTCTCCACCGCCTTTCACGGTCGTCCCGCGGTCCCGACCGTGAACGCGAACGCGCCCGTCAACCCGGGCGCTCGCGAGCCGGGCGACATCAACGCCAACAACTCGCCGTCGCTCGCTCAGGACCCCGCGGCGCCGGCCCTTCTCGCCGTCGCCAACCGGGTTGACACCCCCGCCTACTCGTGCGCGCTCGACGTCTCCCGCGACGGCGGGCGTACGTGGTCTGCGGTCCGGGTCCCGATCCCGGCGGGCGAGGAGCCCAAGTGCTACGCGCCCGATGTGACGTTTGCCGGCGACGGCACCCTGTACATGTCCTACCTCACGTTGAGGGGTAACGGCAACACGCCGCACGCGGCGTGGCTGGTGCGCTCCACGGATGGAGGCCGGACGCTGTCGGTACCGCGACGGGTGCTGGGGCCGCTCGCCTTTCAGCTCCACCTGACGAGCGACCCCGCGCGACCACGGCGCCTCTATCTGACCTGGCTGCAGGCATCTGACACGGGGCTCTACAAGTACACGAGCCCAGGCAATCCGATCGAGGTCATGCGCTCGGACGACGGGGGAGGTCACTGGAGCGCACCGATGCGCGTCAGCAGCCCGTCCCGGCTGCGGGTCGTCTCGCCCGTTCCCGTCGTCGCTCCGCACGGCGTCGTCTACGTCCTCTTCATGGATCTCGGCGGCGATACCCTCGACTACGAGGGGGGCGGCGGAGGGTTCGGGGGACCGCCCTACGGCGGTCGGTTCTCGCTCGTCCTCGCCCGCTCCCAGGACGGGGGCTCCACCTGGGCGGAATCGGTCGTCGATCCCTCGATCGTCCCAGCGCGTAGGTTCATCGTGTTCCTCGCGCCGTTCCCGGCGCTCGCGGTCGACCGTCGCAGCGGCCGCATCTACGCCGGCTTCGAGGACGGTCGCCTCGGCGACCCAGACGTCTATCTGTCCTCGCTGGCGTCTGGCGCGCGATCGTGGACGCGCCCGGTCCGAGTCAACGACACGCGTGCTCGCGACCGGACCGCGCAGTACCTGCCGGCGCTCGCCGTCGCCCCCGACGGGCGCCTCGACGTCATCTACTACGACCGACGCTTAGACCCTCACAACAAGCTCTCGATGGTCTCCCTCCAGTCGTCCTACGACGATGGCCGGACCTTCTTGCCGCATGTGACGCTCTCGGACCGGCCCTTCAGCTCCCAGATCGGATCCGGCAGCGAGCGCGGGCTACCCGACCTCGGCAGCAACCTCGCCGTCGCCTCCACCGACGCGCACGCGCTCGCGGCCTGGACCGACACGCGAGCGGGCACGGTGCTCTCCAACAAGCAGGACATCACGTTCACGCGCGCGAGCTTCTCGAGTCCGGCCCGGCTCGGCGATCTCCCCCGCGACCTCCTGCGCTACGGAGGGATCGGGCTCGTGCTCCTAGGTCTGGCCGTCGCGTCGGGAGCGGCCGGGCGCCTCAGGCCGTCGCCGTGACGCCCATCAGTCCGTCGGCAAGATCGATGAGAGCGCGCACGCCGGGCGCGTCCGGATCGATGTCGATCGCGGCCTGACCCTCGCGGTCGGACTCGGCGATCACGGGCTCGTCCGGCACGATCACGAGCTCCTGCTCGTCGCCCCCGCCGGCGACGATGGCCGCGAGGTCGGCATCGTCGCGGACCCTGTTGGCGACCACGATGATGCGCATCGCCTTGCCGCTCGCGAGCTCGACGGCGCGCCGGGCGACCTCGATCGACTTCGCCGTGGGCTGGGCCACGATGATGACGACATCCGCGTCGCCTGCCTGCAACCGCAAGAGTGTGGCGAGGCCGGCCTCGAGGTCGCAGATGACGATGCGCTCGTCCTGCTCGAGCTCGCCGAGGAGCTTCTCCGCGGAGACGCCGCAGCACCGACAGCCCGGGTCCGGCGTGTCGATCCGCGACGCGAGGACGAGGCGAACGCCGTCGGGGGCATCTCGACCGAAGCGCTCGACGAAGCCCTCGGTCGAGCGCTCGTGCTCCGTTTCACCCGTCGCAAGCCCCTCGCGGACGGCCACGAGCAGGTCGGTCTCCTCGGGGCCGACGCCGAGTGACACCCCGAGCATCGGATTGGTGTCGGCGTCGAGGGCGAGGACGCTGTGGCCGGCGCGCGCGAACGCCCGCGCCACCGTGGCGCACACCGTCGTCTTGCCGACTCCGCCCTTGCCCGCCACGAGAATCTTCATCTCAGCTGAGCCTATCCCCGTCCAGGCGATCGGTCAACTCTTCGATCGCTCGTACAGCGTGGCTATCTGGCGCGACGTCGAGCAGGGCGGCACCCTGTAGCTCGGCGGCGCGCACGCCTTCGTCGACCGGTACGGCGGCGATCGCGGGGAGCGCGAGGAAAGTCGCCACCCGCTCGGTATCGGCCGGCCCTGTGATCTTGTTGACGACGAGTGAGATGCCGACATCAGGCCTCGCCGTCGTCGCGATGCGCTTGATCCGGCGCGCCGTGAGCAGCGACTGCCACGTTGGCTCGACGACAAGCAGGTAACGCTCGGCGTACGGCGCCCAGTCGTAGGCCGTCTGGTGCGGGCCGGCGGGCAGATCGCCGAGGATGACCCAGTCCCGGAACGCGGGGGCGGAGCCTAGCCCGTGGACGATCATCCAGAACGCGTTGATCGCGCTCATGAGCGGCGCCCGACCCCCCGGTCCGGTCTTGCCCGCCTGAAGGAGCCGCACGCCGTCGGGGGCATCCGTTGCGTACCGCTGCACCGCGCGCACCGCGTCCACACCATCGACGAAGCGCCACTGCCGGTCGGCGCCGAGCTCGACGGCGGCGTCGAGCAGCGGCTCCTCGGGCGCGTCGGCGCCGAGGCTGAAGGTGAGCCCGGGCACCGAATCGGAGTCCAGGGCGAGGACGCGATGCCCGCGGCGAGCGAGCAGACGCGCGAGCGTGCCGGCGAGAACGGATTTGCCGGCTCCGCCCTTGCCGACGACTGCGAGTCTCATGGGCGCGAGACTCTATAGGCCGCGAGCCTGCTCCTGGGCGAGCGCCGAAGTCGGCGGCCGGCTGGATCGGAGGGTCCCGCGGGGGTACGCTCCGTGGCGTGAGACCGCGTCTCTGGTTGCTGGCCATTGCTGTGGTCCTGATGATGCCGCCGGTTGCGGCGGGTGCGCGACCGCTGCGCCATCCGTCCGCTGCTCGTATCCGTCTGCGGTCGTTCGCGAGCTGTTCTCAGCTCGTCAACTATGCACGTGGTGGGCTGCGTATCTCGCATGGTCGCCCCGAGCGGCCTGTTGCGCCATTGCCCGAGTCCTCACCCGGAGGTGCGGCACCGGTAACTCCAGCCCCCGCCGGCGCGCCGACTTCGTCGGGTGCCACGGGCGCCGCGACCTACTCGACGACCAACAACCAGGAGCCGGGCGTCGATGAGCCGGACATCGTCAAGACGAACGGCTCGACGATCTTCTCAGTCTCGCAGGGGGCGCTATATGCCGTCGACGCTACCGGCGTCACGCCGCGATTGGTCGGCTCGCTCGACCTCGGGGCGGCCGGATACAACGCGCAGCTCCTCCTTCGGGGGCAGCGGCTGATCGTCATCTCCGGTGGTTCCCCCGTGGCTCTGGGCGCTCCGGGTCCTGCGGGCGTGGCGGCGCCCCGTGTAGCCGCCCCGACCATGTTCCCGTATTACTCCGGCGGCCAGACGGTCGTCACCGAGATCGACGTTAGTAATCCGGCGGCGATGAAGGTAGCCCGCACGATGAACATCGAGGGTAGCTTCGTTGATGCCCGCCAGAACGGTTCGACCGCTCGCTTGGTGATCTCCTCGCAGCCGTCCGCAGTCGCTTATCCCGCGCTGCGCGCGCACGCGAAGGGCTGGGTGCCGGTCATGCGGTTTCACAGCCGCATTACCGGCCGCCGCTACACGCACGCGGTCGCGCGCTGTAACACGATCAGACGGCCGACCCAATTCTCCGGGCTCGGCATGCTGACGATTCTCACGATCGATCTCGACCAGGGCCTGTACGCGGCCACGTCGGAGTCTTTGATGGCCGACGCGCTGGTGGTTTATGGCTCGCAACGCAGCCTGTACGTCGCCACCCAGAGGTGGATCGATCCCCAATCGTCCGTGTACGGCATCCCACGGTCGCAGAGCACTGTCATCGACCGGTTCGACGCCACCGATCCCCTCCGCACCACGTACGTCGCCAGCGGCGAGGTGCCCGGGTTCGTGCTCAACCAGTTCTCGATGTCGGAGTACGGCGGGTACCTGCGGGTAGCCACCACGAGCCGGCCGATCTGGTGGGGTTCCGGGCCGCCGCGGTCTCTAAGCCAGAGCTATGTGACCGTGCTCGCCACCAGCGGGAGCGTACTTGTGCCGGTCGGACAGGTGTCCGGCCTCGGCGCCGGGCAGCAGATCTACTCGGTGCGATTTATCGACAACGCAGGGTATGTCGTTACGTTCCGCCAGGTCGATCCGCTTTACACGATCGACCTCAGCTCACCGACGGCACCGCGGGTTGCCGGGCAACTGGAGCTCGC
>JAXDGF010000237.1:0-3668 GCA_034665165.1 Solirubrobacteraceae bacterium | reverse complement strand
GCCGATGAGAGCCGGCGGCGAATCGAGCGCGATCTGCACGACGGAGCGCAGCAACGGCTCGTCCACGCCGTGATCGTGCTCAAGCTCGCACAGCAGGCGCTGTCAAACGGCGATCCGGACGCCGACGAGCTGGTCGCCGAGGCACTGCGACACGCCGAGCAGGCGAACTTAGAGCTGCGCGAACTGGCGCACGGCATTCTCCCCGCCGCGCTCACCCGCGGCGGCCTGCGAGCGGGGGTCGACGCGCTCGTCTCCCGGGTCTCGCTGCCGGTGAACGTGGACGTGTCCGTCGAGCGCCTCCCTGCCAGCGTGGAGGCGACCGCCTATTTCGTGATCAGCGAAGCGCTTACGAACGTCGTCAAGCACGCCCGCGCCGAGGCCGCCAGCGTCACGGCCCTAGTTGAGCGGGGGGAGCTGCGAGTGGAGATCAGCGATGACGGTGTCGGCGGCGCGGGAGCCGGGACCGGCCTAGGGGCCCTCGAAGATCGGGTGGCGGCGATGGACGGGCACCTCGTCGTGGACAGTCCGCCGGGTCAGGGCACGTGGGTGCGTGTGCTGCTGCCAGTATCGGACCATGGACCAACGGCACGGCGCGACACCCGGGTAGAGCACGCCGCGCGCGCCCACGCGCACCGGACCGAGCGCGTCAGCCGGATCTGCACCTGACGCGAAGCGGCCTATCACACGCCCCAACAGTGGCCGGCGTGATCAGCACCGACAAAACGTCGGAGAAACTCGATCGAAGCGCTTGCTTTCCCCCGCGAGACCTTATCAACGCTCCGGCAAACAGTTCTATATGATTTTCCAGGCCTTTTTGATGGGCGGTGACGGGCTCGAACCGCCGACTTCCTGCTTGTAAGGCAGGCGCTCTACCAGCTGAGCTAACCGCCCGGACGCCGGGGGCATGGTACCGAGGACGGGATCGGCGACTGCTGTCGGGTCCCGTGTGGGCGGGCTCGTGGCGAGCGCGGGTGACGGCCGGTTACGGACCTGTAGCATCGACGCCATGGAAGATCGCAGGCGCGACCTGGACGCGATCATCGCCGTGGCTCGCCGGCGTGCGGCGCGCGCCCCATCGCGGTTCGCCGAGCGGCTTACACGTGCCGTGCAGGATGCTCCCGACGAGCGACTCGAGCGATTGATGCGCAGCGCGGCGCGACGGCCGATCCTCGAGGGAGTGTTCTGGCAGATGCCGCAGCGGCTCGACCGGCGGCGCGCGGACGGCGTGGAGGCCGCGGTTCTGTGGCGCATCGGCGGCCGTCCGGACGGCGGCACCGACGACTACCGCCTCCTGATCTCGAATGGAGCTGCTCGGATCATCCGAGGCGTGAGCGACGAGCCGCCCCGTACCGTCCTCACGATGACGATCGACGGCGTTGACTTCCTGAAGCTGATCAGCGGGGGGCTGGATCCGATGCGAGGTTACCTCGGAGGCAAGATCCAACTCGCGGGCGACATCATGTTCGCGGCCAAGCTCGGCAGCATGTTCAGGGTGCCGCCGCCGCGGCTCGCGTAGCCAGCCGCCCCACCCCAGGAAGAGCCCGCGCTCAGAAAAGCCTTCCTATTCGATCGACGAAAGTCGACTGTCGGCAGTCGGAAATTCGGACGCCGTCTGCATCCGAATTTCCGACTCACGACGCTAGGCGCAATGCGTGGTGTTGCCGAGCGGGTCGGTTGCGTCGAACGACCACACGGTGGGTATCCCTGCCGTCGTTTTGACTGCCGTTAGCACCGCCGACGTTGGATCGCCGGCGAAGGCGTGCAGGTTCATGAACTGACCCGAGGAGATCCCCACGCCGCCCGAGTTCAGCTCGGCGCTCCACGTCTCCGGGTTCGCGGTGCCGTCGGCGACCTCAGTCAAACCCGTCGCGTCGGTCGCCGGGAAGCTCCCGATCATGTGCCAGCCGTGGCGGTCGAGTCGCCGCGGAGGATGAGGACCATGTCGTTGGACTCGATCCTCACCGCCACGTTGAAGGTGCGCTTGCGGACGCCCGGGTTGCCCGCTCGAACGCGAGGCGAGCCGGATCGGAGCTCACGGCGGGAACGTGCCCCTTGATGAGAGCGCCGCCCATCCCCCCGTTGTGTGCATCATTGTTTCCGGATACCGGACAAAAAGGTGCCTTCAATGATCGCCGGGGCGGCGACCAGATCAGCCGGGGTGGGGCGGCGGGTCGGTCGGCCCGGTGCATGCCCCCGGAGGGACTCGAACCCTCATCCCACCGCTTAAAAGGCGGTTGCTCGGGCCAGTTGAGCTACGGGGGCCTGGCCATGCTAGAGCCCCGCCCCTCTCCGCCGGCGGGCCACGGCGCCCGCGCGCGGCGCGGCAGTACCCCCAGGGGGAATCGAACCCCCGCTACCAGCGTGAAAGGCTGGCGTGCTTACCGCTACACCATGGGGGCGGGGTAACAAGTCTACGGCGACCGCGGCCCAGGCTTCTGCATCACCAGGCACACCGAGGTGAAGACCGAGCCGCGGAAGGACAGCAGAATATGAGGGTAGAAGCTCCCGGTCGCGGGCTCGGGCTCGCGCCCCGGGCGCAGGCGCGTGACGTTCTGGTAGCTCCGAGCCGACATCGACACGTCCAGCGGCTGGAGCAGGACCAGGCCCGACGGACGCACGATCCAACGCTCGAGCTCGCGCGGGGTGAGCACGTCGACGCCTGCCCGCCGGCGTGGCGTCGCCCCGCGCCGCAGCCGACCGAGCGAGGCGACGCGCAGCGCGAAGTCGACCGGGGCCGCGTTCAGGGCAGCCAGGTGCACGAAGCACTCGGTGATGACCACCGCGTGCCCCCCGGGGCGCAGCACGCGACCGAGCTCGCGCGCCCCGCGAGCGATATCCGCGCGACCCCCGAAGTGCTCGATCGAGGAGACGGAGAAGACGACGTCGAAGCTCGCGTCCGGGAAGGCAAGCTCGCGTCCGTCCATGTAGCGCACCTCGAGCCGGTCCTCGCGGTAGGGGAAGGGTGCGTGCGCGCCCGGGTCGGCGAGCATCGACGGGAGCGCCTCGCGCTCGGCGAACTCGCCGGCGCCGTAGATGTCGGTCGCGACGACACGGCCGAGGCGGTTGGCGAGCCAGAACACGATCCGCTCGTCACCGGCGCCCACGGCCAGCGCCTCGGTCCCGTCGTGCAGGCGGCCGACCTCGCGCAGGAAGAGGGCGAGCATGGCGAGCTCCCAGACCTTGCGTTCGATGTGCGCGGCGGCGTCGCGCTCGGCGAGGATCTCGCGCACCATCGCGAGGAGCTCCGGGTCGTCGAAATCGGCGACGTCGCAGAGCTTGACGTACTGGCGCGAGAGCGCGCTCAGCCCGCGCCCGCCAGCTGCGCCGTGACCTCAACCTCGACGAGCATGCGCGGGTCGATCAGGGCCGAGACCTCGACCATCGTCGTCACCGGTCGCACCGGGCCGAAGAACTCGTTGTGGGCGCGGCCGACTTCGTCCGCGCGCGAGATGTCGGTGACGTACATGCGCGTCTGCACCACGTCCTCGACGCTCGCGCCGCACCGCGCGAGCTCGTGCTCGAGCTTGCGGAAGATCTCGACGGCCTGCTCGTAGGGCGAGCGCCCGAGGACGACGCCGTTGCCGTCGACCGAGGTGGTGCCGCCGGAGAGCACGACCTGGCCGGCGCGGACGAGGCGGCTGAAGCCGTACTCCCCTTCCCACGGTGAA
>JAXDGF010000236.1:0-13240 GCA_034665165.1 Solirubrobacteraceae bacterium | reverse complement strand
AGCCCCTACGACGTCCTCCTCGACGACTTCGAGCCGGGTATGCCCAGCGCCGAGGTCACGGCCCTGTTCGCTGAGCTCAAGGCCGAGTTGGTGCCCTTGATCGCCGGCGTCACCGAGCTCGGCGATGCCGTCGACGACTCGTTTCTGCACGGCACCTTCCCGCTCGACGGTCAGCGCCGGCTGGTGGCCGACGTTGTCGCGCGCATGGGCTTCGACCCCGCCGGCTGGCGCCTCGACGACACCGTCCACCCCTTCGCGACGAGCCTCGGCTCGAGCGACGTGCGCATCACCACGCGCTGGGACGAGAGCTTTCTCCCCATGGGCCTGTTCGGCGCGATGCACGAGTGCGGGCACGGCCTCTACGAGGCCGGAATCGCAGCGAGCCTGCGGCGCACTCCGCTCGGATCGGGCGAGGCGCTCGGGTTGCACGAGTCGCAGAGCCGGATGTGGGAGAACATGGTCGGGCGCGGCCGGCCCTTCGCCGACTACCTGGCGCCGCGCATCGCCGAGGCGTTCGGGGGACCGGTCGCGGATCTCGACCCGGAGGTCTTCTATCGCGCGGTCAACCGCGTCCAGCCGTCGTTCATCCGGGTTGAGGCGGACGAGGCGACGTACGGACTGCACATCATCCTGCGCTTTGAGCTCGAGCAGGAGATGATCGAAGGCAAGATCGCCGTCGAGGACCTCCCCGAGGTATGGAACGAGCGCTTCCGCTCTTACTTCGGTCTCGCCGTTCCTGACGACGCCCACGGGGTGCTCCAGGACGTGCACTGGGCCGCCGGCCTGATCGGCTACTTCCCCACCTATGCGATCGGCAACCTCGTTGCCGGACAGCTTTGGGACCGTTTGCGCATCGATCTACCCGATCTCGACGCCCAGATGTCGGCCGGCGAGCTCACCGGATTGCGTGAGTGGCTGCGCGAGAACGTCCACCGCCACGGCTCAAAGTGGGGAGCGAACGAGGTGCTCGAGCGGGTGACCGGCGCCCCGATTGGCGTCGCCGCTTTCATCGACTACCTGAAGGCCAAGCTCGCCGGCGTCTACGGCATGTGAGGCCGCAGGTGCCGCGCGAGGAAGTCAGTCTGGTCGGCGACAGCTAGCTCGAACGCCGGGCCTGAGTAGATCTCGAAATGCCCGATCGGGTAGCGCTTGACCTCTGCCCGCGGCGCCTGCTGCGCGTAGCGAAGCGCCGCCCCGGCCGGTGCGACCGAGTCACGCTCGCATACGCAGAACAGAATCGGGCAGCTGACCCGAGCCGCCGCGCGGCCGGGGCGGTACAGACCGACGCGGAGCAGGAACCGCGCCGCCACGCCGTTGACGAAGTCGAGCCCGGGGGGAACGATCGTGAAATAACCGGACTCGGCATCATCCGTTGCCATGAGCGCCGCCGAGCCGGGCGGCGCCACCACGGGCACGAGCACTGGTGCAGAACCCGTCAGGCGAGCGACCTCGTCACGCACAATAGGCACGGTCGCGCGCACGAGGCTCAACCGGTTCGCCGCCATCACCGATGCCGGTCCGTCGGTGAAGGGGCACTGGCTGACGACCGCGGCGACGGCGCCGTCCCGCGCCGCGACCTCGATCACGTGGCCGCCGCCGAACGACGATCCCCAGATCGCGATCCGGTCGGTATCGACGTAGGGCAGGCTCCGTACGTAACGCAGGGCTGCGGCCCAGTCTTCAAGCTGGCGGCCGATATCGAGGAGCTGGCGCGGCTGGCCGCCGCTGTCTCCGAAGTGGCGATAGGTGAAAGCGAAGGCGGCGATGCCCGCCTCGGCGAACCGCGTCGCGTAGGCGTCGAGGCCCATCTCACGCGTCGCCCCGAGTCCGTGGCCGAGGATCACCGCCGGGGGGCGCTCGGCCTCGGGCCGGAACGCCCACGCGGCGCACTCGGCGTCCGCGGAAGGGAATGAGATCGTGGAGCGCGATGCCATCAGCTGCGAGCGTATAGGCGCGAGCCTCGATATACATCCACACGCCACGTCCAAGGTCCAAGCTGACCTCACCCCCCGAAGCCACCGGAGATGAATCAGTGAGCCAATCCCCCGTACGTGTAGCAGTCACCGGTGCCGCCGGCCAGATCGGCTACGCCATCCTCTTCCGGATCGCAAGCGGCCAGCTCCTCGGCCCCGATACTCCCGTGCACCTTTCGCTGCTCGAGATCCCGGCCGCGGTCAAGGCGGCGGAAGGGACGGCGATGGAGCTCGACGACAGCGCCTTCCCGCTCCTCGCCGGAATCGACATCAACGACGACCCGGCCGTCGCCTTCGACGGGGTGAATATCGCGCTTCTGATCGGGGCTCGCCCGCGCACCAAGGGCATGGAGCGATCAGACCTGCTCGAGGCTAACGGCGGCATCTTCAAGCCTCAGGGCAAGGCGCTGAACGAGCACGCGGCCCCGGACATCAAGGTGCTGGTGGTGGGCAACCCAGCCAACACCAACTGCCTGATCGCCAAGAGTCACGCGCCCGACATTCCTGCGGAGCGCTTCACCGCGATGACGCGGCTGGACCATAACCGCGCCATCGCTCAGCTTGCGGCCAAGACGCGCGCGGCAGTTAGCGACATCGCCCACATGACGATCTGGGGCAACCATTCGGCTACCCAATACCCGGACATCTTCCATGCCGAGGTGAACGGGCAGAACGCCGCCGAGCTCGTAGACGATCGGGAGTGGCTCGAGAACGACTTCATCCCGACCGTACAGAAGCGCGGCGCGGCGATCATCGAGGCGCGTGGGGCGTCGAGCGCGGCGTCGGCGGCAAACGCCGCGATCGATCATGTGCACGACTGGGTACTGGGCACGCCGGCGGGAGACTGGGTGTCGATGGCGATCCCCTCGGAAGGGGCCTATGACGTGCCCGAGGGAATCATCTCCAGCTTCCCCGTCACCACCTCGGAAGGGACTTACGCGGTGGTCGAAGGCCTCGAGATCGATGACTTCTCGCGCGCGCGGATTGACGCGACCGCCAACGAGCTCGTGGATGAGCGCGAGGCGGTCAAGAACCTCGGGCTGATCTAGCGCTCGCGCGCCCTAGCAGCGGTCGCTCACGACGAACTGTCGGCCGGGAACCAGCCCTGGCCGTTGCGCTTGATGGTGCCGTCCTGCTCCAGGGCGGGCATCACCCGGTACAGGTAGTTCGGCTGGATCTTCATCGCGGCGGCGAGGCGGGGGATGGTGATCCCGGGCTCAGAACGGACCAAGTCGAGTGCCTGGCTGGCGCGGGTGTTACCGCCGCGGCGGCCGCGAGGGCGTCCGGGGCGACGGCGTGAGGTGGTGGAGCGGGTGCCGCGCGAAGCCGAGCGCGCGCTCCGTGCCGCACGCTCCGGTCGCGCGGCCGGAGCACGTCCGCCGCTGAGCGCTGACCGAGCCGCCTCGAGCTTGCTGATCTCGTCCTTGAGCTCACGCAGGCGCTCGTCGATGTCCTTCAGGGTTGTGTCAACAAAATCGGCCATGCGTCTCTCCCTCTCTCGGCGCTTTACGGCAAAGTAAGGGAGTAACGATACAGATTGCAACCCCAGGTTGTCATGTTTCTCGCTCGACAAGCCGCTTGAGGCGCTGAAGTGAGGTGTGAGCTTCGCGCTCGGAAATGCCTCCCACGAACACCCGGCTTGCGACGACGCCGAGTCGACCACCGGGAGTCGTGAACTCGTTGGTGTAGTCGAAGAGCGTGTGGTGATCATCCTCGGGCGTCAACTCGTAGCGTGTCCGCGCCCGAGTGTGAGCGGGACCCCTCCCCTCCCATTCAGCGAGGCGCGGGGGGTTGACTTCGACGAGCGTCCACTGGACGTGAAAGGTGACGCCGCGGATGCGCAGGGATTGCTGCATGGTGGAGCCCTTCCGCGGTGGCCCCTCCGAATAGGCATCGAGCGATCGGTGGATTGTGACCCACTCATGCAGGCGCTTAGGGTTCATCACGACGTCCCACACCTTCTCGGTGGACGCGGCGATCTGGATCTGGGCATGAACGACGCTCATGTGGGACGGACACTACGGGGTTGTCGGCGGGCGTGTGAGTCAACCACTACCTGGCACGCAGTCGCTCGGCGGATTCCCACTCGCGGAGCGCGTGCTCGATGGCCGAGTCGAGCGAGTGCGAGCGGACGCCCAGCAGCTTGACCGCGCGATCGTCACGGGGCAGGAGATCCTCTCCAAGGCTCTCCATGAGTGGGCCCACGAGCGCGTGATCCTCACCGGCGATGACCGCGGAGACACGGCTCGCGATCGGAGTTATGGTGAGTCGCTTGAACGAGATCGTGGGCCGCGCTACGAACATGTGGTAGCGGATGCGATCGATCAGCTCACCGTAGGAGACGACGTCGGGGCCACCGATATCGAGTGACTCACCTCCAACCGTGTCGCTCGTGGCGGCGCGCGCGAGCATTTCGATGACGTCGCGCTCGTCGATCGGCGCCGTCACGTGGGTGCGCCACGCCGGGACCGCGAGCACCGGCAGTCGCTCGACCAGGTGAACGAGGAAACGGAAGGAGCGCGAGCGCGCGCCGATGACGATCGAGGCCCTGAACGCGACCGAGTCGGGGACGGCGTCGAGCAGGGTGTTCTCCACCTCGAGGCGGCTCGCGAGGTGCAGCGACATCGGCCCGCGGGCCGGGACGAGGCCGCCGAGGTAGACGATCCGGCGTACACCGGCCGTGACCGCCGCGCGGGCGAAATTGTCCGCCGCGGCGCGGTCGCGCACGTTGAAGGCGCCGTTCGATGAGGGCTCCATCGAGTGGATGAGGAAGTAGGCGACCTCGATGTCGCGCAGCGCGTACTCGAGGCCCTCACCGGTTACGGCGTCGCCGGTGGCGACGGGGATACCGAGCCCCACGTGACCAGGATGGCGGGTGAAGCCACGGACTCGGTGGCCATCACGCAGGAGCCTCGGCGTAAGCCGTGACCCGATGTACCCGGTGATGCCGGTGACGAGGATGTTCACCGACGGAATATGACAACTGTGAGGTCCCGGGGAGCGTGCACGCCGCGGATCGAGCGCTGCTCGATATCGGAGGTCCGGCTGGGGCCGGCGGCGAACACGACATTGCTCGGGGGCGGCTGCGGGCTGGCTCGCAAGCCAACGTGGGCGAAGCCCGTGGCCAGATCGGCAACCAGATCAGCGACGTCGAGGAGGACCACCTGCCTGGGCGGTAGGAGTCCCGTTGACCTTGCCCGGCCGCCGCGGTGGACGAACCCGACCGCGCCGGTGCCCGCCACGGCCACGTCGGCGATGATGAGCGAGACGTCGGCGTCGACGGCGGGCGCCTCCTGCTCGGGGCCGACGATGCCTTCGAGGACCTCGTCCGACCAGCGAGCCACCGTCGCGGCCCCGATCAGCTCCCGTGCGATGGCGTGGGCGGCGGGTAGCGAGGGCGCCTCGTGCAGGGTCCCGTCGAGCTCCTCGAGCCGGTCGCGGAACTGGCCGATGAGCTCGCCGTCGTCAGCTGCCACCTCGCCGCCTTCGCCAGCGGACATGAAAGGGCTCGGGATCTGGGGCACGCGCATCGCGCCCGTCGGTCCATCCCGAGAAGGGAAACGGAAGGCGGCGCTGCCAGCCCTCATGGCCGAGCGCCGACCACAGCGGGCGCAGCGCGCGCCCGGCCGTCGCGGCGGTGGCGCGGTAGGTCGCGGGGCGCGACCACAGACGAGCCCAGGCCGCGAACAGCGCCGCCTCGGCCCGGGCCGGGTCGCGCTCGTGCGCCCGCGCGCGCAGCATCACGAGTTGATCGTCGAGAGGGATCTTGACGGGACACGCCTCCACGCATGCGCCGCACAGCGACGAGTGCCAAGCGAGCTCGGCGCTCGCGCCCGTCCGGTCGAGGAGCGGCGTGATCACGGACCCGATCGGGCCGCTGTACGTACTGCCGTACCCGTGGCCGCCGACCTGGCGGTAGACCGGACACGCGTACAGGCACGCGCCGCAGCGGATGCAGTGCAGGGCGGCCTCGAAGGGTGTCCCGCGGACCGCGGAGCGCCCGCCGTCGAGGAGCACGAGGTGGACCTCCTGCGGCCCGTCGTCGCCCTCACGGGCGGGGCCGGTGATAAATGAGGTCGAAGCGGCGGCAAGCGTCCCGTGTGCGGCGAGGGGCAGCATCTGGACCAGGTGGGAGGCGCCCGCCCAGTCGCGAATGACCTTCTCGATGCCCATCAGCGCGATGTGGATGCGCGGCAGTGCCGTCGCCAGACGGATGTTGCCCTCGGACTCGAGGATGGCCAGGGTTCCGGTTTCGGCGACCGCGAGGTTGACTCCGGTGATCCCGACCTCGGCGGCGAGGAAGCGGCGGCGGAGCACGCCGCGCGCGTAGAGGACGAGCGCGGCCGTGTCCTCCGGGTCGAAGCGGCGCCCAGACTCGCGGGCGAAGAGCTCGGCCACCTGGACCGCGTTCAGATGTACGGCGGGGGCGAGGAGGTGTGAGGGCCGATCGCCGAGCGCCTGCACGATGTACTCGCCGAGGTCGGTCTCGACGGCCTCGATCCCGGCCGCCGCAAGCGCCGCGCCGAGGTCGATCTCCTCGCTCGTCATCGACTTGCCCTTGACGGCGTTCGTCGCGCCCGCCTCGCGACAGATGCGCACGATATGGCGGCACGCCTCCTCGCCGTCGCGCGCGTGGTGGACGGAACCTCCAGCTGCCACCATGCGGGCTTCGAGGAGCTCGATGAGCTCGGGAAGGTGACGGACCGCGTCCGCGCGGATCTCACGCGCCCGCTCGCGCCAGGCCTCCCAGTCGACGCGCTCGTGGGCCTCCGCGCGATTGCTCTCCCAGCGCTCCGCCGCCCGGTGCAGGTTCGGGGTGACGGCCGGATCCGGCCGCCGGCGCGGGGGCTCGATGACCAGCCCGCTCACAGCGCTCCGTCGGGCTCGAGGAGGTCGACGAGATGATGCACGCGGAGCGGCAGGCCACGGCGGCGCGCGCGCCCCTCCAGGTGCATCAGGCAGCCGACGTCGGTGGAGACGATCGCCCTGGCTCCGGCCCCGAGGGCGCTGTCGAGCTTCTCGTCGGCCATGGCCACCGAGACGTCGGTCAGCTTGAGCGAGAACGTCCCCCCGAACCCGCAGCAGAGCCCGCCGTGAAGAGGTTCGACGATGGTGCAACCGGCCACCCCGCGCAGAAGCGACATCGGGGCCGCCGTCACGCCGAGGCCGTAGCGCATGTGGCACTCGTGGTGATAGGCGACGGTCGTCATTCCAGACCCCGGGTAGCGTCCGCCGACGGCCGGGCGACCGAGCTTGTCGACGATGAAGCTGGGCAGCTCGTACGTACGCGCGGCGAGCCGGGCGGCGATGGCGGCGCGCTCGCCCTCGAGCAACCGCGGGTAGTGATGGCGCACCATGTGCACACAGGACCCGAACGGCGCCACGATCGGCCCCTCGGTGTCGGCGAAGGCGTCGAGGAAGCGCTCCGCCACGGTGACCGCGTCGCGCGGATAGCCGGAGCTCAGGGCGGGTTGGCCGCAGCACGTCTGGGTGGACGGGAAGGCGACCTCGCAGCCCAGGCGCTCGAGCAGTGCCACGGTGCGCTCACCGATCTCGGGGTAGAGCAGGTCGACGAGGCAGGTGACGAAGAGCTGGACGCGCGGGGCGGGCGCGGGCGGGGCGGGCACGGGCGGGGCGGGCACGGGCGGGGCGGGCACGGGACGAAAGCTACGGAAAATGCGGCGGGTTCCCGCCCGGCACCGCAAAATTGCCGCTGTTTGCAGGGAAACAGAAGTTCGCGCGTTTTCCGGGAATGCAGGTTGCGGGCGGAGAGGGAACGCGGTTTGATGGCCGAGTCGTTGAGTTGGGGTTCGATCAAAGCAAGGAGCAACCTGGGCAGATGGCTGACGGACGCACACGGACGATGAAGGCAAGCTGCGAGAACTGTTTCTTCCATCAGCACCGGCTCTGTGCCGTGTCCGAGTCTCGTCCGTGCTCCACCTTCCGTCCCGCCCATCCCGACGGTCTTCGCCCCCCCAAGCAGCTGCGCTTCGTCTTCCGTCAGGAGCGGAGTCTTCAGGTCGCGTATGCCTTCCCCTCGGCCCAGGAGCAGGTGGCGCTCCACGCGTGAGGAGCAGGCCCGATATGTTTCGCCTGTGTTCGCGCCTCTGATTGCCGGGTTCGTCGTTTTCGTCCTCATCGCCGTGTTCCTCGGCTGGGTCATGGACACGTCCCGCCACGGCGGCTCCGAGCGCGACGGGCACTGACCGCCGGCTCCCGATCACCGCGCGTTGCGGCGGCCGGTCGCGCTCGCGTCTACGCTCTAAGGGCCCGCGTCGAACCCTAAGCGGATGGAACCCTAGAGTTCCTCGACTGCAGAGAGGAGTGAAGTGCGCATCACTGTGCTGGGAAAGTCTCCAGCTTGGCAGGACGCCGGAGGGGCCTGCAGTGGGTATCTGGTTGAGGAAGACGGTTTCGGGCTGCTGCTCGACTGCGGTAACGGCGTGTTCTCAAAGCTGCGCGCATTCCGCGACTACGTCGACGTCGGCGCGGTGATCATCAGCCACCTGCACGCCGACCACTGCCTCGATCTCGTTCCGTTCGCCTACGCGCTCACGTATGCGCCGCGCCAGCAGCCAGTGCCGGTGGGCGGTTGGCCCGGCACCGAGCACCCGGCCCGGCCCGAGCTCTACGCGCCGCTCGGCGCCTCGGATATGTTCAGCAGCCTCACCTCCAACTGGGGCAGCGACGATCTCATCGATCAGGCGTTCCAGCTCCACGAATACGACGGGGCCGAGGAGCTCGAGGTGGGCCCCTTCTCGGTCCGCTTCTGCGAGGTCCCGCATTACGTGGTCACCTACGCCATCGAGGTGTCGAGCAAGACGGGCGGATCGGGCCGCTTCACCTACAGCGCCGACTGCCGCCCGAACGACCAGCTCGTCGAGTTCGCGCGCGGAACCGACATGCTCCTCATCGAGGCCACGCTACCGAGGCCCGAGCGGACCGGAATGCGTGGGCATCTGACGCCAGGTGAGGCCGGCGAGCACGGCCGGCGCGCCGCCGCTGCGCGACTCGTGATCACCCACTTCTCCGACGAGCTCGATACGGCCTGGGCACAATCCGAGGCGGAGCAAAGCTTCGGCGGTCCGGTCGACGTGGCCGCCGAGGGAGAAACGTACGAAATCTAGAAAGACCCGGCGCGGGGTCTAAGTAACCTGACGAGCGACCATGCCTGACCGCGACCTCTTTGCC
The DNA here is from genome assembly GCA_034665165.1 of Solirubrobacteraceae bacterium. GTDB lineage: Bacteria > Actinomycetota > Thermoleophilia > Solirubrobacterales > Solirubrobacteraceae > Palsa-465. The sequence goes on along the minus strand of JAXDGF010000236.1, from coordinate 4,076 downwards.
AACTTCGAGCGCATGCGCCGCGAGATGGACGAGCTCTTCGGAGACGTCTTCGAGCGCACTCGCCTCGGACGCAAGCGAGCCGGTTTCTCGCCCGCGATAGACGTCATCTATGCCTCCGATCCGCCCCGGGCGATCGTCACGGCCGAGCTCGCGGGCATCGACATCGACGAGCTCGAGCTCGAGCTCGAGGGCTCGCAGCTCATCCTCTCCGGCCACCGCAAGCCGCCGACCGCCGACGGCGAGGTGTACCAGCAGGTCGAGATCGAGCACGGGCCCTTCCGCCGCGTGGTCGAGCTCGCCGGCGAGGCCATCGCCGACGGGGCCAAGGCCAACTACGAGGACGGGATCCTTCGCGTCGAGCTGCCCCTGGCCGAGACCGAGGCTCGCTCGCGCACGGTGCCGATCGAGATCAAGCCGCCCCCCGGAGAGCCCCGGTGATCGAGGTCGGCTCCCCGGACGGAGGCGCCAAGACGGTGGACGTCAACGGTCAGCGCGCCGTGCCCGACACCGTTGGGGTCCTGCCTCTGCGCGACATGGTGGCCTTCCCGGACATGCTCGTGCCGCTCGGAGTCACCCAGCCGCGGAGCATCCAGCTCATCAACGATGTGCTGAGCGGCAACCGCACGATCGCCATGGTCGCGATGCGGAACCACGAGGTTGAGAATCCTGGCGCCGAGGACCTGTACCCCGTCGGCGTGCTCGGCGTGGTGGAGCGCATGATCCGGGTGCCCGACGGGACACTCAGGGTCCTGGTCCAGGGTGGGCAGCGCGTGCGCATCGAGGGCTGGGAGAAGACCGAGCCCTATCTGGTGGCGAGGATCGCTGAGGCGCACGACGTCGTCAAGCAGTCGCCCGAGCTCGTGGCGCTCATGCGTAACGTGCAGCAGACGTTCTCGAGCATTGTCGAGGAGGTGCCCTACCTCCCCGAGGAGCTCCAGGTCATGGTGGCCAACGTCGACGACCCGAGCGCCCTCGCGCACCTGATCGCCGGCGCCTTGCGGCTCAAGACCGAGGAGAAGGAGCAGCTCCTCGAGGAGCTCGACGTCGCCAAGCGCCTCCGGCGCCTGTCGGAGATCCTCGCCCGCGAGCTCGAGCTCGTCAACATCGGGTCGAAGATCCAGTCGCAGGTCCAGTCCGAGCTCGAGAAGGGTCAGCGCGAGTTTTTCCTGCGCCAGCAGCTGAAGGCGATTAACGAGGAGCTCGGCGAGGCCGACGAGGGTCAGGCCGAGGCCCGCGAGCTGAGGGAGCAGCTTGCCGCCCTCGAGCTGCCCGAAGAGGCACGCAAGCAGGTGGACCGCGAGCTGGCCCGGCTCGAGCGCCTCCAGCCTGCGATGGCCGAGTACGGCGTCGTGCGCGGCTACCTCGAATGGATCGCGGCCCTGCCGTGGAACACCTCGACCGAGGACAAGCTCGACCTCGCCCATGCCCGCGAGGTGCTCGACGAGGACCACTACGACATCGAGCAGGTCAAGGACCGGATCCTCGAGTTTCTCGCCGTCCGCACGCTGAAGCCGGACGCGCGCGGCTCGATCCTCCTCTTCGTGGGTCCGCCGGGGGTGGGCAAGACCTCGCTCGGGCGCTCGATCGCCCGCGCGCTCGGCCGCAAGTTCGAGCGCATCAGCGTTGGCGGCGTCCGTGACGAGGCCGAGATCCGCGGCCACCGGCGCACCTACATCGGCGCCATGCCGGGCACGATCATCCGCGCCATGCGCGACGCGGGAGCGAACAACCCGCTGCTCATGATCGACGAGATCGACAAGATGGGCGCCGACTTCCGCGGCGATCCCTCCAGCGCCATGCTCGAGGTCCTCGATCCCGAGCAGAACCGGACCTTCCGCGACCACTACCTCGATCTTCCCTTCGATCTCTCGAACGTGATCTTCGTCACCACGGCCAACACGCTCGAGACCATCCCCGGCCCGCTCCGCGATCGCATGGAGTTGATCCAGCTCGCGGGCTACACGGAGGCCGAGAAGCTCGAGATCGCCAAGCGGTACCTGGTCCCGCGCCAGATCGAGCGCAACGGCCTGAGGCCCTCGAGGATCGCGTTCAGCGATTCCGCCCTACGCGTGATCATCGCCGACTACACGCGCGAGGCCGGCGTCCGCCAGCTCGAGCGTGAGATCGGGGCCGTGTGCCGGAAGGTCGCGCGCCAGTTCGCGGAGGGCACGGCCAAGCGCAAGGTAACGGTCACCGAGCCGCGGGTACGCGAGCTCCTGGGCCGGCGCAAGTTCTTCTCCGAGACGCGTCGCCGGACCTCGAGGCCGGGCGTCGCCACCGGGCTCGCTTGGACCCCGGTCGGCGGCGACGTGCTCTTTATCGAGGCGACGGCGATGCCCGGCAACGGCAAGCTCCAGATCACCGGCCAGGTCGGCGACGTGATGAGGGAATCCGCTCAGGCGGCCGTCTCCTACCTCCGCAGCCACGCGGGCGAGCTCTTCCCCGACCTGCCCGAGGATTACTTCGGGACCCACGACCTGCACATCCACGTGCCCGCCGGAGCGATCCCCAAGGACGGCCCGAGCGCCGGCATCACCATCGCTACCGCGGTGGCCTCGCTCCTGTCGGGACGGCCGGCTCGCGCTGACGTGGCGATGACGGGAGAGATCACGCTGACCGGTCAGGTCCTGCCGATCGGAGGTCTCAAGGAGAAGGTGCTCGCCGCCCAGCGGGCCGGGATCCGGCGGATCATCGCTCCCGCGCTCAACGAGCACGACATCGAGGACATCCCCGACCACCTGCGCAAGAATCTCGACTTCCTGTTCGTAGGCGACTACCGCGAGGTCTTCGACGACGCGCTCGAGACTCGCCGCTCGCGCCCGCGCGCCCCAGCCGGGGCGGCGTGAGCGTGATTCGCGACGCGGGATAGGGGTATCCCTCTCGGGAGAGGGCCGATGTTTATTAGGCGTATCCTCACGATCAGACTACGAGCCCACGCACGGAGGGAGACAAATGTCAATACGCAAGAAGGCCCGGAAGAAGGCCAAGGCGACGGCGGCAGCAGTGCAATTCAACCCCGCCGACGTGGCCAACATCGCCACGGCCAATCCGTACATAAGGCGCCTGATCGAGGACGCCCAGCTCCGCGATAGCGTCAAGACGGCGCTCGACGCCACCCGCAGCGCCTACACGCGGATCGCGAACGGCAAGGCCCCGGCCAAGGTGCTGCTCGACGACAAGAAGCTGCACAACGACCTGCGCATCGCGGTCAAGGCCATTCGCGACGCCACCGAGGCGCTCTCGGATGTGCCCAAGCGACGTCGCCGCGTCCTGACCTTCAAGCGCACGGTCGTGCTCGCGGGTGCTGGTGCCGGCGCCGCCATCGCCGGGAGCGAGAAGGTTCGCTCGAAGATCCTCGACACGCTGTTCGGTGCCGAGGAGGAGTTCGAGTACTCACCCGCGTCGGCCACCGTTCCGGCGCCGGTTCCGCCCGCGCCCACTCCCGCGGCCTAGTTCTGACCGCCCCTCGGGCGTGCCGCGCGCCTCGCTGCGCCGGCACGCCCGTTGGGTTGTGCGGCAGGTGAGCGCGGGCGTGCCCGGTGGGGTGTCCGGCAGGTGAGCGCGGCCATACTGCGTCGGGATGCGACGCATCGCTCTGTTTGGAGCGGCCGCCATGGTCGTGCTCCTCACCGTGGCGCAGCTGATCCTGCCCGGGATCGCGGCGGAGCAACTACGCGACCGCCTCGCGCACTCGGGCAGGGTGGTCTCGGTCGATGTCGAGGCGTTTCCCGCGATCGAACTGCTCTGGCACCAGGCTGGTCGCGTGGACGTCCATCTCGCGAGCTATCGCGCCGCGACGACGACCCGGCTCGGGCACGCACTCGCCCAGACCGCCGATGCCGGCACCGTCAACGCGACGGTGGACACCCTCGGCACGGGCCTCGTCACCCTGCGTGACGTGACGCTGCACAAGCGCGGCGACGTCCTCACGGGAAGGGCGCTTCTGACCGAGGGCGACCTCCAGGCCGCATTACCGCCTGGGCTTGCCGTGCAGCCCGTCGCTTCCGGCGGGGGCAAGCTCGTGCTCCAGGGGACCGCCTTCGGCCTGACCGCCGACGCGACCCTGAGCTCGCAGG
>JAXDGF010000235.1:0-10507 GCA_034665165.1 Solirubrobacteraceae bacterium | reverse complement strand
GTGCGTGAGGTCACCACTCGGTGGCGCGTCGATCCGCAGCCTGCCATGAGGAGCGCGATGACGACGCCGGCCGCCGCGGTCCCCGCGGTCGCCCGGCGCCCTCGCCTGGCGGCGCGCACGAGCACGTGCGGAAATCTCGTGGACACGGCTGGGCAGGGTAGTGGCGGCCGAGGACGTGTGCCGGGATGCTCTTGGCTAGGCTCGCGCGATGCTTTCGTTACGGCTCGCCGTCCTCGTTGTGCTCGCGCTTGGCGTCGCGGCGTGCGGCGGGAGCGGCACCGGCTCGGGGCATCGCGCCGCGCATGCCCGCCGTCATGCGGCGGCGGCGCGCCCGCCGGCGCCCCAACCCGTCAAGCTCACCTACCACGAGCTCTACGCCCTCCCCGCGCCGCTCCAAGATCCAGCTTCGGCCGATCTTGGCGGGGGCCGCTTCGTGTTCCTCGGCGGACTCGACGCCGCCGACACCTCGAGCGCGGGCGTGATCGTGGCCGACCTTCGCGGCCCCTTGCGCCAGGCGAGCCTGCCCGGCGCTCAGCACGATGCCCAGGCGGCGAACCTCGGTGGCAAGGTCTACGTGTTCGGGGGTGGCGACTTCAGCCAGTACGACCACATCCTGAGCTTCGACCCGAGCCTCGCCAGCGTCGGCACCGCCGGCACGCTCCCCTCGCCCGCCTCCGACGTCGCCGTTACCGGGACCGGGGGCACCGCCTACGTCGTCGGCGGCTTCGATGGGAGCAACTCGCTCGACACCATCGTTGCGTGGCGTCCCGGCGCGCCGGCCCGGGTCGTCGCCCACCTCCCGGTGGCGCTGCGCTACGCCGCCGTCGCCGCCGCGGGCGGCAAGATCCTCATCGTCGGGGGCTCGACTCCGAGCGGCGCCAGCAGCGCCGTCTTCAGCTTCGACCCCTCGACCCGCACCGTGTCGCAGATCGGCCGCCTGCCGCACCCGATCACCCACGCGGGGGCGGCCACGCTGGGCTCGACCGTGTACCTCGTCGGCGGCCGTGGCGACCTGCTCGACAGCCAGAGCCGCGGCGTGTGGTCGATCAACCCCGTAACCGGGGCCGTCCGTCCCGCGGGACGGCTGCCGCAGCCGCTGTCGGACGCCGCGGTGCTGACGAGCCGGGATGCGATCGTCGTGGCCGGGGGACGTTCGAGCGGTGCCACCCAGGCGGCGGTGGGCGAGCTCGTGCCAGTGGGGGCGGGCTGAGGGGCGCCGGGGTCACCGCGGGCGCCCGCGGGCCTCAGACGCGACCACGTAATCCACCACCGCCGTGAGCTCTCGAGCGTCGAGCGCACGGCGCACCGGCATCTCGCGCGCGAACTCGCGCATCGCTTCACGGCCGAAGCGGTAACCGAGCAGGTCACCACCCTGTAGTGCCGGCGATTGCCGGCCGACCAGCGAATGACAGGCACCGCAAGCCTCGGTGAACAGCGCGGCCCCCTTCGCTTGGCGGGCAGCGACGCTGCCGCCACAGCCCGCCAGGAGGCCGCCGGCGGCCAGGAGGTGGAGCGCCGCTCGCGAGGCCGACTTCGCGCGGGCATCGAGATCGCTCGTCATCGCGGCGCAACAACGCGCTTCTCAGGGTGCCTTGGCTCGCATCCCCGCCACCGCTTCCGCGAGCCCAGGCGCGTCGAGCACGTCGGCCATCACACCGATCTGCTCCTCGAACACCTCGGCCGGGATCTGCGTACGGATGTCGTCTTCCAGCACGTGGTACACCTCGAGACCCAACTGGGTCTCCGTCAATGGACCTGCGTAGGTGGGATCACCGAGGATTACGGTCTCGGCCGCAATCTCGGCCGCCTCCGGGTCCGGGGAGCCAAGCAGCACGAGAATCCGCTCGCGCCCGTGCTCCTCGACCAGTCGCTTGATCGCCTCCTGGCTCTGTAGGTCCATTGCTCCCGAGGCCGTTCAGACGAAGCACTCGGTCGACGCGAACGCGACCGTGCCTTGCGCCGCCCTGACGCACGCGGCGATCGCCGGTCCGGCGATGCCATCGCGCTCGCCGAGGACGATCGTCAGCTTGTCAGTAAGCAATGGGTTACTCACCTCCTCTCTCGTGTCGAAGGGGTCACAGTCTCTCATCCGGCTTGCGAGACCTCCAGTTGCCCGTCCAGCCACTCGCGCAGCTGAGTGGGCGACAGCTGCGACGCCGACAGCCGGGAGACTTCCTCGCCGTCGCGCATGAGCAGGAAGGTCGGCAGCCCGTGGACGCGGAGATCGATGCACACGCGCCGCGCCTTCGGCGCTTCGAGCTTGACGACCCGAAGCTCGGGACGTTCCTCCGCGATGCGCGCGACGTGCGGCATCAGGGCCAGGCACGGTTTGCACTCCGGGCCCCAGATATCGACCATCACGAGCCCGTCTGCCACCAGCTCGAGAAAGTTCTCGCGCGTGGCCTCGGCGATCTCAGGGGTGCTCATGTGAAGCTCCTTTCGTCTCTTGAGTCATTGGCTCGCCGGATTGCGCTCGAGAAGCAGGCTCATCCCGTCCGACTGCTCCGACATGCGACCGAGGAAGAGGCTGCCCTTGGCGATCATCTGCACGCGCTCGGCTCCTCCTTGCTGCAGGCCGTCGAGCGCGTGCGTCAGATAGCACAGCGACGATGCGATGTGGCCCTGGGTGGGAGCGAATCCGGGCATGCCCCGCTGCGCCACGAAGGCAGGGAGCTCCTCGCGGCTGATCTCGCCGGCACGGATGGCGAGGGCGGCGATCAGGCGGTAGTTGCGTTCGGGGACGTTGCCCGAGCCCTGCGGCTCGGTGACCTCGGGGTTGTGGAGCTCGGTGGCGTAGTCGTCGACGTCCACCATGCGCAGGCCGACCTCGCGCAGCGGCTGCACCGTCAGCGCCTCCATGATCTGCTGCGCCGAGCTTCCGGCCGCGACCCGGTGCCGGCCGACGGCATCGAGGCGAAGCACGGGAGAGCGGCCGTCATCGGCCTCGACGAGCGCTGCGATCCCGCCGAGCACGTCCTCGAGCACGGGCAGGTCGTGCTTCAGGTGGCCCTCGAACTTCATGCCCAGCTTCGGCAGCGATCCACCCGCGATCACGGCCACACGCTGGAAGACGCCTGACGCAACCAGGCTCGCGGCGATCACGAGGGCCGGGATCGGAGCCGCACAGAAGTTCTTGACGTCGACACCCGAAGCATTCGAGAGCCCCGCGGCAGCCGCGACCGCCTTACCAAGGTTGCCTCCTCCGCGTTGGTAGCGATCGCCGATCGCCTCCTCGCCGCAGCCGATCACGTAGTCGATCGAAGCCGGATCCACCCCCTGGCGCTCGAGGAGGTGCAGAAGCGCGAGCGTGGCCGTCGCCTTCGAGGCCAGGTTCTCGAGCAGAACGGGGGCCGCGAGCGCTTCGTCGGCGTCGTGGGCACGGCGGATCACCCCGCCGAGGCTGGTCCCGGCCACCGGGAGGGCGAGGGCACCCGGTTCGTTCAGCGCGGCCTCCACGTCGCCCGCGGCGGACGCCACGCGTTCGAGGTCGAGATGCGCACCGAGCGGGTGGCGGGCAAGAACTGAAGTCGCCCGCGCGGCGAGGGACGGCTCGAGGGTGACGAGGTCGAACTCGTCCACGCTCGCGAGCAGGGCGAGGAACTCTTCCTCGGGTATCAGCTCCCCGGCCGGCGTGAACCGCGCGCTGCCGTTGGGCGCGGCGTCGGTCCACGGTCGCTGAGGCAGATCGCGCGGATGGACTTCGCCCAGGAAGGCGCGATGGGGCGGGTAGGCGAGCGCCTGCTCGAAGGTTCTGAGCGCCCCGAGGAACCGCTCCTCGAGTCCGGGGTCGCGGGCAAGCTGGCGCGAGGGCTTCGAGCCCAGCCGGGCGAGGCTCGGCGTATGCGCAAGGATCGCGCTCGCGGCGGAGACGACGGGCTGCCTCACGGGGTCGACGCCTCCGTGGCGGCGGATCCGGAAGTCGCCGTCTGGGTTGTCCCGCGCTCGTCGTCGGCGTCAAACACGGTGGGGCCGTCGACGGGGGTCTGAAGCGCCTCGAGGGCGCGGTCAAGCAGTCGCCGGCGCAAACGCCTCTCCTCCTCGGGTGCGAGCTCGGGGTCTCCGGTCGGGAACGGGATCCCCCGCGTGGGCACGATCCGGGGCGCGCCAACCCGAATCGCGATCGAGACGAGGTTGCACAGCAGCGCCGTCGGAATCCCTGCTCGCTCCAGCTCTTTGCTCAGCGTTGACCCGCAACGCGTTCCCGTTCCTCATGTCGCGGTCAGGATCGCGGCCTGGACTCCGGCTTTGCGCAGCTCGGCGGCCCACTCGACCCCGAAGCTGCGCGCAGTCGCCACCTGGGTCCCGTTGCCCGCCGTCACCAGATACTCGTGGTGCAGGGCGCCGATCCGCCCTTCCCGCTCGAGATCGCGTGCGACGTCGAGCGGCACCAGACGGTGGGGATCTGCGTTCGCGGCCACGGTCGAGAAGCCGCCGTGCACGGATTGGAAGGCGCCCGCTTCGAGCTCGTCCAGCCCTTCGAGCGGGTAGCGCAGCCACCGCGTCGCTCGGGCCGACTCGAGCCGGCCGGGGTTGCCGGTGGGGACGAGCGCGCCCTCGGTGAGGAGGGCGATGCGTGCGACCGCGGCGTCCTCGAGCGGCGCGCTCGGCGTCACTGACCCGAAGCTCGGCAGGGGCACCTCCGTGCGCTCGCGGTCGCCGGCGAGGCGCGCGAGGAGCAGCTCGACGGCCCGGCTCGCGGCCGTGCGCTCGTCGAGCCGGTTGCGCCGGGGGACCTTTCCCACGCGCCCGTCCGCTGGGCGCAGCTCCTCCCCGCGCGAGAGCGTCTCGATCGCGCCCGCGAGCCGCTCGAGCGACGGGCGCATCTCGCGCGCCGTCCTCCCGCTCTCGATCGCGGGCGCCGGCGCGGCCTCGTCGAGGCCAGGGTTCTCGGGGTGCATGGCGGCCACGGCGGGAATGCCCTCGCGTACCGCGGCGGCGGCCACGCGCCCGCACGCCAAGCCGTAACGGCCGCTGGTGAAGGCCGGGCCGGCGACAACCAGATCGGGGGAGAGTTCGCGCACGAGCGTGAGCAGCTCGTCGGTGGCCGACGGGTCCGAGGCGGCGTAGTCATCGCCGCAGAAGACGGTGGCGACGATCTCGTGGCCGGGTCCGAGGAGCGCGGCCAGCGCGCGGCCGGGCCCGACGGCGCCCTCGCGCACCTCAGGCGGATTTCCTGCTGCCTCCTCCCCTCCGACGCCGGCGAAGAACTGGTTGAGGTAGTGGACGATCCGCATCACGCCTCCACCGCGGACGTCACGCGGTTCCAACCGAGCGGATTCAGGGAACCGTAGATGGCAGCGATCGGGAGCTCGACCTCTTCGTTCGCCCCCGCGTCGACGATCCCCAGCCGCCCGCCGCCGAGGGCGCGTTCGGTCGCGGGCAGCCGGACAAGCTCGTCGTAGTTGCCGGTCGAGATGAGGGCGGCTGCGTGGGTGGGAGCGACGACGAGTCCGGGTCCCGTCCCGTCGCGCCCCGCCATCTCCGCGAAGAGACCGACGGCTTGGATTCCCAGGTCCTCGAGCGCGTCGAGCTTCAGCGCCACGTCGCCGTCGGCGTTCCCGCCGCCCTCCTTGGTGACGATGGCTCCATCGACGCCGAGCGCCGCGCACAGCCGGGCCGCGTGCTCTGAAACCAAGCGCTTCTCGTTCTCGGTCACCGGCTCGGGGCAGAGGATGACGCCCGCGAGCTCCACGTCCTCGCTCGCCCGCAGGGCCGCTACGACGGGGTTGTTCTGGTGAACGAACGTCGGGTTCTTGAGCGCCGGGTGCCCGTACTGGGCACTGACGACGGCGCCGTCGGCCAGCTCGCACGGATCGATCCAGGTCGGGAGCGATCCCGCCATGCTGCGGCCGTAGACGAGCACGTCCTTGAACGCGCCTTGGGTCTGGATGTTGGTCACGGCCACTACGCGCGGGAGCTCGCCGGCTGGCGCAGATGGTGGCTGGAGCTCATCGACGAAGTCCGGCGCGGCCGCCATCGCCGCCTGGGCCAGGTGCACGGCGAGACGCAGGACGCCGAGGCGCAGAGCGCCCGCGACTTCCTCCCAGGGTGCATCTCGGGCGGGCTCGAACTCGACCACCACGTTGTGGGTCGCGGCGAGGGGCGAGAGCTCGGCGCCCTCCCCCGACATCTGAATCACCGCCTCCTGCGCTCGCGGGAGGAAGCCGGCGCTCACGACGGCTGCGCCGCGCAGCACGTGGGTCTCACCGCGGCCGCACAGCCGGGCAGGCCCGAGCAGTCCGGGGAACACCTCCGCGTCCGCTCGTCCGGGGGCTCCGGGGGCTCCGGGCGCTCCGGGGGCTCCGGGGGCTCCGTCGCCGCCAGCCTTGCAGCGAGGCTCAACCGCGTCCAGCACCTTGACGATCCGCGTGCTCTCGCCTGGCGAGGCGCAGGCGATGCGCACGGCACTGAGGGCCGGATGGTCGAGGAGCTCAGCGGCCTCGCGCCGGCCGACGGTCAGCAACCCATCCTCGTAGCTCGTCGCCTCGCCGACCGAGACGCCGCACACGTCGTGCGCCACCAGCCGGAGGCCGGTCCCTGACCGCTGCTCATCGTCACGGACCCTTGCTGCACTCATGCACACCTCTCGATCTACCGGCCGCCCCGGGTGAACGACGATACGGATCGCGGGATAGAAAACAAGCAAAACACAATCGAGATACATAGAGCGGTTCCTATAGATCACGAGTGCGGTTGCCGGGCACCCCGGTCAGGGCTACCGACCTTTAGAATCGCCCCGAGCGCGGCGGTAGCTCAGTTGGTAGAGCGCGAGCTTCCCAAGCTCGAGGTCGCGGGTTCGAGGCCCGTCCGCCGCTTGGGCTCCGGCCACGCCGCCGAATGTGTAGGAGCGAGGCGTGGCTCGCAGTTCACGATGACGGGATGTGTTGGTGGTTTCGGGGGGGCGGGCAGCCGGAAGGCCGCGTCGGCGTTGAGGGCAACATTGTGTCCGGTATGCGGAAACAATGTTGCCCTCAAGCGCTCGCGGTTCGGTGGCTCTCGCACAGCACCACCTATATGAAGAATCCTCTACACGACCCCTCCTTGAGCGTTCGCGACACACTTTTGCGACACCCTCATGCCGATGCATTTGCAGCACACCCCCCGACTTGACCAAATACGGCACGGCCGGGGACCTCTCACCCTCCGTCTCGCGTAACTAGAGCGACTCACCAAATCCCAGCGGAGGAGAGGCGAACGGATGACTCGACGGACGGTTAGCGCTGTCGCCATCGCGCTGGCACTACAGGCGGTCGGGGCAACCGCTGCGCGCGCGGACGGTCTGCCCGTGCTTGGGTTCACGGGCGGTACCCGCGGCGTGCGCTCGCTCGACGGCACGCGCCGGTACTTGGCGCGGCCGCGCCGGCACGAGACGATCGTCAGGGCGGTCACGACGTCCGGACGCACGCAGGCCCGCGCGGCGCTCCCGGGTCGCTTCGACGTCCCGGTCGTCGCCTACGACGGTTCCGCGTCAGGGCTGTCGGCGAACGGCCGGACGCTCGTTCTCATTCGCCCGCGTACGGCGTTCCCGCAGCGGTCGACCGAGCTCGCAGTCCTTTCCGCGCCCACGCTTCACCCGCTCCGGTTCGAGCGGCTCCGCGGGGACTTCAGCTTCGATGCGATCTCACCCGGCGGCGAGTGGATCTACCTGATTCAGTACACGTCGCGGTTCGATCCGACGCGCTATCGGGTACGTGCGCTCAGTGCGCGCACCGGGCACCTGCTCGCCCGCGACATCGTCGACCCGCGCAACCGCGGTGAAGCGATGCGAGGCAACCCGATCACGCGCGTGAGCAGCGCTGACGGCCGGTGGGCCTACACGCTCTATGACGGTAACGGCCAGCCCTTCGTGCACGCGCTCGACACCGCTCGTCTGACGGCGCGGTGCATCGACGTCGCGGCCTTTCCCACCAATGTCAATCCTTGGCAAGCACGACTTACCCTGTCGGGTGAGCGTCTCGATGTCGCACTCGAAGGCCAGACGCTGACGGAGATTGACACTAAGTCACTGTCCCTGATCGCGCTCACACGCGCCGCCGGCGCGAAGACCGCCAAGAGTCAGCCAAGCGAAGGGTCCAACACCGTCCCGATCGCGGTAGGACTCCTGCTACTCGCCGGAGCCGGTGCCGGCGCCATCCTCACCGTGACGCGCCGAGGCGTCGCCCCGCCACGCCGGTCGCGCGTACCGTGACCGCGCCCTCGCCCGCAGTCCCGGCTACTTGCGTTTGTCCGACTCGTGTGGATTCGCCTTGCGCGGGTCGACCGCGAGATCCGACTCGTGGTGCGGCTCGCTCGTGCTCGTGGCCCCGGTCGGGGTGTGCGCGTCGCCGAAGTCCATGTCCTGAGGATCGGTCGGATCGCGTGGGTCGGGCCGCTTGTCGTAAGGGTCCGGCCACTCGGTGGGGTCGGGGTCCGTCGCGGGCTGGTTGAGGGCGGCGTGGACGTCGCGCTCGGGTGAGGGCTCGTTCTCGGCCATGGCTGCTCCTTGATCGGAGTTCTGTCCGGGAAAACGACTCTACAACCCACGGTCTCTCTGCCCCGGTCTCTCAGCCCCCGGATCACGACCCGAGCGCCACCAGGGCGTCAGCACTTGCGCACGGCAACCGGATGCGGAAGACTCCACCTTCGGGGTTCGCTGCGGCGAGCCCGGGGCAAATTTGAGAAGGGGAACCCTCAATGACGTTTGTAGAGTCAACGCCCGAGCTTAAGTTCGAGCCGCCTGGACCCGGTCCGTGGAACCTGGACCCCGTCCACTTCCCTCGTCCCGTGACGCGCTACTGGGCCGAGATGCATCCGGAGCCGTTCAAGCGTGGCTGCGCCGAGTTCGCCAGCTACTACGGGATGCTCATCGACGGTCTCGAGACCGGATACGTCAATGGCTTCGCCTATAACCGGCCCGCGCCCGTCCCCGAGGAGGAGATCCCGCAGCGCTTCCAGCGCGCGGAGGAGGTATGGGCGGGGAAGCTCTGGCGCGATCAGCTCCGGGACTGGGATGAGACGTTCAAGCCGGCGTCGATCGCGAAGCATCGCGAGCTCCAGTCGGTGGATCCGGACGCCCTCTCCGACGAGGAGCTCGCCGAGTACCTGACCACCTGCCGCGAGCACCACTCGGACATGATCTACCAGCACATGCGCCATACCGGCGCGGCGCTGATCGCGATCGGGGATCTCCTCGCCCACGCCGGCGACTGGACGGGCGTGTCGCCTGCCGAGCTGCTCGGGATGACGCGCGGCGCCGCCCCCGTTTCCGCGGGGGTATCCGGCGAGTTCGAAGCGATGGTCACGGCCGTGAAGGCCGATCCCGAAGCCCATGCCCTGCTCGAGTCAGACGGCGATCCGGGCACGGTGCTAGCGGAGCTGCGCTCGCTCGACAGCGACGCCGGCCGCGCCGTCTCGGCGTATCTCGAGCTCACCGGCTACCGACTGCTCGACGGCTTCGACATCTCCGGGCGCTACGCGCTCGAGCTCCCCGACGCGCTCCTGCGCGCGATCCGCGCCGCTGTGGCCGGCGCCGACGACGTTGACACGACCGCGGCCGAGGTCGAGGCGAAGATCGCCGAGGTCCGCGCCAAGGTCCCCGAGGAGCACCGCGACGAGTTCGACGAGATGCTCGGCGAGGCCCGCCTGATGTACCGGATCCGCGACGAGCGGGGGGTGTTCAGCGACATCTGGGCGTCGGGCATCATGCGCCGCGCCGCCATCGGCGCCGGCCGCCGGGTCGCGGCCCGGGGCCGCATCCACGACCCCGAGCACTTCGTCGACGCCGGGCACGAGGAGATGCTCGCGCTCGTGCTGGGCACCAACGGGCCCTCCGCCGACGAGCTCGCCGAGCGGCACGACTGGCGCACGACCCACAACGCCAAGGAGGCCCCCCGGACCCTCGGTCCGCCGATGCCTCCCCCGCCCGACCCGTCGGGCCTGCCCCCGGGCGTCGCCCGCGTCATGCGCGCCGTGGGCATTACCTTGGATGCGCTGTTCGGAAGCTCGACGGCGGAGCACAGCGAGAACGTGCTCCGGGGCTTCGGGGCGAGCGGCGGCGTCTACGAAGGGACGGCACGGCGCGTATCGGGACCGACGGAGTTCGACCGCATCGTCAAGGGCGACGTCCTCCTGACCGAGTCCACCACGGAAGCGTTCAACATCCTGCTCCCGTTGCTCGGCGCCATCGTCACCGACAGCGGCGGCTTGCTCTCGCATTCGGCCATCGTCGCCCGCGAGTACGGTATCCCCGGCGTCGTCGGAACCCGGGACGCCACGGACCGCATCCCCGACGGAGCCCGCGTCCGCGTCGACGGCGACGCCGCCGAAGTTACGGTCCTCGAGTGAAGAGCGTCGTTCCGCTCGAGGAGGCCGCCGACGACTCGCTCTTCGGGTCCAAGGCGGTCGGGCTCGGAGAGGCCGCGCGGGGTGGCTTGCCCATCCCGCCCGGCGTCGCCCTGTCCGGCGCGATCGTCGAGGCGGTCGCCGCCGGCGAGGAGGACTCGATCGAGGAGGTCGTGAACTCGGTCCG
>JAXDGF010000234.1:0-5509 GCA_034665165.1 Solirubrobacteraceae bacterium | reverse complement strand
CCCGGTCGCAAGCGCGGTTCAATCGGCGTCCGTTCATGCCTTCCACGTCGGGATCGGCATCTCCGTGGTGCTCGTTGCCATGGGCGGGGTGCTCGGGTTGGCCGGAATCCGCAATCCCAGGCGCGCCGTCACCTGCGCGGACTGCGCCGGGGGCCAGCTGGCGGGTCAGCCCGTCGATACGGCACGAGATCGGCTGCCAGCCCTCCCACCCCCGCTGCCCGCGAGCTCGGTGGTGGCAGCCGACACCCGTACCTGAGGGTTAGGGGCCGACGGCGTCGATCACCTCGTAGACGCCCGACACCGGCTCGTTCTCGACGAAGGCCGAGAGGTGATCCACGCGCTGCATCTCCTGCGCGTCGGCCTCGGCGCGCCACTGGTGGTACTGGTCCTTGGTCATGTCGAAAAGCCCGAACGAGATGACCTCGTCCTCGTCGCGAATGTTGCGCGCGTGGTACGCACGCTCGAGGCCGGGCGGCCACGCATCGCCAGGGTCCCAGGCCCGGCGGAACTGGTCCCATGCGCCAGGCTTGAGGCGGCGGGCAGAAAACATCACGATCACGTCAGCACCTCCGTCGATGAGTGGGCCTCGGACGCGGAGCCTAGCCGAGCAGGCCGCTCATGTCGGTGACCTGGCCCGCCGGAGGGGGTGCCGCCGCCGGCTCGACTCCGTAGTGGACGAAGTCGATCGTCATGTTCTCGGTCAGGCCCGGTCCTGTCGAGGCGGGCACGGCGATCGCCATCTTGATCCGGCGCACGAGATGGTGGCCGTCGACCCACACGTCGGCGGGCACGCGGTGCAGGTGCGTCTCCTGCTCGATAGTGGCGATGGCCCGGCTCACCGCCGGTCGGTCCGCTGCCGGCAGGGCGCCCGCGACCCGGTCGAAGTTCAGATCGACGTGGTAGTGCGTGGTCATGACGCCGCCCACCTGCTCGGTCCCGACGGTGGCGATGCTGTCGGACTCGGCTCGGAGGTATTGGAGGAACTGCGCGGGGTTGCTGGAAGTCGGGTTGCTCAGGAGAGAGGACACGCCGGAGATGCCTTTCACCTTGGCGAGATTGATCGCGAGCCATTGCTTGCCTCCGAGCGGCAACGCCTGCACCGCCGCCGGGGGGAGCTTCATATAGATCGTCGTGCCGGCCAAGATCTCCCGTATATCCAAGGTGCTGCTCCCCAGCGCGCGCGTCAGCTGCGGCACGTTCCCGAAGTTCATGGCGATGGACACCGAGGCCGAGTGGGTGCGGCCGTCGAAGGTTCCATCGCCTGTGGCGGTGATCGGCGTCGGGAAGGCGGGGGAGGTCATCAGCATCGAGAGGTGCATCTGGTACCCCGGCGCCGCGGTCGAGACCGTGGCCGCCTGCGCCACTGGATCGATCCCGGACCCGCCGGATCCCCCCAAGGCGAGGAAAGCGACGACGACGATCGCCACGAGTGCGGCGCCGCCCGCCACCGCCTTGACGACCCGACTCACCGCGCGCGGCGGCGACGGGAGTTCGAACTTCACGGGCTCTTGCTCCGGTTGAAGACCAGGTGGCGGGATCGACGCGCTCACCGGATATGCATCGGCAGCTGAGAATGGGACTTGAGGACAGCGCTCAGCCGGGGGCGATGGTGAAGATGACGGTGACGGTGGCGTCAACCTCCTGGGCGCCCGGGTGCACGGTCGTCGGCGTCGGCGCGGGTGCCTTCCTCACCACCGGAGCCGGAGTGCTGGCGGCGGCCGGCGGAAAGACGCTGCCGGACGAAGGGTCTAGGTTGACGGACTGAACCCCGGTCACCTTATAGCCGAGGGTCGCGGTCGCCGCGTCGGCGCGCCGCCGGGCGTCGGCGAGCGCCGCATTGGTGGCGGCCACCATGCCCGCCGACGGATCGGAAAACGAGAAGCTCGGCCCGTTGATGCTGTCGGCGCCCGCGTGCACGGCGGCGTCGATGACCTGGCCGGCCATGGCCGCGGTGGTGGTGATCGAGAGCGACTCGGTCGCGATGAAGCGCCGTACGAAGTGGCGGTGCTTGTGTGGTCCGATGCCGATCGTGCGTCGAGACACGTCGACGAGGTCGGTCTGAATTCCCGCCGCCGGCACTCCCACGGCGCGGACCGCGCCCACGATGGCGTCGACCCTGCGGTTGGCCGCTCCGAGCGCCGCCGAGGACGTCAGCGCCGTGCGAGTTACGTTCGCGGTCAGCGAGGCCACGTCGGGCATCACCATCACCGAGCCTGAACCGTTGACGCTGAGCGCCGGCGTCGTCGTGTCGCCGAGCGCCGCCGGGGCGCACAGCAGCGACATGGCCACCACCGCGGTCGCAATCCGCACATGCATAGAAACTCCTTCGATCGACGTGCCGGGTACCGCAAGCTATACGCCGGCGCGGCGAGCGCATCACAGCCGGTTTATGCGAGGCGCACGTGCGGGACTCGTGCCAGGCGGTGGCGGCGCGGCGGCGCCACCGAGAGCTGCTCGGCACGCACGCGCAGGACGGCGACCACCTCGACGGTGCGAACAAACGGGTTGGCGACGACGCGCCCGTCTTCAAGCGATAGCGCCGCGACGGCGTGACCGTCCACCAGTGCGAGCAGGACCTCCCCGGAGCTCGCGCCTTACGCGCCCGGCGCCACCCCTTAGAAGTTCTCGATGGCCGCGTTGAAGGTAGCGCTCGGGCGCATCGCCGCGACCACCCGGCGCGGGTCGGGCAGGTAGTAGCCGCCGATATCGACTGGTGAACCTTGCACCGAGCTCAGCTCCTCGGCGATCGTCGCCTCGTCCGCGGCCAGACGGTCGGCGAGGGGGGCGAAGCGGGCGGCGAGGTCGCCGTCTTCGCTCTGGTCGGCCAGCTCGCGCGCCCAGTAGAGCGCGAGGTAGAAGTGGCTGCCGCGATTGTCGACCTCTCCCGTCCTCCGTGACGGCGACCGGTTCTCCTCGAGCACCCGGCCCGTGGCGCGGTCGAGCGTGTCGGCCAGGACCTTGGCGCGCGGGTTCCCGGTCTTCTCGGCCAGGAGCTCGAAGGAGGGGACGAGGGCGAGAAATTCACCGAGCGAATCCCAGCGCAGGTGATTCTCCTTGAGGAACTGCTGAACGTGCCTGGGCGCCGAACCGCCGGCTCCAGTCTCGAACAGGCCGCCGCCGTCCATCAGGGGGACGATCGAGAGCACCTTGGCGCTCGTGCCGAGCTCGAGGATGGGGAAAAGGTCGGTCAGATAGTCGCGCAGGACATTGCCGGTGACCGAGATCGTGTCCTCGCCGCGACGGGCGCGCTCGAGCGTGAAGCGGGTCGCTGAAGCCACGTCCATGACCTCGATCTCGAGGTCGCCGGCGTCGAGCTCGGCGAGCGCGGGGCGGACCTTGCGCAGGAGCTCGGCGTCATGGGGCCGATCCTCGTCGAGCCAGAACACCGCCGGCACACCGGTCTCGCGTGCGCGTGCGACCGCGAGCCGCGTCCAGTCCTCGACGGCGGCGTGCGTGGTGCGGCACATGCGCCAGATGTCTCCCGGCTCGACCGTCCGCTCGATCAGCGTCGCTCCCTCACCGTCGCTGACGCGGACGATGCCGGGGCGCTCCATCTCGAACGTCGTCTCATGGGATCCGTACTCCTCCGCGGCCTGGGCCATGAGCCCGACGTTCGGGGTGGTGCCCATCGTGGCCGGGTCGAAGGCGCCGTGCTCGCGGCAGTGGTCGACGGTCTCGGCGTAGAGCGCGGCGTAGGAGTGGTCGGGGATGGTGAACCTGGTGTCCTGCATCTCCCCGTGCGCGTTCCACATCTGCCCCGAGGACCGGATGGCGGCGGGCATCGACGCGTCGATGATCACGTCGCTCGGGGCATGGAGGTTCGTGATCCCGCGATCGGAGTCGACCATCGCCAGCCGCGGGCCGGTCGCGAAAGCGGCCTCGATGGCGGCGTGCACCGAGGCGCGCTCGTGCTCGGGCAACTTCTCGACCGCGGTGAGCAGGGCCGCGAGGCCGTCATTGGCATTGACACCCAGCGAGGCAAGCGCGGCGCCGTGCTCGGCGAAGAGATCTGCGAAGTACCCCCGCACCGCGTGCCCGAACATGATCGGATCGGACACCTTCATCATCGTCGCCTTGAGGTGGATGGAGAAGAGCACGTCCTGGTCCTTGGCCTCGCTCATCTGAGCGACGAGGAACTCGTCCAGGGCGCCCGCCCGCATAACCGCGGCGTCGAGGACCTCACCCGCCCGCACGGGGAACGCCGGCTTCAAAACGGTCACCGTCCCGTCGGGCGCGACGTGCTCGATCGTGACCGTGCCCGCGCCGGCGACCGTGACCGACCGCTCGGTCGAGCGGAAGTCTCCGGCGGTCATGGTCGCCACCCGCGAGCGCGAGCTCTGAGACCAGGCCCCCATCGAGTGCGGGTGTCGCCGCGCGTACTCCTTGACCGAAGCGGGCGCGCGGCGGTCCGAGTTGCCCTCGCGGAGCACCGGGTTCACAGCGCTCCCCTTGACGCGGTCATAGCGCGCTCGCACCTCGCGCTCCTCGTCCCCGGCCGGCTCATCCGGGTAGTCGGGGAGCGCGTAGCCGTTGCCTTGGAGCTCGGCGATCGCCGCCTTGAGCTGGGGCACCGAGGCGCTGATGTTCGGGAGCTTGATGATGTTGGCCGCCGGCGTCTTGGCCAGCGCCCCGAGCTCGGCCAAGGCGTCGGGCACTTGCTGCTCGGAGCTCAGGCGCTCGGGAAACTGGGCCAGGATCCGGCTCGAAACCGAGATGTCGCGCAGCTCGAGCTCGACGCCG
Source organism: Solirubrobacteraceae bacterium (assembly GCA_034665165.1). GTDB lineage: Bacteria > Actinomycetota > Thermoleophilia > Solirubrobacterales > Solirubrobacteraceae > Palsa-465. Next base: position 769 of record JAXDGF010000234.1, on the reverse strand, counting down.
GCCGCTCCGGCGAAGGCCTCGACGATGGGCAGGAGCGAGCGCGTGGCGAGGGCCGGCGCCTCGTCGGTAAGCGTGTAGATGACCTTCATGTCCTCGTCACCCTATCGTCACGGAATCGGCGATCCCGTCCGGCCGGGGCGCCCGCCGACGAACGCTGTGGCGGGCGCTAGGGACGTACAAGCGTGAGCCCGGGGAAGACCTCGAAGGTGAATTTCTGCGTCGTGATCTCGCGCTCCAGCCGCCACACATCGCCGCACCGGTCGGGTGTGGTGTTGGCCTTGTCTCCGGGCCAGGTGTCGTGGAGAGCGATGATGCCGCCGGGGGCGAGGATGCGTTTGGCGTTCTCGTAGTCGCGCTTGGCCTGCTCGTAGGTGTGGCCGCCGTCGATGAAGGTGAGCGTCGGAGGCGACCCGTCGTAGGTGGCGAAGAACTCATCCGACGGCATGTGCCAGAAGCGAGCGCCACGAGGCATCAAGTGCGAGCGATCGTCGATGTCGCACCCGTGGGCCTCGCGGCAATGACGAGCGATCACGGTCATCGACACCCCGTACTCCACTCCGATCTCGACGTAGCAGCAGTCGGGGTAGCTCAGGGCGATCCCGGCCAGCACCTGCGTGTACCACGGGCCCGCCGCCACGCCCCGGCGGATCCTCGCCAGCCAGCGCCGGCGTCTGAGCGCGACGGTCCAACGCTCCTGGTCCTCGCCCGGCATCTCGCCACCTTACGAGACCTCGACGCTCATGGCTCGCGCAGCTCCAACCGCTCGATG
>JAXDGF010000233.1:0-12125 GCA_034665165.1 Solirubrobacteraceae bacterium | reverse complement strand
GTGTCCGAGCTCGAGCGCTCACAGCACGAGCTCGGCCTCGTTCTCCGCTCCGAGCGCCTGCTCGACCGCCAGCCCGTCCTCCAGGCCTCGATCGACCGCCGCGGTCCCTTCGTGGCCCCGCTCTCGTTCGTCCAGCTCGAGCTCCTGCGCCGGCTCCGTGCCAACGGGGCCGGGGGGGCGGATGGGGCCGGCGGTGCTGGCGAGGCTGGCGCTGTTGGCGGGGCCGATGGGGTCCCCGGGGCCGCCAGGGTCGCGGACCAGCTCGGCCGCATCAGCCTCCTCACCATCAACGGCATCGCCAGCGGCCTGCGCAACACGGGCTGAGCTCAGTCCCTCCGCAGGTCGCTCGTCGCTACCGCAACGGGCTGCTTCAAGCCCCTCGCACGGGCGCGGCGTGCTGCGTTTCCCTTGTATTTCAAGGGTTTCGCAACACACCCCCCGCCGCCGCGGCCCCGGCGGGCCCAAAGCGTCCGCTAAGCCGCCGTCCCTGCGGTGTTGGCCTGGCGGTCGAGATCGCGGTTCTCGGGGACGAACTTGCTCGCGGTGAACGTCGCGCCCTGCGGATCGCTGATCACCGTCATCCTCACCCAGGGCGCGTCGAATGGTGCGACCTCGACCTTACCTCCGAGTTCCGCCGCCCGTTCGGCCGTCGCGTCCGCATCGTCGACCGCGAAGGTCACGCCCCAGTGCGCGCGTACGTCGGGTCGGTCGTCCGCGATCGGGTTGAGGGCAGCCACGACGTCCTCGAAGCCTTGCGGGGCTCCGGTCTGCGCCATCCGCTGACGGAGCGCTGGATCGCGCAACTCCAGGAAGTCGCCGTATCCCGGGAGTCGCCACATGCCCGCGCCCGGGAGGCCGAGCAGCTCCCACCCGAACACTCGACCGTAGAAGGTCCTCGCGGCATCCGCGTCGCGGGTGTGGAGGCTGTTGAAGTTGACCGAGCCGGGTTCGTTGACGATCTGTGCGCCCTTGTGCCGCTTCGGCTGCCAGGTGCAGAACGCGGCGCCTTCGAGATCCAGGCACACGGCCATCCGGCCCGCGTCCGTTACGTCGAACGGGTCGGTGAGTACCCGCCCGCCGGCGTCAAGCACCTTCGAGCAGGTCTCGTCGGCATCCGCAACCCAGATGTAGGTGTTCCACGCGGGACGCTGCGGTGCGTCCGAGGGCGGCGCTGGGCCGACGGCTGCAACGTCCCCGCCGTGGAGGCGGCCAATGAAGTAGTGGCCGTCTTCCCCCGGCGCCATAGCGTCCTCGAAGTCCCACCCGAACAGGCCGCCGTAGAAGGCCACGGCCGCCTCTGGATCGGGTTGGCTCGTGTCGACCCAGCACGGGACTCCCGGCACGTATCCGTCTCGCTCAAGCATGGTGTGCTGTCCCTTCGTTGCTTGTGGGTATCAGGACCCACCGTACGGGCTGTTCAGGTCAGTTCCTGTCCGCAAACGCGCGCGACGTTCGCCCAGCGTGTTATCCCGCGAGGGCTAGTGCTCGTGCGCGTGCGAGTGCACGTGGTCGCCGTGACTGTGCTGATGCTGGTGCTCGGCGCCATGTGAGTGCTCGTGCGCGTGATCGCCATGTGCATGATCGATCGTCTCCCCGGCCGCGCACCGCGGGCACAGCCCGACGATGGGGAAGTGGGTAAAGCGGGCCTCGAACCCGAACTGGTCGCGGACAATCTCGCGGAGCGCGTCGAGCTGCTCCGGGGTCACCGTCCTCACCGCTCCGCATCGCTCGCAGTACAGGTGCTCGCGCTCGCCGTGGCCGACGAGGACGTAGAGCCCGGGGCCGTGCCCGAGGTGGACGTGGCGCACGAGTCCGTGGCGCTCCATCGTCTCGAGGTTGCGGTAGACGGAGGCGGCGTCGAGGGACAGCCGGCGCGCCACGTACTCCGCCGAGACCGGGCCGTCCGCCGCGAACAGGTCCTCGAGGATCAGGCGACGCGGCGTCGACATCCGCAGGCCGCGCTCGCGCATCGCCGCCACCGCTCCCTCGAGCGTCTCGAACCGGACGGTGGGCGCCTGGGGCGCACTGGTCATCAGCCGCCGACTTCCTCCTTCAGGCCGGCGCTCCACTTCTCTTCCACGCGACCGAACCGCCAGAAGAGCATCGCTCCCGCCCAGCACACGATGAACATGCCGACGATGACGAAGCCCGCTTTGTTGATGTTGAAGTTGGCCATGACGCGCCAGAAACCGCCGTGCAGGCCGCCGATCTGCGACGGCAGGAGGCCGAGCACCTCGATCGTGCCGATGAAGAAGCAGATGGCGACCGAGAGGCCGGTGATGGCGAGGTTGTAATAGACCTTGCGGACCGGGTTGAAGAACGCCCACGAGTAGGCGAAGTTCATGAAGATGCCGTCGAGCGTGTCCAGCAGCGCCATCCCGGCCGTGAACAGGATCGGCAGGCACAGGATCGCGTAGAACGGAAGGTGCGCGGTGGCGAGCACGGCCGTGGTGGCCAGGAGCGCGACCTCGCTCGCGGTGTCGAAGCCGAGGCCGAAGACGACCCCGACGGGGTACATGTGCCACTCCTTGCTGATCGTCCGCATCCAGCGACCGAAGAAGCGGTACATCAGGCCGCGGTTCTGGAGCTGGCGCTCGAGCTCGGCTTCGTCGTACTCGCCCTGGCGCATGGCGCGGAACACGCGGAAGATGCCGGCGAGGATGACGACGTTGAGGGCGGCGATGAGATACAGGAACGTCGCCGAGACGACGGTGCCGAAGAGCCCTCCGAACTGCTGCAGGCCGGAATGGGGGTTGGCCACCGCTCCGTAGACGGCCTTCTCGGCCACGACGATCCCGACCCCGATGACCACGACGATCGACGAGTGGCCGAGCGAGAACCAGTACCCGATGCTGAGCGGACGCTTGCCTTCGTTCATCAGCTTGCGCGTGGTGTTGTCGATGGCCGAGATGTGATCCGCGTCGAAGGCGTGGCGCAGTCCCAGCGTGTAGGCGAGCCCGGCCACCCCGATGCCGAGGCCCCGGTAGTGCGAGGGGACGACAAAGGCGACGAAGACCCCGAACCCGATCAGGTGCAGCGCCGCGATCGAGCCGAACATGAGCCCGGTCCGCCGCCGCTCCGCGGGAGTGAGCTCGCGAACCACCTGAGCGACGTAGCCGAACATCGAGGCGCCGACGCTATGTCAGCCGCCTCGCAATTGCAACCTTCTATCGATTGTGTGTGCTTCTCATTACAGCGCCGCGGCGACGGCGACGGCGGCGCTACGGCTACGGAAGCACCCCCTCGATCAGCGACGTGAAGTCGGCCTGACCGGAGATGTTGGGATGGAAGGACTCGCTCACCGGGTTAGAGAGGCCGTTGAGCCACTCCGACGAGGAGCAGACCTCGTGGCTCGCGAATGCGCTGCGCGGATCGACGTAGGTGAACTTGTGCGCCGCTGCGCGTGCGGAGATGACCCCGTCGAGGAGGTCGGCGGTCTGGTTGAGCTCCTTCTCGTGGGTCGAGGTGAGGAGATCGAAGTTGCACGTCGTCCCACTCGCGGTGAACAGGTGGGGATACCCGAGCACGACGACGTGGGCCGCGGCGGCATGGGCGCGGATGTCGGAGTAAGTCGTGTCGAGGAGCGCCGGGAGCCGGTTCTGGATGAAGGCGTCGGCGGTGTTGATCGCGCTCTGGCAGTTGAAGTAGTACGCCGCGCAGTCGGTGATGACGGTGCTGAAGCCGGCATCGTTGCCACCGATGGTGATCGTCGCGAGGCTCGTCGAGCCGTTCAGCGGGCCGAGCTGATTCGCGTTGACATCGGTCGTCTTCGCGCCGCTGCAGGCTTGGAAGCTCAGCGCGTACCCACGCGCCGCCGCGATCAGCGGGCCGTAGGCGTCAGGGCTGCGCTGGCAGTTCGTGCCGTCGCTGTAGTAGGTCCGGGTGCCCACGCCGGAGGCGTAAGAGTCCCCGAGCGCCACGTACGCGGGCTGGGCCGCCGCCACCGCCGGCGCCGCGAGCGCGGCCAGCGCGCAGCCGCACACCACCATCGAGGCCAGCCGTCTCATCCCACTACCTCCCTCTCGTGACCGTGATCGTGATCGTGCTTTCCTAACACGTCAGCGGGGCGTGCGTCAAGTGCCGCTTGTGCTGCCGCTGGCCACCGGCGTCGCGTAATAGGCGGCGACCGCGGCGCAGATGGCGAGCGTGATGTAGGCCGAGACGACGGCGAGGGCGGTGGCGAGCACGTAGGGCACGATTCCCGTTATCGCCCGCCTGAAGATGGCCCGGCGCCGGTCCTCTGAGATGTGCTCGTTGAGATAGTCGTGCTTGACGAGGAGGATGTGCCGGTTCAAGGCCGAGAAGATGAGTGACATGACGAGGAAGGCGCCGCTGTAGACCGCGGCGGCGAGATGGGCGTCCGCGTGGCCGCGTCGGAGGTAGGTGGCCATGAGCGAGGTCGCGAAGGGCAGGACCCCGACGCTCAGGAGCAGGAGCAAGTTCAAGAACAGGATCGCGTGATCGGCCTCGCGCAGGCGCGCGATCATCGCGTGGTGATTCATCCAGATGATCCCGATGGTGATGAACGACGTCATGTAGGCGGCGTACTCCGGCCAGTTCTGAGCGAGCTCATAGGCGAGGCCGTGGTGCTTGCTCGGGGCGGGCACGCTGATGTTGAGCACGAGCAGGGTGATGGCCACGGCGAGAACGCCGTCGGAGAACGCCTCGAGCCGGTTCGTGCTCACCGTTAGGTGTTCGGCGGCGGGGCGGCCGCTCCTGTTCGCGTACATTGACCTGATGTCGTCGGCGAGCGTTCGTAGTCACCGGCTCGAGCAGGCGACCGACGGGCTGGCTCACGACCGGCTGGGGACCGGTCCTCCGCTCGTCCTCCTCCACCCCCTCGGCGCGGATCGCCACGTGTGGGATCCCGTCCTCGACGCGCTGGCGCCGGTGCGAACCGTGATCGCCGTCGACCTCCCCGGGTTCGGGGACTCGGCTCCGCTCACCGAGACGCCGACTCCGGACGCGCTCGCCCGTGCCCTTGACCGCTTTCTCCTCGGCGTCGGTCTCGAGCGCCCCCACGTCGCGGGCAACTCGCTCGGCGGCTGGGTCGCGCTCGAGCTCGCGCTCGCGGGCCGCGCCCGGTCTGTCACCGGAATCGCGCCCGCCGGGCTGTGGGCCGCGCCGCTCGAGCCCAAGGCAAGCGTGGCCAGGATGCTCGCCCGGACCGTGCGCCCGATCCTCCCGCGCCTAGCCGCCAGGCCCCAAGGGCGGCGAGCCCTGCTGGGCGGCGTGATGCTGCATCCAGAACTCGTTCCCGCCGCCGCCGCCGCCCACCTCGTTCGCGCCTACGCGGACGCCCCGGGCTTCGTCGCGACCAACACGGCGATGCGCGCCGGGCGATTCCAAGGCCTCGACCGCATCGATGTGCCCGTCACGCTGGGCTGGCCCGATCACGATCACCTCGTTTCCCGTCCACGGCGCCTCCCGCCGCAGGTTCACAGCCACGTTCTCGCCGGGTGCGGTCACCTGCCGATGTGGGACGCGCCGGGCCAGGTCGCCCGCCTCCTGCTCGAGGGCTCGGCCGGCTAGGCCAGACGCGCGCATCGCGCCTGACGACGCCGCCGCGGGAGCACCGGCAATACCATCCGCCTCATGGCCGTGGTGAACATCAGAGGAGGTCGTCGCGGCGCGCCCGGACGCTGACTGATCCGGACCCGCCTTAGTGTCCCCGTTCGCAAATACGACGAGAACACTTAGTGCGCGGCGACGTTGAGGGCAACGGCCGCGCCGAAGCACACGACCGCGAGCACCCGCACGAGCCAGCCCGCCCGGGCCCCCGGCCGGCCCGTGACCATCCCCGCGACGGCGACCATCAGGCTGGCAACGGCGGCGATGGCGAAGACCACCGCGAGCGCATGCAACACGAGATCCAGTTCTACTACAAATGAGATCCCGCCTCGGTCGGGGCGGCGTCGCGCTCGCGCTCGGGTGCGGCCTGCTCGGCGCGCTTCTGTACGTACCCGCCGCCTCGAGCGGGCGCTTGGCCGACGACTGGGTCCTGCTCCGCACCGTGCGCCGCGTGACCGATCTCGCCTGGCCCTTCACCCACAACGATCTCGGGCAACCCTCAGGCTCCGGACACTTCTACCGCCCGCTGTGGGTGCTCTGGAACCGCGCCGTCTACGACCTCTCGCATAGCCCGGCCTTCGCCCACATCCTCAACCTCGCGCTCTTCGCCATCGTGTGCGCCGAGGTCGTACTCCTGGTGCGGCGGATCGCCGGCACGCGCGCCGCTGTCCTCGCCGGAGTCACGGTTGCCGTCTTCCCGAGCCACGGAGAGTCGGTGGCCTGGATCTCGGGCAATACCGACGTCCTCGCAGTCGCCTTGGCGCTCGCCGCCATCCTCGTGGCCATGCCGGCGCGGCCATCGATCGCGCGCGACGTCGCCATCGCCGCCCTAACCGCCCTGGCGGCGCTGGCCAAGGAGATCGCCGTTGTCCTCCCGGTCCTCACGGCCGTCCTCCTGTGGGTGAACGCCGCCGGATCGCCGGCCCTGAGGCGACCTGGGTACTGGCGAGCGGTGTACGTCATGCTCGCGACCGTCCTCGTCGTCCTCATCCCGCGGGCGGTGGTCATCGGCGGTGTCGGCGGATACGGCGGTCAGACGGTGACGCCCGTGCGCGTGGGCGGGGCGCTCGCGAGCTTCATCCTCGGCGGGCTCTCGGCTCCCCAGCTCGCGCTCCTCCAGCACCCGGTTCTCCTCCTCGTCCCGGCGTGCGTGCTGGTGCTCCTGACCGCCGGCCTCTGGCGGGCGTGGCTAGCCAGGAGCTCCGTCACCGCGCGACTGGCGATCGCCGGCGGGGCCTGGTTCCTGGTCGCCCTGATCCTCGTCCTCAACCAGCCGCTCAACCTCAATACCCGTAACGGCGACCGCCTCCTGCTCCTCCCGAGCGTCGGCCTCGCCATCGCGATCGGGGCCCTGATCGCGCGCTCGCGCCGGAAGGCGGTCCTGGCGGCGTGGGGGGTCGTCGCGGTGCTCTGCGCCGTCAGCTGCGTGCTCAGCGCGCTCGACTGGCGCACGGCGGGCACGGAGTCGCGCCGGCTCCTGGTCGAGATCGACCGCATCGCGCCCCCCCACGCTCATCTGGTCGCGCTCTCGCTCCCAACCGACTATCGGGCCGCCCATCTCTACCCCGACGCGCTCGACCTTGCGGTCCGGGAGAGCGGCCGCCCGGACATCTCGTTCATCGGCTGCATGCCCGTGCAGGCGCTCAGCCTGCGTCGGCACCAGGTCTCGTTCGTGGCCCTTCCGCTCGGCCTATGGTTCGGTAACACCACGAGCCGGGCGCCGTTCGAGGTCCCCGTCCTCGGCAGCTCCGCCCCCCAGTCGAGCAGCGCCTGCCGGTTCGGCAAGGCGCCCGACCAGCCGCACGAGACCCTCGGCACCGCACTCAGGGCCCTCGTCAGCCCGAACCCGGCGGTCACGGGAGGAGCGATCCCGATCTACTTCGACGGGCGCGACATGCGCCGGGCCCCCTAATCCGGCCCGACTGCCACCGGTCGCGCTGGGTCGGCCACCCACTCCGACCACGAGCCCGCGTAAAGGGCGGCGTCGTAGCCGGCGATGGCGAGAGCGGCGATCTCGTGCGTCGCGGTGATCCCCGAACCGCAGTAGACCCCGATCGCGGCGGCTTGGTCGGCGCCAAGGGAGGCAAACCGCCGCGCCAGCTCCGCGGGTTCGGCGAAGGTGCCGTCGGGCCGGAGGTTGGCGCTCGTGGGCGCGCTGAGCGCGCCGGGAATGTGGCCCGCGCGCGGATCGACGGGCTCGACCTCGCCGCGAAAGCGCTCGCCCGCGCGAGCGTCGAGGAGCAGGCCCGTGCCCGCCAGCGCGGCCGACTCGTCCGCGTCGATCACGCGGAGAGTGCCGGAGGCCAAGACGACGTCGCCCCGGTCGGGCACGACGGGGCCCGACTCGGTGGCGTACCCCGCTCGCTGCCAAGCGCCGAGGCCGCCGTCCAGGAGCTGCACGTCGGCGAGGCCGGCCCAGCGCAGCAGCCACCATGCCCGCGCGGCCGAAACGTTGCCGACGGCGTCATAGGCGACAACGTGCGAGCCGGCGCACACGCCCCACCGTCGGGCTGCCTCTTGGAACGCGGCCGGCTCCGGCAGCGGGTGACGTCCCCGTCCCGCTTCGGGCGGCGACGCGAGCTCCGTCCCGAGGTCGACGTAGACAGCGCCTGGGATGTGAGCGGCTTGGTGGTCGGCGCGCCCGTTCGGGTCGCCAAGCGCCCAGCGGACGTCGAGGATGACGAGGGCGGGATCGCTGACCAGCAGTTCGTGCAGGTCGCTGGCGTCGATCAGGACGCCGGCCTGCGTGCCCATCTGTGCCCCATCCCGCCGCGGCCGGCCGCGCGAGCGGCGGCCACGGCGGTGGAGATACTTCCTACAGCTTGGTTACGTTCGTCGCCTTCGGGCCCTTCTCGCCAGCCTCGGCCTCGTACGAGACCTTCGCGCCTTCGGGAAGGTCCCGGTAGCCGCTCGAGTTGATGGCGGAGTGATGGACGAAGAGGTCCTTCGTCCCATCGTCGGGGGTGATGAAACCGAACCCCTTGTCGGCGTTGAACCACTTAACTGTTCCGGTGGCCATGTCGGTCCTCCGTGTTTTGGTGCTGCGAACGCGGAGGAAGCTTGAGCAACGACTGCGGGCGCTGGCACTGGTGTAAGCCCGAGCCCAATGCTCGAACTATCGGCTAGGTTAACAGCAATCGGCTCGGCGTGTACGGGCCACGCCTAGTCTGGGTCAGTGATCTCCAGCGCGCCGAAGCCAGGCAAGGGCCCGTCGATGAAGAAAACCTCCATCGTGATATCGGGCTCGACGTGAGCCTGCGAGAGGAACGCCACGACCTTTCTCCCCGTGAGGTCCTCGATGATTCGCTTGTAGCGCCCGGCCATGACGCGCTGGAAATCCTCGCGCATGGCGATCACACGCTCGGGCTCGCCGCTGTCCATGATCGTCCTCTCGAGCGGGGTAAAGCCGCTTCCGCGCATCACGACCACGATGATGTCGTCGAGGACGTACGTCTTCGCCTTCATCGGCCCCCGGCCGTAGTGCTCGCGGAGAATCTTGACGATGTTCGTCGTGATCGCTGCGAGCAGCTGACCCCCGGCAAGGGGTGTCGCCGTCTCCCTGTGTGACGGTGCTTCCATATCTCGACTTCCAATGGTCCGGCTCGGCCAACAAGGCCTCGTCCGTCCGACGCTTGGGTTGCTCGACCTCGTCCGCCGTCGGTCGGCCACCGGACGCCGTCGTGGGCGCCAGGGTAGCGCGCGTTTGAGCCCGGTTCAATGAGATCCGCGGCGTGTGAGCCGAGTTCTCCTATCGCGCTATCGTTGGGCCCGTCAGCACTACGGGCGGCGTGACACGATCTGTGGCATTGGAAGGGCGGCGTGGTAGCGCGATCATCAACCCAGGTCCCTTCAACGAATGGGCGGACGGACGGCCAGGAATGGGCGGGCGCGGCACTTGAGGCCGCGCTGGCGGCACGCTCTCCGGGTGTGCATGCGTCGACGCCGATGGTGCGCCAGCTTGCCCTCAAGGTGAGCCACCAGCTCGGGTTGGACGCCGAGGACGACGCGCGCCTCGACCTCGCCGTCCGTGTCCGCGACGTCGGGATGATCGCGCTCCCGGACAGCGTCGCCCTGGCCACGACGTCCCTGACCCCGTCCGACTGGGAGCTCGTCATCCGGCACCCGGTGATCGGAGCGGAGCTCATCGAGAAGCTCCCGGTGGTGGCCTTCGCGGCTCCGCTTGTGCGCGCCCATCATGAGCGCTGGGACGGCGGCGGCTACCCCGACGGGCTCGCCGGGGAGGCGATTCCGCTCCTCAGCCGGGTGATCGCCACCTGCGACGCGTTCGTCTCGATGGCCAGCGACCGCCCGCACCGCCGCGGGATGGGCGCTGAGACGGCGCTCGGGCAGGTCGAGCAAGGTCGCGGCTCGCAGTTCGACCCCGCGATCGTGGATGCCCTTGTCTCCGTGCTGCGCGCGACCGGGACCTCGCCCGCGACGGCGACGCCGGCCGCTTCGTCCGCCACCGAGGTGGACGCCGCTGCCGCTCCCCGCGTCCGGAGCCCGCGCCAGCGCGACGCCCGGCGCAGCGGGCTGACCGAGGCGATCGAGCAACTGGACGTCGTCCCCGTCTTCGCGCCCGCGTACGAGCGCGTCCTCACCGCGACCGTCACCGACGGGGCCACCGGGGGCGAGCTCGTCTCCGCGATCGAGAGCGACACCGGTCTCACGGTCGCGATCCTGCGGCGCGCCCAGAGCGTGACCGGCAGCGGGCCGATCGCCAATGTCGCTGACGCCGTGGCGGCGCTCAGCCCCGCCGAGATCGCGGCCGCCATCGAGGTGCTGCCGCGGACCGAGTTCCCGTGGCGCACGTCGCGAAGAGAGGTGCTCATGCATCACGCGCGGCTGCACGCGCTCGTGGTCAAGCGGGCCGCTGACCGGATCGCCCGCGAGGGGAATGTGGACCATCGCGACGACATCCTCGTAACGGCGCTGCTCCACGATGTCGGCAAGCTCGTGCTCGAAAGCGCCCATCCCGACTACGCGGCCCGAATCGACGCCCGGACCACCGCGCCCGAGAAGCGGGTCCACGAAGAGCAACGCGAGCTCGGCACCAACCACGCGACCCTGGGCGGGCTGATGCTGAATCGATGGGGGCTGCCCGACGTCCTCGCCACGGCCGTGGCCAGGCATCACAGCGCAGAAGCGGAAAACGACGTGGCGACGTACGTGCGCCTCGCCGACATGATCGCCCACCACGCGCAGGGCGAAACCATCGACCGCGCCAAGATGCTGAGCCTGTGCCAGGTCTGCGGCCTGTCCCCGACCAAGCTCAGGGATGTTCTCTTCGACCTGCCGCACCCAGGAGGGAGCGAGCGGCGGCGAGCCGAGCCCTCGCCCCTGTCACCGCGCGAGACGACCGTCCTTCGCATCCTCGCTCAGGGCAAGGTCTATAAGGTCATCGCCGACGAGCTCGGCCTCTCCGCCAGCACCGTGCGCAGCCACCTGCACAAGGCCTACGACAAGCTCGGCGTCGGCGACCGTGCCCAAGCCGTCCTCCGGGCGACGGAAATGGGATGGATCTGACCGGCCCGCGGCCGGTCTAGAGATCGGCGAGCGACCCGGCATCGGGCGGGATGTCGACCGCGTGCTCGCTGAGCGCGTCGATGGGGACGATCTCGAGCGCGCGCTCGTGGGTCGAGGCGAGGACGACATATGCCGCCGCGCCCTCCTCGTGCGCCCGGAGCCAGTTCACGGCGGTAACGCACCACCGGTCTCCCGGCACGAGCCCGGGAAACCCGTACTGAGGGTTGGGTGTGATCAGGTCGTTTCCGATGCCACGCTGGTGCTCGAGGAACATCGACGTGACGACGGCGCAGATCGTGTGGCTGCCGAGATCCTCAGGACCGGTGTGGCAGCACCCGTCGCGATAGAAGCCGGTGAGGGGCTCGGTACCGCAGGGCTCGAGGTCTCCGCCCAGGACATTGCGGTCAGGCATGGCGGCAGTATTGCTCGGCCGTGGCGATCACGTAGTGCCCGGCGGCGAGAGCGCCCGCCTCGGAGTGCCCGGCGCCGAGAGCGCCCGCCTCGCGACGGGCGATGACTGCATGATCGCGCTCGTGGTCTGGCCATAGGCGGCGAACTGGTCGATCACGACCTCGAGATGCTCGACGTCGCGCACGTAGGCGGTCGCGACGTAGCAGTCGTCCCCGGTCACGCGGTGACATTCGACGACCTCGGGCGTCTCGCGTGCAAGCTCGGCGACGGCGCCGAGCTGGCGTGGAGAGGGCCGGATCCTGATCATCACCCCGAGGCCGTAGCCGAGCTTGCGGGGATCGAGCTCGGCGCGGTAACCGGTGATCACCCCCTCCTCTTCGAGGCGCTTGCGCCGCTCGGCCACCGCCGGGGAGGAGAGCCCAACCCTGCGCCCGAGCTCGGCGAGCGAGATTCGGGCGTCGTCCTGGAGCTCGGCGAGGATCCGCAGGTTCGTGCCGTCTAGGAGGCTATCGTCGGCTTCCAGAGCAGAATGCCTTGACTTCATCGGCACATCGTACGGAACACCTGGGATTTCCCCTGTCGTGATGGCGCATCGATCGACAACATTAGGTGCTGTC
>JAXDGF010000232.1:0-6625 GCA_034665165.1 Solirubrobacteraceae bacterium | reverse complement strand
GTGCGCCGCTTCGCCGAACTGGGATACGACGCGATCTGCCCGAATCTGTACTGGCGCCAAGCGCCGGGCGCGGCACCGGATGACGCGGCTGCCGCCGCCCGTGCCCAGGGTGGCATACCCGACGAGCAGCTGATCGGGGATGTCGCCGGCGCCGCGGCCTATCTGCGCTCGCTCGCGAGTTCGAACGGCAAGGTCGGTGTGATCGGCTACTGCTCAGGCGGGCGCCAGTCCGTGCTCGCAGCGTGCAACGTGGATCTCGATGCAGCCGTCGATTGCTACGGCGCCTTCGTGGTGGGCACGCCACCCGAGGGCTTCCCAACGAAGGCCACCAACATCGTCGATCAGCTCCCCAATCTGCGCGCGCCGCTGCTGGGACTGTTCGGGAAGGAGGACTCCTACCCGAGCCCCGCGCAGGTGGCCGAGCTCGACGAGATTCTCACCGCCCACGACAAGGCACACGAGTTCCACACCTACGACGATGCCGGCCATGCCTTTTTCTCCGTCGACCGCCCGGCGTACCGGGTCGCCGCCGCGACCGACGGGTGGGAACGGATCGGACAATTCTTCGGCACACACCTTGGAGGGTGACGATGTGCACGTACGCAACGGTCCAGACCGCCCTCGAAGGAAGCGCGAAAGGACCTCAGAGCAGTTGGTTCCACGTCACTGACGGCACCGTCTACTTCGATCATCCCGTTCACGCCATGGCCGACCACACGCTCAACATCGACTTCGCCAATCCCGCCCAGGGACCCTCGGCGCGCGTCGCGGTCGAGCTCACGGCCGCGTCGGCGCGTGACCTCGTGGCCGCCATCGAGGCCGCGCTCGACTCGGCACCCGCCGAGCTCAAAGCCTGACGCACAGACGCTAAGCGGTGCCGCGACGGGCGCCCACGAAGCGCCCGTTCAGGTCAGCACAATCCTCGCACGGCGTCACCAGGCCGATGCGCTCGAGCTGGGCGTAGACCCGGCAGCCGAGGCATACGGCGAAGATCGACTCGAGCCCAGCGGCGACGACGAACGCAGCCAGGATCACGTCGGTCGCGGTGTGAGTCCCGATGACCACGCCGAGGATGAGCGCCGCGGTCGCCATCGCCGCTCCCATCCCCTGCGCGAACCGCTTGGGCGGACCGGGCACCGGTTCGGGCGCGCCGAGGCGCGGTGCGATAACCCGCTGGGCGAGGCGACCGAGCGGGCTCAGGGTCGGCCCCGTGAGGAGCCGGGCCCAGAAGCCGTAAGTGAGGGGAATCAGGAGCCAGTACCAGCCCGACGCGAGGATCACGAGGACCGTGATCAGAACCACGCCGGCGACGACGCGCGCGGCCTTCTCGTTGACCGGATCGGGGAAGGAGAACAGCTCCCGCATATCAATAGCGTACTAAGGCGGTCGGGTTTACTTGGTTGTCTGATCCGGCCTACACCTTGAGCCGGAGTCGGACCGACTGCCGCCCCGTGGTCACCCGCACGCCGAGGGTCTTGACCGCTCTGACCCTGACTCGCTGAGCCAGCATCCCCGTGACCGAGAGGGCCGCGCGGGAGACGATGACCATCACCGTCGACGTCGGAGCCCTCAACAGGATGCGCAACGCTCCGTGCCGGCGCCCAACGGCGAACCGCAGCCGACGGCCCCCGGCGCCGCGGACGGTGACGGCGCCCTTTCGCGCCCGCGCGAACGCGAGCCCTCGCGGAAGCCCGATCGTGACGGTCGTGATCGGAGGCGTACTCGCGATCGTGACCTCGAGCCTCGGCCTGCTCTTGGCGACGCCGGACAGCGAGCCGCTCGCCTGCGCCAGCGCCGTGGCGAAGATGACCGCGCGCCCGTCGGTCCCGACCGCCGTGCACTGGCTCGCGGAGGGACACGCGACGCCGGTGAGCGCATTGCCGGGGTCGAGTGGCACGAGCGCGGGAGCGCCGACGGACGTCGGGTCGAACGTGACCGCGTGTCCGTTGTCATCCACGGCCGAGCACTGACGCGTCGACGGACACGCCACGCCGGAGAAGGCGTCGCCGGTGGCGAGCACGACGGGCGTCACGGCGCCGGGCGAGCCCGGGTTGAAGGTGACCTCCAAACCGTTTTCGTCGACGGCGGTGCATTGGCTCGCGGAGGGACAGGCGATGGCGGAGAGCTGGTCCTGGTTGTCGACCGTGATCGGGGTCGGAGTGCCCGGCGAGCTCGGATCGAACGTGATCTCCTTCCCGACCTCATCGACGGCGGTGCACTGGCTCACCGACGGGCACGCGACGGAGGAGAGCCCGAAGAGGTCGATCGAGACCGGCGCCGGCGTGCCGGGCGAGGCCGGGTCGAACGTCAGCTCCTGGCCGGCCTGATCGACCGCGGTGCATTGGAGAGGGGCCGGGCAGGCGACACCCTCGAGCTGGTTGGCGCCGTCGATCGCGACGGGCGCGGGCGACCCGGGATGCTGCGGATTGAAGGCGACTACCTGCCCCTCATCGTCGACGGCGGCGCAACGAGAGCGCGAGGCGCAGGCGACGCTCCTCACGCCGCCGCTGCTGTCGACGGTGGCGCGGACCCGGGCGCGGGGCGAGGCGGGGTCGAACGTCACCTCCTGTCCCCCGAGCTCGACCCCCGTGCATTGCGCCGGCCCCGGACACGCAACCCCGGTCAGCGAGCCGCCCAGCTCGATCCTCAGCGGGACGATCGACGAGGACGCCAGCGCCGACGCGGCGAGCGCCGATCCAGCGAGCGTGAGCATGGCTGCCGCGACCACGAAAGTCACGCGTACCCTCGCGTCAGTCACCGCGAGCGCTTACGAGTCCATCGCGTCGTACGCCTCGGCCGCGACGAGGTCGAGCGCAGCCTCCTCGTCGAGGGCGGCGTCGGGATGCTCGGCGGCGATGTGCTCGAGCAGTCGCTGGACGAGCTCCTCGTCGGTGGCGGCGGTGACGACGTGACCGCAGATGTTGCATTCGATCACGCGCATGCTCACTCGCCTCCGGTGCGCTCGATCTCCTCGACCTCGGCGCGCCGGCGGACGTGGCGCTCCTCATCTGAGACCTCGGCCGCCATGAACGCTCTGGCGATCTCGGCCGCCACCTCGACGCCGATGACGCGGCCACCCATGCAGAGAACGTTGACCGCGTCGTGCTCGACGGCCTGGTGCGCCGTGTAGGTGTCGTGGATGGTGGACGCTCGGATGCCGCGGATCTTGCACGCGGCGACCGATACGCCCGCGCCCGATCCGCAGACGATGATGCCGCGATCGGCGGCGCCGGAGACGATGGCGCGGCCCACCTCGAGGGCCTTGACCGGGTAGTCGATCGGGTCCGTCGTGTCGGTCCCGAGGTCCAGCACCTCGTGGCCCGCGCCCGCGACCTCCGCGAGAATCCGCTCGCGGAGCGGGACACCGGCATGGTCGAAACCGCAGGCGATCCTCATCGCCTCACCTCCTCCAGCTCGTGAACGGCGAGCAACGCTGCGCCGAGGACTCCAGCTCTGACTCCGTGGCGGGCGAGGCGGATGATCGTCCGCCTCCCGACGCCCGGGAGCGTATAGCTCAGCGCGACGCGCCGGGCGGGCACGAGGAGGAGGTCTCCGGCACGCGCGGCGCCCCCGCCGATGACGACCTCCTCGGGGTCGAAGGTGTTGATCGCGTTGGCGACGCCCACCCCCACGCGCTGGCCCCACACCTCGACGATGCGCGCGGCAGCCGAGTCGCCGTCGCGAGCGGCCTGGACCGCGTCGGCGCCGAGGACGGGCTTGTTCTCCAAGCGCAGGCGCCCGAGCGGCGACTCGGGATGCAGGATCGAAGACTGGGTCGCAAGGGCGTCGAGGGCGTGCCCGGCGGCCACGTACTCGAGCGATCCGGGCTGGGGAAAGCGCATCGGCGCGGGGACCGAGCCCGCCAGGTCCATGCCCACGAGCGTGTGGCCGAGCTCCCCCGCCGCCCCGGTTGCACCGCGATAGATCCGGCCGCCGAGGACGATCCCGCCGCCGAGGCCGGTACCGACCGTGAGCATGATCAGGTTGCGCGCCGTGAGACGAAGCTGCTCGTCGTGGGCCTCGGCCAAGGCAGCCACGGTGGCGTCGTTGTCGACGAACACCGGCACGCCGAGGCGCTCACTCAGCAGCGTGCGTAGGGGCACATCGGCCAGGGGGACGTTGACCGAGCTCACGGCCCGCCCCGTTTCGAAGTCCACGACCGAGGGCGTTCCGATCCCCACCGCGCTCATAGTCCCCGTGCGCACCTGTCTGACCAAGCCGACGATCTGGTCGATGAGGGCGTCCGAGCTCGCCATCTCGGTCGGCTCGATGACCGACTCGCAGAGCACGCCGTCGCGCAGGCACGCCGCGATGACCTTGGTGCCGCCAAGGTCGATCCCCACGACTTCAGGTGTCAACGTGGGACCTTGCTCGCCGCCGCGGCGTCGAGGAGGACGAGGATCGAGTCCGCGAGCTCGGGCAACAGCGAGGCCGGCACATGCGGGTCCAGCCTGGCCTCGGGTCCGAAGGCCGCGGCGACGGCGTCGGCCTTCCCGGATCCGGTGACGAGGAACACGATCCGCTGCGCCGAGGCGAGCGCCGGCAGGGTCATGGTGACCCTCGAGACGATCGGCTCGAGGCCCGGCACCTCGACGCCCACCACGAGGCGCGAGCGCTCGGCCAGCGACTCCTGGTCGGGGAAGAGCGATGCGGTGTGGCCGTCGGGGCCGAGGCCGAGGAGGAGCAGGTCGAAGGCCGGAGGTCCGGCCGCGCGCAGCTCCTGCTCGTAGTCGTCCGCCGCCGCATCCGGGCCGAGCTCGCCCCGGATGCGCTTGACGGTAGGGGCGTGCTCGCCGAGCTCGTCGAACAGAGCCGCCTTGGCCATCGCGTAGTTCGAGCGCTCGTCGTCGGGCGGCACGCAGCGCTCGTCGCCGAACCACGCGGTCGCGCGCGACCACGATGTGCCCGTGCTCGCGGCGAGCTGGTAGGCGGCCCGCGGCGTGGAGCCACCGGCGAGGACGATCTGCCCGCCAGCGGCGGCGACCTCGATCAGAAGCTCGGCGCACTCGGCGGCGGGATCCTCGACGACGCGCAGCTCGACACTCATATCGCCACCGGGCAGAAGGCTCGCGCGCAGGACAGCGCCGGACCGTAGGTGGGGTCGCGCAGGAGCGCCTGGCGGACGCCTTCACCGAGGATTCCTCCTTCGCCGCGCGAGGCGCCGAGAACCTTCCACGTCGACTCCGCTCCGTCCTCGGAGCGTCGCCGCGCACACAGGCCGCCGGTGGCGCGGTCCAGCGACAGCGACCAGCCCTCGGGGACGGCCACGGTGACTCCGGTCAAGCCTGGCACGAGCTGATCGGAGCTGTCGAGCTTGACCTCGATCTCGCGGTCGCCGGCGGCCGCGACGCCGCGCAGGACGCCGTGCGCCTGCGCGCTCAGCGGTCTCGGAGCCCAGGCGAGCCGCGAGGCGAGCCACCCGGCGAGAAGCGACGCGCTCGCGGTCGAAGAGACCTGGTGGCGGGCGGACATCAGGCCGACCTGCGACAGCAGCGGCCGCCGTGCAGGCGGGTCGAAGGTCGCGGCCAGTCGCTCCCGCCACGGCGTCGTCCGCAGCCACGCCAGGTCGACGACATAGACCGATTCGAGAAGCTTGGCGGCGCGCGCGAGCGCCGCCGGGGTGTCGGGCTCGCCGTCGGAGTCGAGCAGGACCGCGTCAGTGATCTCGAGCAGCGACCGGACCGCCTCGGGATAACCGTGAGGACTCCAGACCATGGTCGGGATCTCGGCCGCTCGGATCGGGTCGATCACGCTCTCGAGGTTGACCAGGTGGACTTCGCCGAGGTCGATCTCGACCTGCTCGAGGATGACACCGAGCCCGTCCCCGGACGGTTCGTCGTAGCTCATGACGACGCGGGCGTCCATGGTCGTCCGTCCCGGTTCGACGGCGCACAGGATCGTGCGCGAGGCGTGGTAGCGGCCGACGTTCTCGAGGCGGTTGGCGATCTCGCCCTTCCACGCGCGATCGACGATGACCACGAGGTTGAGTACGCGAGCCGGCACGAGCGCCTGGTTCGCCGCATGGCGCTCGCGCAACAGCTCGCGGAGCGCGGAGTCGATGGCGTCGGGCGTCGTGTCCAGCTCGCTCCAGACGTCCTCGCTCAGAGTCGCCTCCAAGCGTGGCCGGGCTGGAGCAGCGAGTTGGCCTCGGGCGGGCCTTGCGAGCCCGTGGGATATTGCGGGATCGCGCTCGCCGTGTCCTCTTTCCAGGCCGTGAGGATCGGGTCGATGATCCCCCACAGCGCCTCGACCTCGTCGTTGCGGGTGAAGAGGGTCGCGTCGCCGCGCATGGCGTCGAGGATGAGGCGCTCGTAGGCCTCGGGCGATTGGGACACGAACGACGTCCCGTAGTGGAACTCCATGTTGACGGGGCGAATCCGCATCCGCGGGCCGGGGATCTTGGCTCCCAGCGAGATCGAAACCCCCTCGTCGGGTTGAACGGTGAGCACGATCTCGTTGGGCTGCACGCCGACCGTCCCCGAGCTCTGGAGGGCGAGGTGGGGAACCGGCTTGAGCTTTACCGCGATCTCCGTCACCTTCCGGGTGAGCCGCTTGCCCGTGCGCAGGTAGAAGGGCACACCCGCCCAGCGCCAGTTGGAGATGTGGAGGCGGAGCGCGGCGTAGG
>JAXDGF010000231.1:0-4649 GCA_034665165.1 Solirubrobacteraceae bacterium | reverse complement strand
GAGGAGCTCACCGCTCCGCCGACGTTCGACATCGAGAACCTCCCCAAGCCGCGGGAGATCTACGACGTCCTCAACGAGTACGTGGTGGGCCAGGAGCAGGCGAAGCGCTCGCTCTCGGTAGCCGTCTACAACCACTACAAGCGCGTGCAGATGATGCAGTCCGATGAGAACGACATCGAGCTGCAGAAATCGAACATCCTCCTGCTCGGTCCGACCGGGTGCGGCAAGACCCTGCTCGCGCAGACGCTGGCCAAGATCCTCAACGTCCCCTTCGCCATCGCCGACGCCACGGCGCTCACCGAGGCGGGGTACGTGGGCGAGGACGTCGAGAACATCCTCCTCAAGCTGATCCAGGCCGCCGACTACGACGTCAAGAAGGCGGAGACGGGGATCATCTACATCGACGAGGTCGACAAGATCGCGCGCAAGGCCGACAATCCGTCGATCACCCGCGACGTGTCGGGCGAGGGCGTCCAGCAGGCCCTGCTCAAGATCCTCGAGGGGACGACGGCCTCGGTGCCCCCGCAGGGCGGGCGCAAGCATCCCCATCAGGAGTTCCTCTCGATCGATACCACCAACGTGCTCTTCATCTGCGGTGGCGCCTTCGCGAACCTCGACCGGGTCATCGAGCGCCGGATCGGTCACCAGGGCGTGGGGTTCGGCGCGGCGATCCAGTCCAAGGAGCAGCGCGACACGGGGGAGATCTTCGAGCACTGCCTGCCCGAGGACCTCATCCAGTACGGCCTCATCCCGGAGTTCATCGGTCGCCTGCCCGTGATGTCAGCGATTCACCAGCTCTCACGCGACGAGCTCATGCAGATCCTCACCGAGCCGCGCAACGCGCTCGTCAAGCAGTTCCAGCGCTTCTTCCTGTTCGACGGCATCGAGTTGATCTTCGCCGACGACGCGCTCGTCTCGGTCGCCGACAAGGCGCTCGAGCGGGAGACGGGCGCCCGCGGCCTGCGCTCGATCATCGAAGAGGTCCTGCTCGAGGTCCAGTTCGAGTTGCCCTCGCGGAGGGACGTCAAGAAGTGCGTGGTGACGCGGGAGACCATCGATAAGGGGGTCTCGCCGACCCTGGTCACGGTCGCGGTGGAGGACCAGGACGAGGGGGAGGCCGCGGCCTAACGGCCGTGGAGCTGGGCCGGGGAGCCCCGCGGCCTATCGGTCGGGGAGCTTCATTCTTGTGGGGGGCCGATGCCTCGTGCCGTTAGGCGGCGGATGACTTCGATCTCTTCGAGGTCGAGGCAGTGCGTCGTAGGCCGGAGATCCTGAGGGGCCGGCGAGCAAGTCGATGTTTCCGTCCGGGCTCGCGAGGGTGAGGATCGAGGTGAAAGACGCTATGTCCCCCCGGACATAATCGCCCCTCGCTGTCCACCTACACTCAGGGCCTCGTGTCCGACCTCGAGTCCAAGACCCGCTACGAACCCGGCGAAGTCGAGCCGCGGATCATGCGTCGGTGGCTGGACTCGGGCCTCTTCCATCCCGAGCCCGCGGGCACGCCGGATGAGAACTACTCGATCGCGATTCCGCCGCCGAACGTGACCGGGGTGCTGCACATGGGGCACGCGCTGAACAACTCGGTGCAGGACTGCCTCGTGCGTTACCACCGGATGCAGGGGCAGCGGACGAAGTGGATCTTCGGCACCGACCACGCGGGGATCGCGACCCAGACGCAGGTTGAGCGCGCGCTCGAGCAGGAGGGCCTGACCCGGGAGGAGATCGGTCGCGAGGAGTTCGTGGCGCGGGTGTGGGAGTGGCGCGAGGAGTACGGGCACGCGATCGTCGAGCAGCTCAAGCGCCTCGGCGCCTCGTGTGACTACGAGGACGAGCGCTTCACCCTCGATGAGGGCTACGTCCGGGCCGTGCTCGAGGTGTTCGTGGCCCTGTATCGCAAGGGCCTGATCTACCGCGACCGCTACATGGTCAACTGGGACCCCGGGAGCCGCTCGGCGATCTCCGACCTCGAGGTCGAGGACCGCGACGTGACCGACACGCTCTACTACATCGACTACCCGCTCGCCTCGGGCTCGGGAGCGATCACCGTCGCCACCGTCCGGCCTGAGACCATGCTCGCCGACACGGCGCTCGCCGTGAACCCCGAGGACGAGCGCTACCGCCGGCTCATCGGCGAGACGGCGATCCTGCCGCTCGTGGGGCGCAAGCTCAAGATCATCGCCGACGAGTACGTCAAGCCCGACTTCGGCACGGGCGCGCTCAAGATCACGCCGGGCCACGATCCCAACGACTTCGAGATCGGCCGCCGGCACGGACTCCAGCAGCTGAGCGTGATCGGTGAGGATGGGCGCATGACCGCCGAGGCGGGCGAGCGGTTCGCCGGCCTGACCGTGGCCGACGCGCGCCGGGCGGTGGTGGACGAGCTGCGCGAGCAGGGGCTGGTCGCCCGCGCGGAGCCGTACCCCCACACCGTCCCCTTCTCGCAACGCTCGGGCGAGCGCATCGAGCCGCTCGTGTCGCTGCAGTGGTTCATGCGCATGGACGAGCTCGCCAAGGCCGCCATCGACGCGGTCAAGGACGGTCGCGTGAAGTTCTTCCCCGAGCGCTTCGCCAAGGTGTATCTGGACTGGATGGAGAACATCCGGCCCTGGTGCATCTCGCGCCAGCTCTGGTGGGGCCACCGGCTCCCGGTGTGGTACCGCGGCAAGGAAACCTATGTCGGCGTCGAGCCGCCGCGCGGCGAGGGCTGGGAGCGCGACCCCGACGTGCTCGACACGTGGTTCTCGAGCGCACTGTGGCCGTTCGCGACCCTGGGCTGGCCCCAGAACACGCCGGCGCTGGAGGCGTTCTACCCGACCGACGCGCTCGTCACCGGACGCGACATCGTCTTCCTCTGGGTCGCACGCATGATCATGATGGGGCTCGAGTTCCGCGAGCAGCTGCCGTTCGGCGACGTCTACATCAACTCGATCATTCAGGCTCCGGACGGACGGCGGATGCAGAAGTCGGTCGGCACCGGGATCGATCCGCTCGATCTCATCGATGGCGGTCCCCGCCCGCCCGTGTTCACCCAGGGCGGCGACTTTCCCCCCTACGGCGCCGACGCGGTCAGGTGGGGCCTGCTGGCGATGTCCTCGGGCCAGGACGTTCGCTTCAGCGAGGAGAAGATCGCCCAGGGCCAGCAGCTCACCAACAAGCTCTGGAACGCCGCCCGCCTCATCCTCCTGGGCGTCGACGGCGACGTCCGCCCGGGACCGGTCGAGCCGAGCGCGATCGAGGACCGCTGGATCATCTCGCGCCTCGCCCGCGCCAAGGCCGAGGTGCGGGGGCGGATCGAGCGTTACGACTTCTCGCACGCGGCGCTCGCGCTCTACGATTTCATCTACGGCGAGCTCTGCGACTGGTATCTCGAGCTCGTCAAGCCGCGCCTGCGCGAACACGATCGCGGGGCGGAGCTGACGCTCCTCCACGTGCTGCTCGAGACGATCGCGCTCGCGCACCCGATCATTCCCTTCGTGACCGAGGAGATCTACTCCCACGTGCCCGGGTCCGAGGGTCTCCTCGCGGCCGGCACCGAGAGCCTGCCGGAAACGATCGACGAGGAGGCCGAGTCGGCGCTCGCGCGCACAATCGCCGCCGTCCAGGCCATCCGCGGCTGGCGCGACATCGCCGGGGTCAAGGCTGCGGCCATCATCCCCGCACGCCTGATGGCGAGCGGGTACGAGGACACCGCGCCCCAGATCGAGCGCCTGGCCCGCCTCACGTTCTCCCCCGCCGAAGGTGACCAAGTCGCCTCTGTCGCGATTCCCGGGGGCGCGATCGAGATCCTCCCCACCACCGAGCTCGACCCCGCCGACGGCGAGAGCAAGAAAGCCGCCCGGCGCGCGAAGCTGGTGGCCGAGATCGAACGGGCGGAGGCCAAGCTCGCCAACGCGGGCTTCGTGTCCAAGGCGCCCGAGCACGTCGTCCAGGCCGAGCGCGAGAAGCTCGCGCGCCTCAAGGAGGAGCTCGAGTCGCTATGAGCACGGTGTGGACTCCCGACGAGGCCGAGCGCTACCTGCTCTCGCTCGAGCTCTTCGGCATGAACTTCGGGCTCGAGCGCATGCGCAGGCTGATGACTACGCTCGACAACCCGCAGCACAAGTTCGGCTCGATCCATGTCGTCGGCACGAACGGCAAGTCATCCACCACGCGGATGACAGCGGCGATCCTCGAACGGCACGGCGTCAAAACCGGCGCGTACCTCTCTCCCCACCTCGACCACTACTGGGAGCGGATCCGCGTCGGCGAGGCCGACATCGAGCCGAGCGCGTTCGCGGCCGCCGTCCAGCGCGCCGCCCGGGCGGCCGAGCTCGTCGACAACGCCGCCCGCGGCGCCGATCGCGTCACCCAATTCGAGGCGCTCACGGCCGCCGCCTACTCCGAGCTCGCCGCCCGCGGCGTCGAGATCGCGGTCGTGGAGGCGGGCCTCGGGGGTCGCTACGACGCGACCAACGTGATCCCGTCCAAGGTTCAGGTCCTCACCAGCGTCGGCCTCGAGCACACGCGCTGGCTGGGGCCGACGATCGCCCACATCGCGCGCGAGAAGCTCGCCGTCGTCCAGCCCGGCGCGGTACTCGTGCTCGGGCCGGGCCTGCACCGCGATGCCGACGCGGAGGCCCATGTGGTCGCGGAGCGTCAAACAGCCCGGA
>JAXDGF010000230.1:0-4809 GCA_034665165.1 Solirubrobacteraceae bacterium | reverse complement strand
AGACCGTCGACATAACGCCCCAGCAGCTGCTCTTCGTCCGCGCCGAGCAGATCCTCGGGAACGCTCGTCCCGAGCAGGTACTGGAGCTCGCGCACGCCGCACTCCTGCTGGGCGGCCTGGAAGTCGAACAGCACCGGCTGGCCGCCGCCGTCGAAGAACAGGTTGTCGGCACGGAGCTCCCCGTGCGTGAGGCAGCGCGGGCCGCTCAGCTCTCGCACGAGCTGTGGCTGCAGCTCGGCATATCGGTCCCCAACCTCCTGCGCCTTCGGCGAGAGCAGCTTGCCGAGTGGATCGCGCCGCATCCCCCACACGTGCGCGAACAGCTGGCCGTACTGCCCCTGCAGCGCGGCGCCCGCCTCGGAGTCGACGGGCCAGAAGCGGTCGGCATACCCGGCGAGGAACTCCTCCCGGCCCCACGACCAGCCGTGGAACCGCGCGAGCGCGTCGACGGCCGCCTCGGCCTGCGACAACGACATGCCCGCGATCTGGTCGACCGCGGCGCAGTCGACGAGATCCTCCATCACGATCACGAAGTCCGTCCCGTCCTGCGCCTGTGCGGCCATGTGGATGTGGGGCGTGCGCACGGGCAGCTGACCGGCGACGTCGCGGTAGAAGCTGACCTCGCGGCCGTAGGCGCCGATCGCGTCGAGCATCGCGCGCACCTCCCCCACGACCGGGACCTTCACGATCACCGACGCCGGCGTGTCCCCGGCCCCGTCGAGCGTGAGTCGGAACAGCTGGCACGCGAACGCCGCGCCGACGCCCACGCCCTCGGTGCCGGTGATCCGCACCTCCGCGCCGAGCACGCCACTGATCCAGGCGTCGTCGAACGCCTCGACCGACTGCGGCAGCCGGCGATCGAGGTCTGCGCCACTCACACCTCCGTCTCCATCCGCGCAGCCACGTCGTACATCCAAGCCTCCCTCAGGACGTTGAACATCGTGTTCAACGAGCGTACCAGAAATTGAACACGCTGTTCAATCGACTACCGTACCCGTCGTGACCGACCAGTCCGCGATCAGCGAGGTCAGGGCTCGCCACCGGGCCGAGCGGACCGCTGCTGCCTCCGACCACGTGCGCCGCGCCGCGATCCTCGAGGCGGCCGAGCGCGTCCTCGAACGGACCCCGGTCCACGAGCTCAGCGTCGCCCAGATCATCAGCGAGGCGGGCGTTGCGCGCGCCACCTTCTACGCCTACTTCGAATCGAAGTACGAGGTCGTCGCCGCGCTGATGGACAGCGTGATGGTGCAGATGTATGACCTGCTCCTCCCCTTTGCAGAACGCCCCTCGGACACCTCGCCGCGCGCCGCGCTGACCGAGGTGCTGACCGAATCGGCTCGCCTCTGGCACCGGCACGCGGTCGTCTTCCGCGCCACCCACGATCATCGCCACGCGGTCCCGGAACTGGCCGAGCAGTGGCTGCGCGTCACCAAGCAGTTCACTGACGCCGTCGCCGCCGAGATCGACCGCGACATCGCGGCCGGCCTCGCCCCCGCGGGCCGCGACACCCGCCAGCTTGCCGCCAGCCTCGTCTGGTCCAGCGAGCACCTCTTCTACGTCGCCGGCTCGAACCTCGACGACGACCTCCCCTCCGAGGAGGCGATCGTCGAGACGCTCGTCAACCTCTGGCTCGGCGCGATCTACCCGACACTCGACTAGAAAGAGCGCTTGGCTACGATGCGCTCTTGGCCGCGCGATTGGCGTTCGACGAACCTCACGTTCTCCGCTCGGCCACCATCGGCGAGTCGTGGCTTGCTGTGGCCGACCGAATTGTCGCCAGCGGCGTCCCCAGCCGGTACGACGGCCTGCCGATCCGGGAGATCTCGCTGATCACCGTGGCGGTCGCGCGGCCGGATCCCGACGATGAGATCATCGCGGCGCACGCGGAACCGGAGCGGCTGGCCTGGATGCACGCCAACTTCACCGATCACGCGCGGGTGGCGGACCTCGGTGACGCGGACAGCTACGCCACGCGGCTGTTCGACTACGCGCACTCCGGCCATGACCAGGTCGCTTGGGTGATCGACCGGCTCCGCGCGGACCCTTCGTCGCGTTCGGCGACGGTCACGACGTTTCAGCCGCACACCGACACGACGTACATCCCGTGTTTCGGCATGCTCGACTTCTGGCTTCCGGACGGCGCAGTGGAGCTCGTCGCGTACGCGCACAGCATTGACTTCGGCGCCAAGGGCTACGGCAACCTGGTCGAGCTGGCTTCGTTGCAGCGCCACGTCGCCGGCGCGCTCGGCGCGCCCGTCGGCCGGTTGGTGATGATCGTCAAGTCGGCTCACGTGTACGAGACCGAGCTCGAGTACATCACGGGCGTGCTGGCCGACGCCGGCCGGTTTCGCGTCGATGATTGACGGCGATAGCGGCGGCGTTGGCGCCAGAACGACCCGGGTTACGTACTCCTTCCCGCCCAGGTCAGCCGAGACAGGCGCAGCGCCACGTGCAGTTCGGTGCGGCGGTCGTGCAGCGAGCGGCCGAGTGCCTCCTCCAGCCGGCGCAACCGCTGGCGAACGGTCTGCTCGTGCACGCCGAGCGTCGCGGCGGCGCTGACGTAGGAGCCCGTCACGAGCCACGCCTCGAGCGTCTCCTGTACTCGCGCCGTCAGCAGATCACCTTCCAGCGCCCGCCCGAGGACACGTTCGACGAGGCCGCGCGCCCCGGCCGGGCTGCCGAGCGCGAGTATCTCGATCAGTACATCCTCGGCCCACACGACCCGCAGGGCGTTGTCGGCGAGCATCGCCTGGATCCTGGCGGCATCGCGGGCGGCTGCCGCCGACCTGCGGAACCCGGCCAGGCCCGGCGACGCTTCCCCGAATGCGATGCGGCGACCGCTCGCCGCCGCCTGAGCATGGAGCGCGCCCAGCGTCGCCTGGGTGAGCGGGCCGCGCAGGCCGAGCCAGAACTCGGTGGGAGCACTGCCGTGGTCGAGTACGAGGAGCTCGCTCGCACCGACGGCGGCCTTCAGTTCGCCGGCCAGTCGCCGATCGTCGGCTCGGTCGCCGTCGTCGAGGACCCCGGCGAGGTGATGCTGGCCGAGCCGGTATCCGATGAAGCGTTCGGTCTCGATCCCGGGATCGGCGAGCGTGCCGTCGAGGAGCTGCGCGACCAGGCGGGCGCGACGATACTCGCGGGTCTGGTGCCGAGCGGCCACCGCCTCGTGATAGGACGCCAGCGAGGTGAACAGCATCCGGTCGACAAAGCCGAACACGATCGGGATGCTCGCTCGAACGAGCTCGACGAGCGGCTCGCCCGTGTGTTCACAGTGCCGTTCGACGACGACCATCCACTCATCCCACAGCGCCTCGGTTCCGACGCGATAGGAGCGCTCGAGCTGCTGCTCGGGGATGCCCTGACGACCGACCTCCGCGGCGAACGCGAGGGCCGCGGGAGCGTGGAGCTCGTCGAGTGTGATCGCCCCGGCGATCAGGCCGGCCAGGCCTGTGAGCTTCTCGACGGTCGCCTGCGCCAGGAGCGGCCGCAGGAGGTCCGGATCGACCACGTCGCTGTAGACCTCGGCGAGCATCACCTCGGTGAGGTGGGCGCTCAGCGCCTCGACGTCGATCCCGGCGCTCACCGGCGCCAGATCGTGGACGGCGGATTCGCTGCCGTAGGCCAACTGCTCAATCTGCTGGTTCATGCTGCTCTCCTCCTTCGACTCGCCGAAGAGCGCCGAAAGCGCGGTCCCGGGCACCGTCGAGTCTAGCCCCGCGAACGCGTACCGATGGGTGCGGATGGCGCGACTTCGGCGCGCCGAACTCATGGAAAACACAGTGGTCCGGCCGTCGCAACGGCGGCTAGCGTGCACGTGAATGAACGTGCCCGATCGCTTCCGACTCGACGGGAAGACCGCAATCGTCACCGGTGCGTCCTCGGGCCTGGGCGTCCACTTCGCCGTGGGATTCGCCGGCGCCGGCGCCGATGTCGCCATCTGCGGCCGTCGCAGCGACAAGCTGAACGAGACCCGGGAGCGAGTCCAGGCGCTCGGTCGGCGATGCCTGGCGGTGACTGCCGACGTCGCGGACCCCGATGACTGCAGGCGCGTCGTCGCGGCAACGGTCGACGCGCTCGGCGCGGTCGACGTGCTGATCAACAACGCCGGCATCGGAACCTCGGTTCCCGCCACCCGCGAGACGCCCGAGGAGTTCACGCGGGTCGTCAACGTCAACCTCATGGGTAGCTATTGGATGGCCCAGGCGTGTGCCCGCGTGATGCGGCCCGGATCGGCCATCATCAACGTCGGCTCGGTCCTCGGCTCGACCACGGCCGGCCTCCCGCAGGCGGCCTACAGCTCGTCGAAGGCCGCCATCATCGGCCTGACGCGCGACCTGGCCCAGCAGTGGGCCACCCGGAAGGGGATCCGGGTCAATGCCCTGGCTCCGGGGATGTTCACCTCGGAGATGACCGACACATACCCTGACGGCTACCTGGAAGGAATCCTCCAGCGCGTCCCGCTCGGGCGCCAAGGGGACGGGCGTGAGCTCGCCGCGGCGGCCGTGTTCCTGGCCAGCGACGCAGCCTCCTACATCACCGGCGCACTGCTGCCGGTCGATGGCGGGATGCTCATCACCTGATGAGCTCGGTGACCGACAACCGCCACAACGAGACCGGAGTCCGTGCCGCGACGCGCGCCGCGCTCGACGTGATGCTCGCCGATGCGGCAATCACTCCGAGTGTGTCCGGACGCCTGTTCCAGCCGCGCGCAGGCGCTCGCTTGGCAGCCGCCCTAGTCGGACGGCCACACCGCGTCGCCCGGCGCGGAGGGGAGCTCGGGGTGGAGCTCGCGCGAGTACTCACAGGAGC
>JAXDGF010000229.1:0-9293 GCA_034665165.1 Solirubrobacteraceae bacterium | reverse complement strand
TCCTCCGTGGCCTGTAGTGCGCCTTGCCCGGAGGTTCGCTCCAGCGATTCCGCCGCGCCTGCACCTGCTTTTGCCGCCCGACGAAGACCGCGAGCGACCGAACGAGGCGGGACGCTAGCACGGGCCGGGGGGCTGCGTCGGCTCAGCGCGCGAGGCCGTTCCCGGGTCTAGGCGAATGGACGATCCGATGCCCATCGACCGGCACACGAGCCTGCCGCTGCGCGAGGTCCAGATGCGCACGAGCCGCTCGTCCGGACCGGGAGGCCAGCATGCAAATGTGACCGCCTCGCGCGTGGAAGCGGTGTTCCGCGTCGCCGAATCTCAGACCCTCACCGACGAGCAGAAGCGGCGGATCACGGCGCGGTGCGGGCCGGTCGTCGTGGCGGTGGCCCAGGACGCACGCAGCCAGGCCCGCAACCGCGAGCTCGCCCTCGAGCGTCTCCAGCGCCGGCTCGCGTCGGCGCTCGCCGTCCCGCGTGCACGGAGAGCCACGAAGCCGAGCGAGGCGTCCCGTCGCCGGCGGCTCGAGGCCAAGCGCCGCCAGGCGGCCCGTAAGGACTCCCGGCGGCGGCCCGACGCCGAAGGATGACGCCGCGCTAGAAGTGCTCTTACGCACTTCTGATGCGCCTCTCACCGATCTCTCACGCCGCGGTGGTCCCATAGGATCATGCCCGCCACACCGATCAAGATCGCCCGCCGCCGCGCGGCGCTGGCCAAGCGCGGACTTGTGTTCGCCTCGGCGGCCGTCTTCGGCGTCACGGTCGGCCTCGCGCGTGCGAGCCATCCCGCCACCGCCGCGTCGCCGTCGACCAGCAACAGCAGCAGCAGCGCCTCGTCCTCGACCCAGAGCTCCACGAGCACGAGCACCTTCGGCCAGGCCACGGTCAGCCCGAGCACGAGCTCGCAGGCTCCGAGCGTGTCCACGGGGGTCTCGTGACCTCCGTCCGGCGCTTCGCAGCGATGGGCTGCGAGGTGGTCGTCGGCGGCGCCGGTGGCGCCGAGCTCGGGGCTATCCGTGCCCTGTTCGAGGAGCGGGAGCAGATCTTCAGCCGCTTCCGCTCCGACAGCGAGCTGAACCGGGTCAACGCCTCGGGCGCGGCCACCGTCGTCGTCTCCGAGCTCTTCGCCGAGACCCTGCGCGACGCGCTCCGCGCCGCCGCCCAGACGCGGGGACTCGTGGACCCGACCCTCGGTGTCGCGCTCGAGGACGCCGGCTATAACCGCGACTTCGCCCTCATGCGCTCGGAGTTCTGGCCCGCCGGTCCCGGCGCGCCGGGCTCCGTCGCCTCGGTCCAGCTCAGCGGCCGGATCCTCTCGCGCCCGGTGGGCATGAAGCTCGACCTCAATGGCGTGGTCAAGGCCCGCACCGCCGACGAGGCCCTCGGGTTCCTCGCAGGCTCCGGCTTCGTGGCGGCCGGCGGCGACGTCGCCGCCCGCGGCGGCGCGCTCATCGGCCTCCCCGGTGGCGGCTCGCTCGATCTTCGCGATGGCGGCGTCGCCACGAGCGGAACGAGCCGGCGCCGCTGGCGTCGCAACGGTGTCCTCCAGCACCACCTGATCGACCCCGTGACCGGACGGCCCTCGGCTTCGATCTGGACGCAGGTCACTGTCGCCGCCGGAAGCTGCCGGGACGCCGATGTCGCCGCGAAGGCGGCCTTCCTCCTCGGCGCCGACGGCCCGGCCTGGCTCGACGAGCGGGACCTGCCGGGCCGCTTCCTGGCGACTTCGCCGGCCGGGGAAGTCACCAACCGAACCTGGCAGGCGGTCTTGGGCACGCCCGAGGCGGCGGTGAGCGCATGATCTGGTACGTGGCCAGGGCGGGTGGGGTGCTCGCCTTCCTCCTGCTCACCTTTACCGTCTGCATCGGTATCGGCCTCGCGGGACGCGCCCGCGTACCCGGCTTCGCGCGGCTCGCGGTCAACGATCTGCACCGCTTCGCCGGCATCCTCACCGGAAGCTTCATCGGTGTGCACGTGGCCGGGATCCTGCTCGACAGCTACGTCCATTTCAGCGTGCCCCAGGTGCTGATCCCGTTCGCGGCCTCCTACCGCAACGTGGCCGTCGCCCTGGGCATCGTCGCCGCCGAGCTCCTGATCGCGCTCGCGATCACGAACCGGCTGCGCAAGGTTCTGCCGCGCCGGGTCTGGCGCCGGGCCCATTACCTCAACTTCGCCGTGTGGGCCCTGGCCACGATCCATGGCATCACCGCGGGAACCGACAACGCGACCACCTGGATGATGGCGATCTACGTGGCGGCGATTGCTACCGTCGGAGGACTCGCCTGCTGGCGGTTCGCAGAGCCGGTGAGCGGCTCCCCCGGCCCTCCCGCGTCCAATCCAGTCACTCGAACCGCTACTGACTCCGCCTCCTGAGGAGACCAAGACTCAAATGAAACGAATTCTTCCTGTCATCCTCGCCGGCGCTGTGGCCGGCGGTGTGGTCGGCCTGGTGGCCGCCAACGAAAACTCAACAACCAAGATCATCACCGAGACGACCGGCACCTCG
This sequence comes from Solirubrobacteraceae bacterium, assembly GCA_034665165.1. Taxonomy (GTDB): domain Bacteria; phylum Actinomycetota; class Thermoleophilia; order Solirubrobacterales; family Solirubrobacteraceae; genus Palsa-465. The sequence continues at coordinate 6,788 of JAXDGF010000229.1, read as the reverse complement.
GCCCATCCCGGGCCCGTGCCCACCGCCCTCAGCAGCAGCAAGGGCATGACCGTAAACCAGATCTACAAGCAGGACTCCACCGGCGTCGTGGACATCCGGGTGAACGCGACGTCGAGCTCGGGCGGCGCGGGCGGCTTCTTCGGCTTCGGGGGCGGGCAGCAGACGACCCAGGCTGAGGGCTCGGGCTTCGTCCTGAACAAGAACGGGGACATCGTCACCGCCGAGCACGTCGTCACGGGCGCGCAGTCGATCAGGGTGACCTTCTCCAACGGGTACACCGCGACCGCCAACCTCGTCGGCACCGACACGGGCGAGGACGTCGCCGTCATCCATGTCAACGTCCCCTCGTCCCAGCTCCATCCGCTCGCTCTCGGCGACTCCTCAACGCTCCAGGTGGGTGACGGAGTGGTCGCCATCGGCAGCCCCTTCGGCCTCCCGGGCACGGTCACGGCGGGGATCGTGAGCGCCGTCGGGCGCGCCATCAGCTCCCCGAACAACTGGACCATCGCCAACGCCGTGCAGACCGACGCCGCCATCAACCCCGGTAACTCCGGCGGCCCGCTCCTGAACTCGAACGGCCAGGTCATCGGCATCAACGACCAGATCGACACCAACTCGACCTCCGCCACCGGCGAGGGCCAGAGCGCGGGCGTCGGCTTCGCGGTCCCCTCGAACACGATCGCCCGCGTGGCCCAGGACATCATCACCACGGGCAAGGCCCAGAACGCCTACGTCGGCATCTCGCTCCAGCCGACCAGCACCGGCGGCGCCGGCGTCGGCGGGGTCCAGCCGAACGCGCCTGCCGCGGGCGGCGGCGTCAAGCAGGGCGACAAGATCACCGCGGTCAACGGCCACGAAGTGAACTCCGTCAACCAGTTCATCGCCACCATCGCCAACTACTCCCCCGGCGACACCGTCACCCTGACCATCCAGCGCGGAGGCAGCACCATGAGCCTCCACGTCAAGCTCGGAACCCAGCCCGCCAACGCCACCGCGACGAGCGGCACCGGCGGCCTCGTCCCGTAGCGCCCACCCGCGTCGCGTCGCCCGGCGGTCTCGGCCGCCGGGTGGCCGGCAGGGCGGCGGGCGGAACCCCCCGCGCCCGATCACTTCGCAGTCATCGCCACTACCCCGAGCACAATCGCCCCCAGCGACGCGAGCACGCACAGCGCCGCCGTCGCCGCCCACATCGCCACCGCCACCGTCCGCCCCTCACGCACGGCGTCGATCATGCCGGCGGTGCTCGAGACGCCGAGCGCGAACACGACCGTGACCCCCGTGCCGGCACCGAGGGAGTAGAGGATGACCTTGCCGAGCGTGTGGGTGTCGAGGATGGCGGCGATCATGCGTGGACGGGATAGGGCGAGCGTCCCCGCCGGACGAGCACCGAGGCGAGAACGCCGATCGCGAGGAGGGTGATGAGGATAGGTCCCAGCACCCCGGCGCCGAAGATGTCGGTGACGGCGAAGGTGAGGGCGCCGGCGAGGCCGGCGGCGGGGATGGTCATGATCCAGGCCGCGGCGATGTTGCCGGCCACGCCCCAGCGCACAGCCGAGAGGCGCTTGGCGGCGCCGGCGCCCATGATCCCGCCCGAGATCACGTGGGTGGTCGAGAGCGGGTAGCCGAAGTGTGAGGAGGCGAGGATGACGGCGGCGCCGGCGCCCTGGGCCGTGAAGCCCTGGGCGACGTCCATCTTGATGATCCGGGTCCCGACCGTGCGGATGATGCGCCAGCCGCCGGCGTAGGTGCCGAGGGCGATGGCCGAGGCGGAGACGATGATGACCCAGGTCGGGACGTGGAAGTGATGGGTGCCGAGGCTGCCGTGCGCGACGAGCGCGAGCGTGATCACCCCCATCGTCTTCTGGGCGTCGTTGGTGCCATGTGCGAGCGAGAGCATGGCCGTGGACGCAATCTGCCCGATCCGAAACCCGTCCGTCACGATGCCTGGACGGCGCCGGCCGACGATGCGGTAGATGATCACAATCGAGATCGCGGCCACGGCGAAGGCGAGCACGGGTGCGACGACGCCGGGAGCGATCACCGTGCGCAGGAGGACCTCACCGCGGACGCCGCCGCTGCCGACGGCCGCCAGCATGGCGCCGGTGACGGCGCCGATGAGGGCGTGGGACGAGCTCGAAGGCAGGCCCAGCAACCAGGTCACAAGGTTCCACGCGATCGCGCCGATGAGCCCGGCGAAGACGATCGTCTCGGTGATCCGCGAGGTCACGAAGATCCCGGACCCGATCGTCGCGGCGACCTTGAGCGAGATGAACGCACCCGCGAAGTTGAGCGCGGCGGCAATGGTGATAGCCGTGCGAGGGGACAGCGCCCTCGTCGAGATCGAGGCCGCGACGACGTTGGCCGTGTCGTGGAAGCCGTTGGTGAAGTCGAATGCCAGCGCGGCACCGACAACGATCACGAGTAGGAGGTCGCTGTGCATAGTCCTGCGTGCTACGACGACGCGCTTGCGACCTGGGCCAGTGCCTTCTCCATGAGCTCGTTGTGCACGCTGCGGGTCCGCCCCGTCCGCCGGGTCCAGTGTCGATCCTGATCGAGCGTCCACGCGAAGGTGTCGTCGGCGAGGCAGCGCTCGAGGGTGTCCTCGAGCTCGGCCTGGAGCTCCTCCTTCTCGACCGGGGCAAGAAGCTCGACCCGGGTGTCGAGGTTGCGGGGCATGAGATCGGCCGATCCGATGTAGTAGACGTGCTCGTCTCCGCGGTGGAAGGAGTAGACGCGCGAGTGCTCAAGGAAGCGTCCGACCACGGAGACGACCCGGATCGTCTCGCTGACGCCCGGTATCCCCGGGATCAGGCAGCAGATGCCGCGCACGTTGAGTTCGATGGGGACGCCGGCCTGGGAGGCGCGGTACAGCGCCTTGATGCACCGGGCGTCGACGAGCGCGTTCATCTTCATGACGATCCGGGCCGGCTCGCCCGCCTCGTGGGCGGCGATCGTCCGATCGATCTCGGCGAGCAGTGGCTCGCGCAGCCAGCTCGGCGCGACGAGCACCTTGCGCATGCGGCGCGGGCGCCCGTAGCCGGTCAAGGTGTTGAAGAGGTTGGCGACGTCGTCGCCGAGGTCGGGATCGACACTGAAGAGCCCGAAGTCCTCGTACAGGCGGGCGTTCTTGGCGTGGAAGTTGCCCGTCCCGATCATCACGTAGTTACGCACCCCTCGGCCCTCGCGCCGGACTACCAGGAGGATCTTGGCGTGGGCCTTGAGGCCCGGGATGCCATACACAACATGGGCGCCCACCTCTTCCAGCGCGCGCGACCAGCGGATGTTGCGGCGCTCGTCGAAACGCGCCTTGAGCTCGACCAGGCAGACGGCCTGCTTGCCCTTCTCGGCGGCCTCGATCAGGGACGGGATGAGCGAGGAGTCGTCCGAGGTGCGGTAGACCGTGAGCTTGATGGCGAGGACGTTGGGATCGGCCACGGCCTGAGAAACAAGGCGCTCGACGCTGGTGGCGAACGAGTGGTAGGGGTAGTGCACGAGGATGTCGCCCGCGCGCATGGCCGCGAACACGTCGGCCGGCTCGTCGCCCCCATCGGCCGAGAAGGCGGGATGGGTTACCGGGGTCCACGGGGGCAGGCGCAGGTCGGCGTGGCCCTTGAGCCCGTCGATCTGCCACAGATCGCTGAGGTCGAGCAGCCCTTCGACGCCGAACACCTCGCGCTCGTCGACCCCGAGCCATTCGATGAGATCGGACCGCAGCTCAGGGTCGATGCCAGCGTCCACCTCGAGGCGCACCACCTCGCCGAAGCGCCGGCGCCGGAGCTCGTCCTCGACGGCCTGGAGCAGGTCATCGGCCTCGTCGGAGACGGTGAAGTCGGCGTCGCGGGTGACGCGGAAGAGGTCGTGGCTCTTGATCTCCATGGAGGGGAAGAGGACGTCGAGGTGCTTGGCGATGATGTCCTCGAGCGGGACGAAGGTGCCCTCGCTGACCTCGAGGAAGCGCGGGATCACCTCCTTGGGGACCTTGACCCGGGCGAACACGTCGTGGTCGGAGTCGGGGTCGCGCAGGCGGACGGCGAGGCTCAGCGACAGATTCGAGATGTATGGGAACGGCCGGCCGTGCCCGAAGGCGAGCGGAGTGAGGACGGGGAAGATTTGCTCGTGGAAGATGTCCGCCAGGGTCTCGTCCGAGGCGCCCGATTCCTCGCACGAGAGGATGTGGATGCCATGCTCGCCGAGGGCGGGGCAGATGACATCGGAGAACTGGCTCGCGTGGCGCCCGTTCTGCTCGCGCACGCGCTCGGCGATGCCGACGAGCGTCTCTGCCACCGTCAGGCCGTCGGGCCCGCGGGCGTCGATCTGGGCCGCGAGCTGGTCGTGGAGGCCGGCAACGCGAACCATGAAGAACTCGTCGAGGTTGGTGGCGAAGATGGCCAGGAACTTCATGCGTTCGAACAGCGGGAGCGACTCGTCCTCGGCGAGCTGGAGCACGCGGTCGTTGAAGTCGAGCCAGGACAGCTCGCGGTTGACGTAGAGCTCCGGGTCGTCGAGACGACGCTCGCGGCGCCGCTCCGCCGCCGCCGCCTTTGCCGCCGGCGCTTTTGCCGTCGAAGCCCTCGCCGCTACTTCGGTCGCGGCGCTCGCCGCCTCCTGCGTCACGACGGCACCTCGGCGCGCCCGGCGATCGCCTCGAGCTCGGACGGACGCACGAGCACGAGGAGCTCGCCCTTCTCAATTCCGGCCAGCCCGCCCTTGCGCAGCCGCGCCTGAGCTCCCGTGAGATCGTGCAGGGTGAGCGAGAACGAGGGATCGTGTCCCACGAGCACGACATCACCCAGTCCGGCCGTCAGCTCGTGGACGTCGAACGGCTCACCGGCGAGGCTGGGCTCGACCCGGACCGCGACCCCGAGCTCGTTGCACGCCAGCCGCGCCGTCTCCAGCGCCCGTCGCTTGGGGCTCGTCAGGCACACGTCGATGTGGACGCCGAGCCGCTCGAGCGCGCGGCCCGCGGCCTGCGCCTGGCGCACCCCGCGCTCGTTCAGGGGCCGGTCCTCGTCGGGGCTGCCACTCGCAGCGTCGCCGTGTCTGAGGAGCCAGATCATCGCTTGAACTGTACGCCGTGCGTGGTAGGGGGCATCGGGCGCGGGCGCGTCCTAAGGGTTCGCGTCATCCGATCAACAGGCGCCGCCCGAACACCCGCTCGAAGACCTCGCCGTCGCCGTAGCGCTCGACGCTCCAGCGCGGGAGGGTGAGATCGCCCTCGGCGCGAAGATGGAGATCGACGCCGTGGCCGTTGGCGGTGAGATGCGCCTCACGCACCGACTGATCGCGGCCGCGCTCGAGATGCTCGGCCAGGCGCAGCATGACCGCGCACCGTTCGAGGAGCTCCTCATCGCCCTCACGCGCGAGCGACGCGATCTCACCGAGTTCCGGTGTGCCTTTGCGGTGGTAGCGGCTGATCTGGGCTATGAGCCCTCGCTCGCGCGGATCGAAGCCGGGAAGCTCGGCGCTCAGGATGAGGTAACGGGAGTGCTTGTGGTGGTCGTCGTAGTTGATCGTCATGCCGACGTCGTGGAGCATGGCCGCCGCCCACAGGAGCTCCCGCTCCCCCGGGCGGGCCTCGAACAGGCCGCCGTCGACGAGCGAGTCGAACATCTGAAGCGCGAGCAAGGCGACGTGCTCGACGTGGGGGAGATCGGACTCGTACTGGACGGCGAGGTTACGTACGGCCGCTTCGCGCACGTCGGGGAAGAGCGGGTCCGCGGGATCGAGCAGGGTACGACCGAGGAACAGCCCCTCGCGCAGCCCCGCCTCGGTGACCTCGATGCCGTCGAAGCCGCCGAGCTCGAGGACGGCTTGGAGGACGAGCGCGGCGCCGAGGATGATGTCGGCGCGGCCGGGCTTGATCCCCGAGAGCCCGCGCTCGGCCGCGGGGAGGGCCGCCAGGCGCTGCACGAGGTCGTCGAGCATGTCCGCCGAGAGAACGAAGCCCTGGACGCCGAGATCGACCTGCCCGGCGAGGCGCCCGGCGGCGGCGGCGAGGTTTCGCACCGCGCCGCCGAGGCCGACGAGGCGCGGCCCCGACTGCCCGAGCCAGTCGAGCGTGCCGAGCGACTCGCGCACGTGATCGCGCACGCGGCGGATGTCCTTGCGCTTGGCGGGACCGCCGTCGCCGAGGAAGCGCTCGGTCATGCGCACGGCCCCGAGCGGGAACGAGGTGAGCTCGGTCGCCTGGCGACCCTCGACCCGGATGAGCTGCAGGCTCCCGCCGCCGAGGTCGAGCACGACGCCGTCGGTGATCGTGGTCGTGTTGACGGCGGCGATGTACCCGTAGCGCGCTTCGTCCTCGGCGGAGAGGACCTCGATCGTCGGCGCCATCGTTTCCTCGGCGGCGCGGAGGAACTCGGCTCCGTTCGCGGCGTCGCGGATCGCGCTCGTGGCGGTCACGTGCACTTCCGAGGGGGCGAGGCCGTTCGCGCGGCAGAAGCGGTCGAAGACCGCGAGGGTCTCGAGGCCCCGCTCCATCGCCTCGAGTCCGAGACGCCCGGTGGCGGCGAGACCGGCCCCGATGCGGACCGTCTCATAGAGCTCGTCGGTGCGCTTCCACCACGCCCCGGGCGAGTAGGTGTAGACGACGAGGCGCCACGAGTTCGACCCGAGATCGATGACCGCGACCTTGCGGTTACCTCGTGGAGTGTGCCCCGAAGCGGTGGTCTCCCTCCAGCTCACGGATGCATCATCGGCGGTGGGACGGACGGCTCGCTCTGGGCCTGCACGAGCAGGTCGACGAGCAGGGTCGAGAAGCCGAAGCCGCTGGCGGCGAGACCCCGTCC
>JAXDGF010000228.1:0-16848 GCA_034665165.1 Solirubrobacteraceae bacterium | reverse complement strand
CTCGAGGCGAGCAGTCCCCCTCCGGTCGCGCTCGGCTTCGAGCAGCTCGCCCGCGCGGGCGGTTGGTGGGCCCGCATCGGGATCATCGTCCGCAAGGTCGTCCCGCCTCCGAGCTTCATTCGCCGTTGGTGGCCCGCGGCGGAGGGAAACCGCCGGATGCTCGCCTTCGCCTACCTGTATCGCCCGGTGTGGCTCGCGAAGAAGGCGCCCGCGGGGCTGCGGGCGTGGCGGGAAGCGCGGCGCCAGGTGCGGCGGGGGCGTTAGGGTTCTGACGCGAGCCCTTAGCGGTTCGCGAGCAGCTTCCGGTACAGGCGATCGTGGTCGTCGACGAGGCGCTCGATCGCGTAGCTCGTGGCCGCGTGCCGGCGACCGGCGGCGCCCATCCGCGTCGCCAGCTGCGGGTCGTCGAGGATCGCGGTGACGGCGGCGGCGAGCCCGTGCTCGTCCTCAGGAGGGGCCAGGATCCCCGTCTCCCCGTCGCGGACCGCCGAGCGCACGCCCCCGACATCGGTTCCGACCACGGGCACCGCCGCGGCCTGCGCCTCGATCAGGCTGACCGGGGTGCCCTCGTTGTCCGAGGTCAGCATGACCACGTCGCTGGCGAAGCAGACGTCGGGCACGTCGCGGCGAAACCCGGGCCACCGCAGGCGCTCGCCGAGAGCTCGGGCCTCGGCCGAGGCGGTCAATTCCGCTCGCAGCTCCCCGTCGCCGACGATCACGAACACCGCCCGCGGCCGCTCGGCGAGGAGCCGCGCCACGCGAAGAAAGCGGTCGACGCGCTTGATCGGCACCAGCCTCGCCACCAGCGTGATCACCTCCGCACCGGCGTCGATTCCCCATTCGGCACGCAGAGATGCTCGGCGCTCGTCGCGACCGGTGTCGCTCACGAAGCGGTCGAGGTCGAAGCCGAGGGGGATGACGACGAACCGGTCAGGACCGGCGACGCCGAGGCGCACGAGGTCGTCGCGCACCTCGGGGGAGACGGCCACGAGCGCGTCGGTGTGGCGCGCGAGCCAGCGCTCGACGGTCGTGAAGAACCCCGCCTTCGTCCCCGAGAAATATCCGGTCAGGGAGTGCCCGTGAAACGTGTGCACGAGTACCGGACGGCGCCGGGGGGCGGCGAGGAGGGCGGCCGTGCGCCCCAGCGTCCCGCCCTTGGCGGCGTGGGTGTGGACGATGTGCGGACGATCACGGCGCAGGATCGCGATCAGCTGCCGCAGCGCGGCGGCGTCGCCCCGTCCCGGGTCGCGTCGCATGCCGGCGACCAGGGTGGGCACGACGCCGAGGTCGCGCGCGAGGTAGTCCATGTTTCCCTCATCCGCGCTCTCCCGACCGCGCACGAGGCGGGTCCGGTATCCCCGCGGCTCGAGGAGCCGGGTCAGGCTGATGGCCTGGATCGCCGGACCGCCGATGTTGAGCCGGGCGATGATCCGCACGATCCGAACCGTGTCGCCGTCCGCCGTCATCGGCGTGGTTGATACTAGGTCCACGTGACCGGCGACCTCGCGGCGCAGACGACCGTCGTGCTCCCCGTGTGGGACGACTATGTCGGGGAGAGGCTGAGGGATGCGGTCGCGAGCCTGACCGCCGACAACGATCCGGCGCGGATCGTCGTCGTCGACAACGCGTCTGAGGCCGAGCTTCCCGAGCTCCCGCGCGCCGTCGTGGTGAGGAGCCCGAGGCGGCTGACGCTCGGGGGGGCCCGCAACCTGGGCTTGGCGCAGGTGTCGACGCCCTACGTCGTCGTCTGGGACGCCGATGACGTCATGCTGCCGGGGACGCTCGCCTTCCTGGAGGCCTCGATCAGCGCCGACCCCAGCCTGGTGGCCTTCGGCACCGCGATCATCGAGGACCCCTCAGGGGCTCGGCACCGATGGCCGCGGCCGTGGGTCGCCACGCTCATGCGGGCGCGCTGGCTCTTTGCCCTGCTCGATTGCGTCTGGTCCCTGTACCCGACGACGGGGGCGACGATCATGCCCACCGAGACGGTGCGTGGGGCCGGCGGCTACGGCGACGCCGAGAGCGCGGAGGACTGGTCGCTGGGCGTCTCGCTCGCGTTTCGGGGCCGGATCGGGTGGAGCGAGCGCGCCGGGCGCGTCTACCGCGTGCATGGCGAGTCGGTGTGGGCGCGCCACATGACGGCGCCGCACCTCGTCCGCCACGCCCGCGCCATCCGGGAACGGATTCGGACGGACATGGGCATCGCGAGCTGGGCGCGGTCCGCGCTGCCGCTCATCGCGATCGCTCAGTACGGCGCCATCGCGGCGCACGTCGGCGTCGCGGCCGCACGCCGGCGGTTACGGCCCCGGGCTCAGGCAGGGGCGCTGTCGGAGCCAGGCGTCAGGCGCTGAGCTCGGGGGGGCCGCCACCGCGGCGCAGCCTCGCGGCGGCCAGCCCGATCGCTGCGATCACGCCGGTCGCCAGCAAGAGCGGTAGGAGGACCCCGAGTCCCCCCGAGTCTGAGCCCGTGAGCACGTGAGCGAAGGCTCCGGCCGTCGACCCGGCGGGCGCGCTCACGGTGCTCGCACCCGCGGCGGAGCCGTGGTGACCGCTTCGGGCCGGGGTCGGCGCCGTGGCCTCGGCGAGCCCGGCCGCGGCCGCGCCGTCGGTGCCGAGGTGGGCCAGCGTGGAAGCGCCGGCGCGGCCCTGGCCCAGGTGGGTGAGAGCATTGCTCCCCGAGCCGCTGTTGCCGTTGCCGTTGCCGGCCGGCGGGGCGACGTTACCGCCCGAGCTCGGAAGCGTCTCGAAGTACTGGTCGGCGCCCGCCTTTCCGGGGGGCGCGATGCTGATCGCGAGCGCCTGGGCTGGGAGTGCCAGCCAAGCGGCGCACAGCAGGAGAATCGGTGCCCGGCGCATCCAGCGCATGTTCACATCATACGCTTCCGGGGCGCGCTCACCAGCGCGCGGTAGAACGCGAGCGTCACGCTCGTCTGGCGCTCGGCGGAGAAGTGCCCGCGCTGGAGCGCCTGGAGCTTGCGGCCGTATTCGGCGCGGCGCGGCTCGTCCTCCGCGAGCTCACGCAGCCGCCGGCCTGCCTCGCGCGCATCGCCAGGCGTGTACAGCACCGCGTCGGGGCACAAGCCCACGTTCTCGAGATGGCCGGCCCGGCCCGTCGCCACCACCGGGACGCCGGCCGCCATCGCCTCGACCACGGAGAGGCCGAAGGCCTCGTCGGGCCCGGTCGCAAGCAATATCGAGGCGCGCGCAAGCACGTGCTCGACGTCGTCGACGGCGCCGAGAAAGCGCGTCGAGCCCGCGATCGACAGGTCGGCCGCGAGCGCCTCGAGCGCCGCCCGCTCCCGGCCGTCGCCGGCGATGCGCAGCTCCCAACCGTGGTCGCCGAGCTCCGAGCACGCCCACGCCCGGAGCGCCGTCGCGGTGTCCTTCTCGGGCTCGAGGCGCTGGAGCACGAGGACGGCGCGCTCGCGGGCAGCGGGCGCTCCGGCCGCGAAGGCGGGAACCCCGGGCGGCACGATCTGCGAGGGCCCATCGACGCGGGCCGCCACATCGGCGCTGCTCGCGAGCTGAAGGTCGACCGAACGCCGGATCACGGCCGCGGCCACGCGGCCGGCTCGGGTCGCGCCCCGGCGGGCCGGGAAGTGCCTGGTCACCACGAGGCGCGCGCCCGTGAGCGGTCGCGCGAGGGCGGCGGCAAGCTCGGCGTGCGTCATATGGGCGTGCACGACGTCGAGGCGCCCCATCGCCGCGAGCCTGGCGATGACTCGGGGCATGCCGCCGGCCGGGTGCCACGACGCCACCGAGGGCGAGAGCTCCTTGGTCATCCGTACGCGGTCGCCCCCAAGGACTGACACCTCGCACCCGTCGCGAGCGAGCCCGTTGGCCAGCGTCACCACGTAGCGCTCGATGCCCCCGAAGCCGTCGGTGCACATGGCCTGGACGATCCGCAGCGGCGGGCTCGGCGCGCCGATCACCACGATCCGGCGCCCGCGAGCGGCGGCGTCATCGCTTGAAGATCGGCGAGCTCGGGTTGAGCGAGCGCGCGCGGCGATAGTTCGCGAGGGCGAGGGCGGGCTGATCGGACTCGGTCGCGATGCGCGAGGCAACGAGCCAGATCCGCCAGTTCGTGCCCTCCCGCGCCTCGGCCTCGGCGATGGCGCGCGCGGCCCCGGGTATGTCGCCGACCTGTTCGAGGACGAGGGCGCGCTCGAGCCGCGGCGACGCCGCCGCCGGCTCGATGTTCTGGGCCGTGGCCGCGTCGGCGAGCGCGGTGCGGAAGTTGCCCGCGCGCGCCGCCGCCTGGCTCGAGCGGACCTCGACCGTGGCCGAGAGGGGGACGACGATCGCCCACAGCGCCACCACGGCCGTCACCGCGAGCGCGGCCTGGGTCAGCAGGCGCCGGCGCCCGGTGCGCGTCGGCTCGCGCTCGCCGTCGCCTCCGAGCGCGGCGGCGACGAGGAGCAGGGCGATCAGGGGCATGACCGCGAGCTGCCAGACCCAGTCGAACGCCGCCGCGGCGCCGAAGGCGGCGACCCCCGCCACCGCCGTCGCGATCGCCACTCGCTCGGGCTCGCGCGCCCGCGCGGGCCCGGGCGCCCGCGCGGGCCCGGGCGTCCGCGCGGGCCCGGGCGTCCGCGCGACTCGGCGGGCGCCGGCGGTGAGGACAAAGGCGAAGAAGCCGCCGATGAGCGCGAGTCCGATGATCCCCAGCTCGGCGAGCGTCTCGATCCAGAGGGAGTGAGCGTTGCGGACGAACTCGGCGAGCGAATTGTGCTGGGCCCAGTAGAACTGGAACGTCCCAGGTCCGATCCCCTTCCACGGGCTCGTGTGGAAGGCCGCGATCGCGGCCTGCCAGTACTGGTAGCGATGGCTGCCGGCGATCGAGAGCAAGCGGGAGTACTGATTGCCGATCGGGGGCGGGTTGGGGCGCTTGAACTCCTGCCACAGGCGGTTGTCGGCCCCGGTGGCGATGGCGACGATGACGAGGGCCGCGACGGCGACGACGATCAGTGCCGCGATGCCCTCCGAGCGCCGGCGCGAGACGACGAGCCAGCGCGGTCGCGGCCAGCGCTGCGCCGCCAGCGTGATCCCGGCCTGGGCCAGTCCGACCGCGACGCACGCGAACACGAGGACGAGCAGCATCGCGTGGCGCTGGCTCGCCGGCGCCACGACCTCGAACGCATCGCGCACCGCGGCGAGGTGCAGCAGCTCGAGCATCACCCCGGCACCGCCGGCGGCGGCCACGAGGCCCGTGGCGAGTCGGGGGAGGCGGTCGGGGACGAGCGCGTAGAACACGATCACTCCGACGGCGGCCGCGAGGATGCCGCCCCGCGAGACCGTCAGCCCGAGGCAGAGGACGACGACGGGCAGCGCGGCCGCGCCGAGCGCGCGGCCGGCCAGGGTGCGGGCACTGGTCGCCACGTAGAGCAAAAGCGGCAGGCCGAGCGCGGCGAACTCGCCCACGCCGTCGGAGTAGTCGAACGGGTAGCGCAGCCTCGAGGTGGCGTAGAACTTGGCCGCGGTGTCGGCCGGGAACCACGAGGGCACGAGGCGCGAGAGGACGGCGATGGCGCTCACAAGCCCGATCGCGCACGCCAGCCCCGACAGCAGGGCCCGGACGCTGTGGCGGCTGACGAGCGCGAGGGCGAGGACGAGGAAGCCGAGGTAGGTCGCCACCCGGCAGACCTCGGCGCGGGTCTGCTCCTGGCTTCCGGACCAGCCCACGGCGATCCATGTCCAGGCGAAGAAGCCTGCGAGGAGAACCAGCGCCGTCCAGGTCGCCGTCGTGAACCGCGTCCGCGGAAGGACGCCCGCAAGCGCACCGAGCATTACCAGCCACCACACGACGATCCCGATCTCGCTACGAGCGACAATGTCGTAGCCGCCGCCAGAAAGGGCGAGATAGACTGTCGGCGCGAACCCGAGCAGCCAGGTCGCGACGCTCTCGGAGCTCCAGTCGCGTCGGTTCGCCAGGGCTCGAAACGAGAACGTCCCGCTTGCTCGAATTGATGGTAGAGTCAAACCCTTCTCGACCACGGTCGGTTCCGAATCACGGGGGTGTAGTGAATATGCGCAAAGTCTTGTACACGAGTGTTGGGGCCATCGCGGTGGTCGTGGCCACGGCGAGCATTGCAGCCGCTGCGAGTCCGGCGCTGTGTGGGACGCGTTATACGCCGCGTTGCACGTCGCCGTTCATCAGCCATATCCCGGTCAGCGTGGCATGCCACGCGCCGGCGTCGGTGATCCGCCTGGCCAGCTTCACCGCCTCGGCCAACGCGGGGATCAAGAAGATCACCGTCACCGTGCACAGCAAGGCAAAGACGGTCTATTCCGCCAGCGGCAATGGCGCGAAGAAGAAGACGGTCAGCGGGGTCACCATCAATACGGCCGGCTTGAACGCGGGAGCGCACACGATCACGATCAAGGTCGTCGACCAACGTGGGAAGACCACGACGACGACGTATCACTTCGCGATTTGCAAGCCGAAGCCGATCTTCACCGGCTGACGCGCCGTGTCCCTGTTGTTCATGTCGCGGCCTCGGGCCGCGACATGACCCCTGGGCCCGTGACCGCCAGCGCGCGCGGCCGGTGCGCGCGCGCGCTCGCCACCGGCGCCGCGATGGCGATGCTCGCGCTGGTGCCGGCGTCCGCAGGCGCCGCGGGCACGCCGGCGGCCGGCACATCGGGTTCCGGCGCGACCGCGACGACACCCGCCGCGACACCACGGAAGGACGTCGTCCTCTCCAACGAGACGACCGTCACCACCTGGACGATCGCCAACGTCGGCGGAGCCATCCGCGCCCAGCCTTCGGCGTCCTCGGCCCGGATGGCGAGCCTGCGCTTCCAGACCTCGGACGGCTTCCTCCAGTCCTACATCCTGCTCCGCGAGCGCTTCACGAGCTCGGGAGCTTGGGTTCAGGTCCGCATTCCGGGCCGACCCAACGGGCGCATCGGCTGGGTGCAGCGGAGCCTTCTCGCCGGCTTCCAGAAGGTGCACACCGAGCTCGTGGTCAACCGGGCCGCCTCAACGCTGGTCCTGTACCGCAACGGCCACGTCGTCTACCGCGCCCCCGTCGGCACGGGCACGCCGGGGACGCCGACGCCCGCGGGGCACTTCTGGATCACCGAGAGCTTCGCCTCCACCGACCCGGTCTACGGCCCGTGGGCGTTCGGCACGAGTGACTTCTCCACCATCTCCGACTGGCCCGGCGGAGGAATCGTCGGTCTCCACGGCACCAACGAGCCCGCGCTTGTGCCCGGTCATCCCTCGCACGGGTGCATCCGCCTGCACAACCGCGACGACCACGCCCTGATCAAGCTCGTGCCCGTCGGCACGCCGCTGCTGATCCTCTAGACGCGGGCAGCCCGAGCCGCGCGAGCCACGCGAGCCGCGCGAGCGCGGGCGGCGCGGGTGCTGAGACGGCGCCGGGCATGCGTAGTCTGGGGCGGCCTCGGCGCCTTGATCGCGGAGACGAGGCCGCTCCAGCGTGACGCTGCCTCGGCACCCGTCGGGTAGACGGTATTCGTGTCAGACCCGACCTGACCGTAGGTGCCCGGGAACGACCACCACAGGATCAGCTTCGCCTGGGCATGCTCGAGAACCTCGTTGCGCAGCTGCAGTTGCTCTCCCGCGCTCGGGTAACGCAGCTTCGCGTAGCACGTGGCGGTCGTGTCCTGAGGTGAGCAGTACCCCATCGCCGTGCCGTCGCCGAGGTTGTCGCCCCAGGTGAAGGACTGAAGGATGAAGGCGGAGGGCTTGCCGGCGCCGTCGGCCGAATGCTGCGCGTCGATGGCGGTCTGGGCGACATTGCCCCACATGCTCGCGTTGCTCGTCACGGGCATCAGCGACGTTGTCGTGACGGGGTAGATCTCGGTGCCGATGAGATCCGCCGTCGCCTGATATTGATCGATCTGCGACTGCTGGTTGGCGCTGATCATCACCGTGTGGTTCGGGTCCTGCTGCTTGATCAGCGCCACGTAGGCGGCGACGCCGGCCTGATCTCCGGGGCCGAGCATCGAGTCGTCGGCCGCGTAGTAGCCGTAGGTCCCCGCGAGGCGGCTGAGCCAGTGGATGGTGTACCTGAGGATGGCGCCGTTCTCGCTGCAGCCGCAGGCCGAGGCCATCGACCCGAACGTCGCCTGCAGGCTCGTGCTCGTCATCGGATCCTGCCACCAGCTCGCGTTGCTGAGCTCCCACATCACCGACATGCCGAGCGCATGTGCGAAGGCCGCGTAGGTCGCGACCATACGCAGCGAGGCCCCGTAGGCGGGGATGACGACGACCTTGATCCCGCCCCGATGCATGACCTCGAGCCGCTGCAGGCAGGTCGGCAACGCGGTATCGAGCGGGCAGGTCTCGAAGATTCCCTCCGCAGGCAGGGTCGAGGCGGATGCCATCGCCACGCCGGTCCCGGCAATCCAGGTTGTGAGGATGCCCCCAACCGCAAGGCTCGCGACTACGGTCGCGGCCAGAATGAATCGGCGCACGTCGAACTCCCTTCGGCGGCTGGGCTGTCTCGGAGAGACCCCTGGCTTTGCGACCCCGCCTCGCGACGGGTGTGCCTTTTTCGAGGGACCGATGGCCCGCTCGTTCCTTCCCGACTCTTATCGGGCGGGCGGGGCGCGACCCTTGCGCGCTAGGGCCAGGAATGGACGCTTGTCGCACGGCGGGCGCTCGGGCGCAACTGGTCCCTGCGCCCGTTGACCCCGCGGCGGGTGGCGCGCTACCCTCCCCAGCGATGGCACTCCGCCTCGACCTTCGACTTCTCCTCCTCCCCCCTCGGGGGGAATAGCGCGCCGGCGGCCGCAAGTAGCCGCGAACCCAGCACCGAGAAGAAGCCAAGTTCGAGAAATCCGAGGAGTGACATGACCAATCTTGATCCCAACCGAGTACTGATCTTCGACACCACCCTGCGCGACGGCGAGCAGTCGCCCGGCATCTCGCTGAACACGCAGGAGAAGCTCGAGATCGCCCAGCAGCTCGCGCGCCTGGGCGTCGACGTCATCGAGGCGGGCTTTCCGATCACCTCGCCCGGCGACTTCGAGGCCGTCGAGGCGATCGCGCGCACTGATTTCGTACCCACCCCCCCGGTCATCGCCGGCCTCGCGCGCACCCACGTGGGCGACATCGACGCCGCCTGGAACGCGGTCAAGGACGCCGCGCGACCGCGCATCCACACCTTCATCTCGACCTCGGACATCCACATCCAGTACCAGCTCCAGACCACGCGCGAGGACGTCAAGGGCCAGGCCCGCGCCGCGGTGGCCCACGCCAAGGAGTACGTCGACGATGTCGAGTTCTCGCCCATGGACGCGACCCGGGCCGAGCTCGAGTTCACGGCCGAGGTGTGCCAGATCGCGATCGACGAGGGCGCGACGACGATCAACATTCCCGACACCGTCGGCTACACGATGCCGCACGAGTTCACCGCCTACCTGGGCGGGCTCTACGAGCTCGTCCCCGACCTCCGCGGCGTCGTGGTCTCGGTCCACTGTCACGACGATCTCGGCCTCGCGGTGGCGAACTCGTTCGCCGGCCTGCTGGCGGGCGCGCGCCAGGTCGAGTGCGCGATCAACGGCATCGGCGAGCGCGCCGGGAACGCCGCGCTCGAGGAGATCGTCATGCTCCTCCACACGCGCCGCCGCGACGTCGGCCTGCACACGGGCACGGTGACACAGGAGCTCTCGCGCACCTCGCGCCTCGTATCCCGCCTCACCGGCTATGCGGTCCAGCCCAACAAGGCGATCGTCGGACGCAACGCCTTCGCCCACGAGTCCGGCATCCACCAGGACGGGGTGCTCAAGGAGCGCACGACCTACGAGATCATGGACGCCACCACCGTCGGGCTCGAGGCGAACTCGATCGTGCTCGGCAAGCACTCGGGCCGCCACGCGCTCCAGCAGGCGCTCGCCGAGCTCGGCATCGAGGTCAGCGGCCAGTCCCTGAACACGGCCTTCAAGCGCTTCAAGGAAATCGCCGACAAGAAGAAGCACGTGACCGCCATGGACCTCGAGGCGCTCCTCACCGACGAGCTCCGCGAGGAGATCGTCGGCTACCAGCTCGAATGGTTCGACGTCGAGGCGTCCTCGCGGCGGCCTCCGCACGCGACGGTGGGCATCCGCACGCCCGAGGGCGAGGAGGTCACCGGCTCGTTCACCGGCGATGGCCCTGTCGACGCCATCTTCCACGCCATCAATACCGCCACCGGCCACGACGCCCGCTTACGCGAGTTTCGCGTCGACGCGGTGACGGGCGGCCAGGACGCGCTCGGCGAGACCTCGGTCGTGCTCGAACTCGGCGGCGTGACGGGGTCGGGCCAGGGCGTCTCGACCGACATCCTCGAGGCTGCCGGTCGCGCCTACGTGCGCGCCCTCTCGAACGCCGTCCGCCGCCGGGGCGTCGCGGCCGAAGCCGAGGCAGCCACGGCAGCCGAGGCCACCGCCGTCGGCACGCCGTAAGGCGCCGGCCGCGGCGGCCTCGGGCGCACGGGCCCTCAGCCCGCGCCGGCTACGGTCAATCCCTGGCGGTAGCCGGCGCCGAGCACGAGGCGGCGCGGCTCGGGGTCCATGAAGTCGCCGCCCATGGCCGCCGCGCATTCGAGGTTCGGGTGGACGGTGCGGACCACGGCTCCGCGGCGGCGCAGGGCGAGAGACTCGATCGAGACGGCCGAGCGGGCGAGATTGCGGGCGACGGCGAGGAGCGCGTGGGCGCCGCGGACCCCGGCCGTCGGATTCAGGCACAGGACGTGGGTGTCGCGACTGGCGGGGGCGATGTCGAGGTTGGTCGCGCTCCAGACGCCACCGTCGACGTACTCGCGGCCGGCGATCTCCACGGGCGCGAAGAGCCAGGGGACGCTGCACGAGGCTTCGACGGCCTCGGCGACGCCGGCAGGGGGAGCGCCGGGGCTGCCGAACACGGTGCGCCGCCCGCGCTTGCGATCCACGCACGCCACCCGGAGGCGGCCGTCGAAGCGGGCGTCGTACCCCGCCACCCGCCGGCGGAGATCTGACAGGGTCGCCGTCGGACGCGGAATCGCGGCGAGCGCCGCCGCGCGCAGGAGGGCCCCGGCCGGCGCGGCCGCGGCCAACGCCAGCGGCGCCAGCGGGCTCCAGGCGTCGAGCGCGAGCTCGCTCGCGCGCCGGGCGCCGGTCAGGGCGCCGAGCACGAGCGCGTTGGCGGGATGGTCATTCGCGAGCTCGATATCGGTGCTGAGCGTGCTCGGTCGCCGCGGCGAGCGCCCGGCCGCGAGGTGGGCGGCGACGATCGATCCGGCCGAGGTGCCGACGAACGCTTCGCACTCGCGCAGGTCGAGGCCGGCCGCGTCCTCGAGGCCGGCGAGGACGCCCATCATCCACGCTTCGCCCAGGATGCCGCCGCCACCGAGGACGAGCACGTCGGGTCGAAGGAGCATGCGGCTCAGGCTAGCGAGGACGCCGAGGCGCTCGGCTTCTGTACGTGATAGCGTACATCTGTATGGCAGTGGTTGACGGAACTGAGCCTGACGGCGCCGAGGTCGTCGGCGCCGAGGTCGGAGCAGCCGGCTCGCGCGTGCACGGGCTGCCGGACGCCATCGGCCCGCGCGTGCACGCGCTGCGCGACGCCATGGGCTTGTCCCTGCGCGACCTCGCCGAGCGCTCCGGGGTCAGCGCCCCCATGCTCTCGCAGGTCGAGCGGGGGGAGACGAGCCCGACGCTCCAGGTCGCGGCCCGGATCGCCGCCGGTCTCGAGCTCCGGCTCTCGCAGCTTCTGCGCCTGGACGAGAGCGGGGCCGTCACCGTCGTGCGGCGCGCCGAGCGGCGCAAGGGGCCGGCGGGCGCGCGCGGGCATCGCTACGAGATTCTCACCCCGCCGCTGCCCGGCCAGCGGGCCGAGCTCTCGCGGCACACGCTGGCGTCCGGGGCCAAGACCGGCGGTGCCGGGGACCCGCCCATGCACGAGCCGGGGAGCCGCGAGACGGCGCTCGTCGAGTCGGGACGGGTCGCCCTGCTCTGCGACGGCGCTCGCTACGAGCTCGCCACCGGCGACTGCGTGACCTTCGACGCCGACCTACCCCATCACTTCGAGAATCCCGGACCCGAGGAAGCCACGCTGCTGGCCGTCGTCAGCGCGGGCCTGAGGAGGAGCTGAAACCTTGCCCAAGTCCCTGTTCGACAAGATCTGGGCGGCCCACGAAGTCGCTCCTGGTCTGATCTACATCGACCTGCACCTCGTCCACGAGGTCACCAGTCCGCAGGCCTTCGACGGCCTCCGCCTCGCCGGCCGCACCGTCCGGCGTCCCGATCGCACGCTCGCCACCGCGGACCACAATGTCCCCACCGACGGGACCCCCGTGGCGGCCCGCATCCGCGACGAGCTCTCGCGCGTCCAGGTCGAGACGCTCGAGCGCAACTGCGCCGAGTTCGGGATCCCCGTCTACTCGCTCGGCTCTGCGCGCCAGGGGATCGTCCACGTGATCGGGCCCGAGCTCGGCGTCACCCAGCCCGGGATGACGATCGTGTGCGGTGACTCGCACACGGCGACCCACGGCGCCTTCGGTGCTCTCGCCTTCGGGATCGGGACGAGCGAGGTCGAGCACGTGCTCGCGACGCAGTGCATGGTCCAGTCCAAGCCGCGCTCGATGCTGATCCGCTACGAGGGCGAGCTCGGCTACGGCGTCACAGCCAAGGACCTGATCCTCGCCACCATCGGGGAGATAGGCGTCGACGGCGCCGCCGGTCACGCGGTCGAGTACGCGGGGCCGGCCATCGAGGCCATGTCCATGGAGGGGCGGATGACCGTCTGCAACATGACCATCGAGGGCGGCGGCCGCGCCGGCATGATCGCCCCCGACGAGACGACGTTCGCCTTCGTTGCCGGCCGGCCCGCCGCGCCCGAGGCGATTCCCGACGACTGGCGCGACCTGCACAGCGACGAGGGCGCCGCCTTCGATCGCGAGCTCGTCGTCGAGGCCGCCGCGCTGAGCCCGATGGTGACGTGGGGAACCAACCCGGGCATGGTCATCGGAGTTGCGGATCAGGTCCCGGCGCCCGCGTCGGAGCAGGACGAGCGCGCGCTCGAGTACATGGGACTGCGGGCCGGCACCCCGGTCCAGGAGATCGCGCTGGACCGCGTCTTCATCGGCTCGTGCACGAACTCGCGCATCGGCGACCTCCGGGCCGCGGCCGAGGTCGTGGGCGGGCGCCGGGTCGCCGACGGCGTCTACGCCATGGTCGTCCCCGGCTCGCAGCAGGTCAAAGCCCAGGCCGAGCGCGAGGGGCTCGACGAGATCTTCCGCCGCGCCGGGTTCGACTGGCGGGGCGCGGGATGCTCGATGTGCCTGGGCATGAACCCCGACATCCTCAAGCCCGGCGAGCGCTGCGCCTCGACCTCGAACCGCAACTTCGAGGGCCGGCAGGGGAGGGGAGGGCGCACCCACCTCGTCTCCCCCCAGATGGCGGCGGCGGCGGCGATCGAGGGGCGCTTCGTCGACATCAGGGAGTGGGAGGCCCCCACGTCATGAGAGCGATCGAGACCATCACCGGCCGGGTCAGCGTGCTGAACCGCGACGACATCGACACCGATCAGATCATCCCCAAGCAGTTCCTCAAGCGCGTCGAACGCACCGGCTTCGGAGAGTTCCTCTTCTACGACTGGGCCCAGGAGGTGGGGTGGGACCTGCCCCGCAACCCGATTCTCGTCGCCGGGCGCAACTTCGGCTGCGGCTCGAGCCGCGAGCACGCTCCCTGGGCGCTCGAGGACTACGGCTTCCAGGCCGTCATCGCGCCCAGCTTCGCCGACATCTTCCGCTCCAACTGCATGAAGATCGGCCTGCTTCCCGTCGAGCTGAGCACTGAGGAGTGCTCGTGCATCCGCGAGGCGGGCGAGGCCCACGTCGACCTCGCGGGCCAGGAGGTGCGGTGGCCGGGAGGCAGCGCTCACTTCGAGATCGACCCCGAGATCAAGCACCGACTCCTGAACGGGCTCGACGACATCGCCCTCACGCTCGCGCAGGACGATGCCATCGCGTCCTTCGAGCGCGAGCGCGAGCGACCGGGTCCGGTCACGACCTCGTTGTGAGCGGTTCGGCGACCCCCGAGTTCGGGCAATCGCCCAGGGGGCGATTGGCCAGGGACTGGGATGCGGCCACGTACGACCGCGTCTCCGATCCTCAGCTCGCTTGGGCGCTCGAGCAGCTCGATCGACTCGAGCTCGACCCAGACGAGGTGGTGCTCGACGCGGGTTGCGGCTCAGGCCGCGTCACCGGGCTACTCGCGGATCGCGTGCCAGACGGGCGCGTGTACGCCGTCGACGTGGCGCCCTCGATGGTCGAGCATGCCCGAACCGCACTCGGCGATCGCGCGACGGTCCTGTTTCAGGACCTGGTCGCGCTCGAGCTGCCCGAGCCGGTCGACGCCGCGTTCTCGAATGCGACCTTCCACTGGATCCATGACCACGAGGCGCTGTTCGCGCGGCTCCACGACGTCATGAAGCCTGGAGGCCGGCTCGTGGCGCAGTGCGGGGGGAAGGGAAACATCGACGCCTTCCGCGCCGCCGCCGACTCGGTCGCCGCCGAGGAGCCCTTCGACCACTACTTCGTCGGCTGGCAGCGGCCGTGGAACTACGCCGGCCCCGAGGAGACGGCGGCGCGGCTGGAGCAGGCCGGATTCAGCGCGGTGAAGTGCGGGCTCGAGCCCAAGCGCGTCGAGCTCGACGATCCCCGGCCCTTCGTCGCGACGGTGTGCCTGGTGCGCCATCTCGACCCCCTGCCCGAGGGCCTGCGTGGACCCTTCATCGATCGGGTGCTGGCCCGCGCGGGGACGCCCGTCGTGCTCGACTACGTGCGCCTGAACATGGCCGGACGCCGGGCCTAGCCGGCCGCTACGGCACGGGCTGGGGCGGCGGAGCGTCCCAGAGGCCGAAGCGGTCGCGCCAGTACGAGGTGAGGAAGATGTTGTTCGGGTCGCGGCGCTCGCGCAGGGCGAGGAAGTCGTTCCAGCGCGGGTACTGGGCGGCGAAGAAATCGACCCAGCCGCGATCGCCCTGGTCGTACACGGGCTGGAACTTTCCCCAGTGGAGCCGGAAGGGGATGCCGCCGTCGCGAAAGAGCTGCCACAGGGCGGGGAAGAACGTCACCGCCGGATCGCCGGGGTTGGCCGCGAACCAGTACGCGTCGATCCGGAACGCGCCCTCCCTCCATTCATCGTCGCCGGCCGTATGTGACGCCGCCATCCAGAACGAGGCCGGCATCGCGCTGTAGAGCTCCCACGCGTACAGGCCGGTGCGCCGGTACGCCTCGTGGTCGTCGTGGGGCTCGGTGAAGTAGCCCTTCAGGAGCCGAACGGCGTCGCCGGTGCGCGGGAGCGGCACCCAGAGCTCGGTGAACTCGGTGGGGACGAGCACGTCGTCGGCCTGGTCGTCCATCGGCAGGCCCTGCCACGCCCAATCGCGGAAGGCCTGGGGCTCGCCTTTGTCCATTCCGCTCTTGTCGGTGTCGAGCGAGACGAAGGCACCCAGGATCTTCGGAAAGATGGTCGGCAGCTCGCGGCGGATGAGCGGCGCAAACGGCTCGAGCAACGTGATCGCGGCGTCGACGCCTCCCTCGAGCATCGCCTTGAGAAAGCGCGCGAGGATCTTGCCCACCTCGCCGAGCCCAGCTACCTTGGCCAGCGCCTCGAGCGCCTTCTCGACCTGGCCGAACGTCGCCTCGAGCTTGGGCTTGGCCCGCGAGAGGTCGTCGAGATTGCCGAAGATCGTGAACAGGAGCGAGATGAGGACCTCGCCGGTCTCGGGATCGTTGGTGAACTCCTCGTAGCGCGTGGGCTTGAAGCCGAGCTGCGGGCGGATCTGCTGGCACTGCCAGGTGAGGATTCGCTCCCCGCCTCGCTGCGGCCACCACTCGAGCCGTGCGTACTCCGCGTCGCGCAGGAACGCTTGCAGCGAGGGGCGCTCCGCGCTCCCGTCGCCGAACACGTCGACGGCGCACCCGTCCAGGGTGCTCACCGCCTCCTGACCGGTGATGTTGAAGGCATCTACGCACCGGAAGGTGATCGTCGACACCACTCCGAGGAGCCCGAGGTTCGGGGACATCGAGTAGAACAGGTCCGGATCTTCGTCGTCGCGCGAGGCCTCATAGATCTCGCCCGTGCCGTCGATGACGCGGAAGCCCCACAGGTTGTCGTTGACAGAGAACTGAAGCGAACCGCCCGATGACCCGGTCGCGGTGAACCCGCTCACGGTCTGGTGCGTGATCCCGCCCGTGTCAGAGAGCGCCCAGCCCTTGTCCTTCCACAGCTGGTACAGGAGGCTGGTCTCGAGCGTCGCGCCCCCGGTGGGATCGCTCGGGTCGGCTCCGAGGTGGATGCCGGCCTCGGCCTCGACGAGCTTGCGTTCCTCGTCCTTCACGCGCCAGCCGCGGTAGCGGTCGAGCATCACGTTGACGTTCTCACCGGCCGGCGGCGACTGCTGCTCCACGCGGTTGGGAAGCGCGGCGAGCGGATCGGTGTAGGTGGCGTGGGCGACCGAGTGCGCTGCGCCCCGGACCCGGAGCTGGCGGCCGGCGCGGTACGCCGCCTTGACGAGCTCCACCAGCTCTGACTCGTCGGCTGGGTGATGGAATCCGTCGGGATCCGGCACTGCCGGCGACCTTACTTCAATCGCGCGTGTAGTCGGTGGCTCGGAAGCAGCCGTGGATGTGGTCGTTGACTACGCCGACGTTCTGCATGAACGCATACACACTCGTGGGCCCCACGAAGCGGTATCCCTGTGACTTCAACTGCTTGGCGAATGCGTCCGCGTGCGGGGTCGACGTGGGGAGGTCCGCGAGGGACCGCGGCGCACGCTTACGGGTGCTCGCGTAGGACCTTGCGAGCGCGGCAAGGCTCGGCGACGCGGACATCATCGCGCGCGCGTTC
>JAXDGF010000227.1:0-4190 GCA_034665165.1 Solirubrobacteraceae bacterium | reverse complement strand
TCGCCTTCGGACGCGCCGCGGACCGCTACCTCGCCTCCCTCGAGGCCAGGATCACCAGCGGCAGCTTCCGGGCGTCCACGCTACGCACCTACCGCAACATCATCGAGGCCGAGCTTCGACCTCGGTGGGGCGAAAGGCCGGCCGCCACGATCACGCGAGATGAGATCTCCACCTACCGCATGACCCTCGTCGACCGCAACCTCGCGGCCGGCACCATCAACCAAACCCGCGCCATCGTGCGAGGGATCTTCGCCTGTGCCGATCTGGTCGACGATCCTCCGTCGCCTTCACGCGGGCCAAGACCCGTAGGGCGACATCGGGCGCGATCAGCTTCTACCGCCCCGACGAGGTACAGCAGCTCGTCGCCAACGCGGCCGACAAGCAAGACGCGGCCCTCTACCTGACGACTGGCTTCACGGGTCTGCGCGCTAGCGAGGTCCGGGCACTGCGCTGGCGCTCGGTTGATTTCGGAGACTCGCTCGTGCACGTCGAGCGCGGCTTCACCGACGAGGGGGGCGAGGATCTGCCGAAGAGCTACCGAGTGCGATCAGTCCCGCTCATGCCGCAGGTCGCCCGCGTGCTCTCCGAGCTGCGCAAGCGCGAGTTCTTCACGACCGACGACGACCTCGTGTTCGCCAGCCTCGTGGGCGACGTGCTCGGCTACGACGTGATGTACCGGCGCTACAAGCGCGCCCAGGAGTGCGCAGGAGTGCGTCCGCTCCGGTTCCAGGATCTACGCCATAGCTTCGGCACGATGGCCGTGCGCGCCTTCCCGATCACGGACGTGCAGACGTGGATGGGGCACGCGGAGATCGCGACCACCCGGAAGTACATCCACTACGCGCCGCAGCCTGAGGCCGCAGCGCGCCTCGAGGCTCTCGTCGGCGAGCAGCTGGCCGAAGTCACAGAGCTTCGGCACGCCGTCGCGTAAACGCCTCTCCCCCGCGCGGCGCTCTATCCATCGTCACTTGTGGCGGAAAGCGGGCAGTAGCGCTCTCTAGTCGCGCCGTTGGGATTCCTTCGTCGCGTGCGCGCGCGTTAGACCCACGAAGGGAGGGGGGGCTCGCGGCCGGGCAGGAGCGCCACTACGAGCACGATCGAGGAAAACTCGGCCCACAAATCGAGCAGCTCCGTGACGAACGCCCGGTGCTTAGCGCTGGTTGACGCGAGACCGGCGATGACGGCGCGGGCGGTGCTCCCGATGCCCGCAGCGACTACAGCAGCTCCCTTAGCGCCTCAAACCGACCGACGACCTCGCCGAACGACGGATATGGCCCGTAGCAGAGGGTCCTGCACTGCTCGTCGTAGTCGCCGGTGATCCGAGCCCTCAACGAGGCACCGGGGAAGACGCCGGGGCTCTGCGCGAAGCTCAGATCGGGCGGGCGCACGTACCGCTTCTTGAAGAACTGGAGGCTCAGGGCCTCGTAGTCCTCCTTGATGGCCTGGTACTCCGGCGAGCGCAGCATCACCTCGACGTCCGGCTCCCCCGCCAGCGCGTGGAGATCGATGTAATGCCGTGCGTCGCGGCCGAGGCCTCTCCCGTCGTTCTGCAGCCGCTCGGCGAGCGCGTGGACGATGAACAGCTTCTCGACAAAGGTCCGCCGGAAATGCAGAACGGTCAGGGCGAAGGGCTGGAGATCCTCGGCGATCGACGCCTGTCCCGCCGACCGCAGGTGGCGCGCGACCACCGAGTCGATCTCGCACTGGACGGTGGGATAGCCGCCGCCGCGCACGCCCGGCTCGCTGATGATCGACGGGGCGATCCCGACACGGGGAAAGCGCTGGTCGAAGGTGAACCAGTCACAGCGGGCGCGGCCGCTGGTGCGTGCGGTCCGGGTCTCGTCGAGCGTCAGGCCGGGGTGGGCCGCGATCGCCTCCGTCATGAGCAGCAGCTCTCGATCGACCCGGGCCCTCCCGAGCGGCGGCTCGAACCGATCCCGGACGACGAGCAGATCGACATCCTCCGACAGCCGTTGGATCAGCCCCCACGCCTTGGAGAGGCTGGTCCCTCCCTTGAAGATCGCCTGGCCCGGGGCGTACCGCCCGGCGACGATCCTCAGGACCTCCGTGATGTAGTAGTCCTTCTCGACGAAGGATTCCTCAAGCCCTGCAGTGGCCGCGGCGGCCGTCACGGCGGTCTCGAAGTCCTCGTGCTCGAAGAGCCTCATCGCGCCTGCCAGTTCTTGGCCCGGGGCAGGTCGCGGAGGATCCCGAAATCGAAGGTCGAGAGTGGGTTGAGGCTGCGGCGCAGGCGCTCGAGAGTGCGCGGATTGGCGGTCACTTCCTCGCCCAGCGCCCCGAGCATCGCCCGCACCCGCGGCGGCTCGTCGAGTGCCACGCGCGCGACGCGCTCGAAGGTGTCCCCTGAGGAGAGCACGCGGAGGAGCTGGTCCACAGTCTTCTCCGGTCCGAGATCGCTGTAGCGCCCCCGGGTCCGGAGCAGTTCGACCAGCGCGCCCTCCCGCTCGTTGAGCCGAGCTCGGCTTGGCGGCCTCCGCGTGTGAACGATGGCATTCCGCAGCGCCCCAGGAGAATTCGCGGCCGGCGTTGCCAGCTCCGCGCGCGCCGGGTTCTGCGTGGTCAAGCCGAGCACGTTCGCCGCGCTCAGGCCGGACGCATGCAGCGGCGCCTTCACGGCGTGTCCGGCCACCGCAGTCGCTGACGGCATGCTCGGACCGAGCACCGTCAGCCGAGGACGAAAGTAGAGACCATGGCGCGCGCGCTCGAGCACCCGGGCGTCCGCCAGGCGCGCAAGGGTCCGAGCCACAGTCCGCGGCGGCAGGTCGTTGAAGTCCGCGACTTGCCAGAAGCGCTCACCGCCCCGCTCGATGCGGCGCCGCATCTTCGCGGCGGTACTGGGCGCTCCGGATCGGTTGAGGGTTCCTGTGCCCTTGGGCATGGATCAAGCCTACCACTTGACGAGTTTTTCTGACTAAAAATGAGACAAGTACGCTTGCATTCGTATGATCCAGGCCGGGATCAAGGACGCGCAATCGCGGCGTGCGGACGGCGGACCTCGGGCGCCGGCCGGCATTGACGCGCCCCTACGCGTAGCGATAGTTCCCGACGCTCGTTGGCCTCTCATGCCACTTCGGGCCCTAACCGCGCTCGCGGGTTCACATGAGGCGGAGCGAACTCCGAGCTTGCGCGCATCGCGAGAGCGTAAGTGACGCGAGGCCCACCGAGAGGCCGCTGGTCGTTCCGGAGGGAGCGTCAGCTGCGGGCCCTCCGGGCGACCATGCCACGAGACGGAAGCAGTAGTGTCGCCGCCGAACGCGAGAATGGTGCTTCAGCCCGGAGGGGAACTGTGGTCGAGGCATCGCGAGAGTTCATCTTCGGGTCGGCTGTTCGCTGGGAGCTGGCAAACGCGGCTGCCATCGGAGGCCGCGGCTCGCAGTGGACCCAACCGATCCCGCGTCTCGCGGCTTCTCGCCGCCGAGACCGCTCAAGCATTGGGTGGCACCGGATGCGACTGACGATCGTGTACGAATAGCCGGGGGGACTGCGAATTTTGATCGGACACCTCAATTGCGAGACCAACGATCCGTAAGCGCTGGTCCCGCGACGAGGGGAGCGGTCCTACGCGCAGGTGCACTGGTCGATAGGCTGTGCGACGCCCTCGGGGCGAGGTCGGGACGGCTTGATCGTGCGCTCACGGCGAGAGGCGGTCGATGGTCGGCGAGACGCTCGCTGCGTGGAATCCGGCCGCCTGCTCGAGCCCCGACTTGCCTCAGTCGTCGATGGTCCGGCGCGTCTGGCCCCATGGTTCGGCTGCGGTCCCGTCTGCCTTCAGCGATCCGAGGTCCGTGCAGCGAAGGCCCTCTTAGCCGTGCCGTCGATCCTAGTGCGCGAGGGCGGCTGCGTCGATGTCGTGCCCGATCCTCAATGCTGCGGGCTCGGGGTCGACGATGACGTGGGTGACGGGAATGTCAAGCTCGTCGCGCAAGCGTTGCACGATGCCGGTCTCAAGCCAGTTCGACATGCCCCCTGGGTATGTCGAGATGATGACCTCGTCGGCCGCGAACACCCGAAGTTCGTCTTCGATCGCGCCCAGCGCCGCGTTCGGGTCGCCGACCTTGCCGCTGGTCTGCAGGCCTTCGGCCTGGGCCCAGCTCAACGCGGTAGCCAGTCGCTGACGCGCCTCGGAGAGCTCACGGTCAACGTCGGAGGCGAGGTAGTGCGCGCGTGAT
>JAXDGF010000226.1:0-9512 GCA_034665165.1 Solirubrobacteraceae bacterium | reverse complement strand
ACCCGTCGGTCTCGATGTCGAGCGTGAGCTTGTCGAAGTCGGTCTTCTGGCCGACGCGCGCCTGCTCGACGTTGTAGGCGACGCGGCGCACGGGCGAGAAGATCGAGTCGATGGGAATGACGCCGATGGGCTGATCGGGCGACTTGTTCTCCTCGGCGGGCCGGTAGCCACGTCCGCGACCGATGGTCAGGTACACCTCGAGCTTGGTCTTGCGCTCGAGGGTGGCGATGTGCGCGTCGGGGTTGAGAATCTCGACGCCCGAGGGCAGGTCGATGTCCTTGGCCGAGATCTCGCCCGGTCCGGTGACCACGAGCGGGGCCTCGATCTCCGATGCGTCGGAGTGCATCCGGCACACAATCCCCTTCAGGTTCAAGACGATGTCCGTGACGTCTTCCTTCACGCCGCGGATGGTCGAGAACTCGTGCGCGACGCCCTCGATCCTCACGCTCGTCACAGCGGCGCCGGCCAGCGAGGAGAGCAAGACTCGCCGGAGGGAGTTTCCGAATGTGTAGCCGAAGCCCCGGTCGAGCGGCTCAATCGTGAACGAGCCGCGGTTCTCCTCGACCGATTCGCTGGAGATTCGTGGGACTTGGAAGTCGAGCATCAGGGTCCTAACGTCGTGGGTTCTCGGCCGCCGAGGCGGCTGGCAGACACCACCGGCCTGGTCAGGCCCGGCGGCGTGTTCAAAGGATCTACTTGGAGTAAAACTCGACGATGAGCTGCTCCTGCACGGGCGCGGCGATCTCCCGCCGCTCCGGCTTGCGCAGCACCTTCGCCGTGAGGCCATCGTGGTCCGCCTGGAGCCAGGCCGGGACTTGGCCCGTCAGCTCGGTGGCATCTCGTATTACCTGGCCGGCCGTCGACTTGGCATGGATGGCGATCACGTCGTCGTCACGCAACTGGTAGCTGGGGATGTTCACGCGGCGCCCGTTGACGGTCCAATGGCCGTGGAGGATGAGCTGGCGCGCCTGGCGCCGCGAAGCAGCAAACCCGAGCCGCACGAGCACGTTGTCGAACCGGCACTCGAGCATGCGCAACAGGTTCTCGCCGGTCACGCCGGACTGGCGGCTCGCCTTCTCGTAATAAATTCGGAACTGCTTTTCGAGCACGCCGTAGTAGCGCCGCGCCTTCTGCTTCTCGCGGAGCTGGACGCGGTACTCGCTCTGGCGCTGACGGCCGCGACCGTGCTCACCGGGCGGGTAGCCGCGGCGCTCGACGCCGCACTTGTCGGTCAGGCAGCGCTCGCCCTTGAGGAAGAGCTTCTGCCCCTCACGCCGGCACTGCTTGCACTGCGGACCTGTATCACGTGCCATGCTTTTCTACCCCTATACCCGGCGCCGCTTGCGGGGGCGGCAGCCGTTGTGAGCCTGTGGCGTCACGTCTCGCACGATCGTCACCTCGAGGCCGGCAGCCTGGAGCGAGCGGATCGCCGTTTCCCGTCCCGACCCGGGACCCTTCACGAACACCTCCACCTTCTGCAGGCCGTGCTCGATGCCCTTGCGCGCGGCGGCATCGGCCGTGACCTGAGCGGCGAACGGCGTCGACTTGCGCGAGCCCTTGAAACCGGCGCCGCCGGCGGACTCCCACGCGATCACGTTCCCCTCGCGATCGGTGAGCGAGACGATCGTGTTGTTGAACGACGTCTTGATGTGGGCTTGGCCCACGGGGATGTTCTTGCGGACGCGCCGGCGGCCGCGCTGAGGGCGCTTCGGAGCGGGGCTCACTTCTTACCCGCGCGCTTCTTGCCGGCGACCTGCATCCGCTTCGGACCCTTGCGGGTACGCGCGTTGGTCTTGGTGTTCTGCCCGCGCACGGGCAGGCCGCGGCGGTGGCGAAGGCCCCGGTAGCAGCCGATCTCCTGGAGGCGCTTGATGTTCTGCGAGCGCTCCCGGCGCAGATCGCCCTCGACCGTGAGCTCGCGATCGATGGCGTCGCGGAGCTTGACGACCTCGTCGTCGGTGAGGTTGCGCACGTAGGTATCGGGATCGACGCCGACTTCCTCGAGCAGCTTGTTCGCGGTCGGGCGGCCGATGCCGTAGATGTAAGTCAGGCCGATCTCAGCACGCTTATTGAGCGGAATATTGACGCCAGAGATTCGTGCCATCAGCCCTGGCGCTGCTTGTGACGCGGATTTGGGCAGATGACGAGAACCCGTCCGTTACGGCGGATAACTTTGCACTTCTCGCACATCGGTTTTACCGACGGTCTTACCTTCATCTCAAGTCCTCTACTTCGGAGTTCCGGCCGGCAACGGCTCTGGCGTCCGCGTGGGCCGCCGCTACCGCGCTGGGGAGCGCCACGGGGCACAAATAAGAACAGGCCACGAGCGCAACCGGGGATAGTAGCAGGGGGGATCCGCCAGAGGCGCGGATCCCCTTGGGAGTTCGGTCGCGGCTCGTGCGGCGCTGCCAGGATCGGCGCCGAACTCCCGGGCGCTCCCGCGTTCACGCCACCGCGCGGTCGTTCCCCGTCTCGTGCCAGGGCGTAAGAATACGCGGTCCTTGGGGGGTGACGGCGACGGTGAACTCGAAATGGGCGGCGAGCGAGCCGTCCTGGGAGTAGATCGCCCAGTGGTCGTCGGCCATGCGCACCGCGTGCCGCCCGGCGGTGACCATCGGCTCGATCGCGAGCACCATCCCCGCCTCGAGCGGGATGCCGGTTCCGGGCTTGCCGTAATTGGGGATCTGGGGATCCTCGTGCATGCTGCGCCCGACGCCGTGCCCGACGAGGGTGCGCACGATCGAGAAGCCCGCGGCCTCGACGTGACGCTGGACCGCGCTCGAGACGTCGCCGAGGCGGTTACCGGGGCGGGCCTGCTCGACGGCGAGGAAGAGCGACTCCTCGGTCGTGGTCAACAGCTTGCGCGCGACGGGCGTCACGGGCCCGACGGCGAACGTCCGCGCCGCGTCGGCGACCCAGCCGTTCAGGACGACGCCGACGTCGACGGAGAGGATGTCCCCGCGCGCGAGGCGGTACGGGCCCGGGATCCCGTGGACGATCATCGAGTTCGGTGAGGCGCAGATCGACCCGGGGAAGCCGCGATAGCCCTTGAAGGCGGGCTCGGCGCCCTGCGAGCGGATGTACTTCTCGGCGGCGTAGTCGAGCTCGAGGGTGGTCACTCCCGGACGGATCTTGGAGGCCACGAGGTTGAGGGTGTTGACGAGGATGCCGCCGGCGGCGGCCATCTGCTCGATTTCTGCGGGGCTCTTCTTGATGATCACGGCGCGGTACCTGGTACTCGTGATGGTAGAGGCAATCAGACGTCATCCTCCATGCGCAAGGTCGCGATCACGGCGCGGATGTGATCGTTGACATCGGCCGGGCTGCGCGTGCCGTCGACCCGGCGCATGAGACCCTGGTCGTCGTAGTACTGGATGAGTGGCTCGGTCTCGTCGTGGTAGACGCGGAGCCGGTTCTCCACCACCTCGGGCTTGTCGTCGTCGCGCTGGATCAGGCGGGAGCCGTCCTGGTCGCACGTCCCCTCGTGCTTGGGGGGGTCGAAGTCGACGTGGTAATTGTGTCCGGACTTGACGCACACGCGGCGTCCCGAGATGCGGCGCGCGGCCTCCTCGTCGGGTACGTCGATGAGGAGCGCGGCCGTCACGTGCCGGCCCATGTCGGAGAGAAGCTGATCGAGCGCCTTCGCCTGTTCCACCGTGCGCGGGAAGCCGTCGAGGATGAAGCCGTCCTGAGCGTCGGTGTCCTTGAGCCGCTCGGCCGCCATCTTGACGATGAGGTCGTCGGGCACGAGGTCACCGGCGTCCATGTACTTCTGCGCCTCCTTGCCGAGCTCGGTCCCCTGCTTGACGTTCGCGCGGAGCATGTCGCCGGTGGCGATGTAGGGCAGGCCGAAGTCAGCACGCAGCCTGTCGGCCTGCGTACCCTTGCCAGCCCCCGGCGGGCCGAAGAGGATCAGATTCAGCTCTGACACGAGAGAGGCTCACTCTATCGAGCGCGCAGTCCTGCCGGGGGGCGGCGCCGACCCGCGAACGGGCCGGCCGAATTCACTTTAAGAAGCCCTCGTAATTTCGCATCATCAGCTGGGCCTCGAGCTGTTTCATGGTGTCGAGGGCGACGCCGATGACGATCAGGATCGCGGTCCCGCCGAAGAAGAAGTTGGCGCTCGTCTGGTCGATGAGGATGGTGGGGAAAGCGGCGACGGCGGCAAGGAAGAGCGCGCCTGGGAAGGTCAGGCGGGCGAGGATGCGGTCGAGGAACTCGGCCGTGGGCCGCCCTGGTCGGACGCCGGGGATGAAGCCGCCGTACTTCTTCAGGTTGTCGGCCTGGTCGACGGGGTTGAAGGTGACCGCGGTGTAGAAGTAGGTGAAGACGATGATGAAGATGCTCTCGCCGACGACGTAGTGCCACCCCGTGGGGTTGAAGAAGTTGGCGACGTCGGTGAAGAAGTTATGGGTCCGGTTCTGGCCCAGGAGCTGGCCGACGGTGGGCGGGATGGCCATGATGCTCGCGGCGAAGATGACCGGGATGACGCCCGCCATGTTCACGCGCAGCGGGAGATAGGTCTGGCCGCCGCCGGTCATCCGGCGGCCGATGACGCGTTTGGCGTACTGGACCGGGATCCGGCGCTGACCCTCCTGCACGAAGACGATGGCGGCGACCACGCCGAGGGCGATGAAGGGCATCATCACCTTGAAGACCTGGTCGGGGTTGTTCCACCACGACGACAGGCCGTGGGGGATGCGGGCCACGATGCTGGCGAAGATGAGGAGCGAGATCCCGTTGCCGATCCCGCGCTGCGTCACGAGCTCGCCCATCCACATCAGGAGGATCGTGCCCGCCGTGAGCGAGACGACGATGAGGAAGACCTTGGCCAGGTTGAAGTCATTGATCAGGGTGACGCCCGAGGAGGTCTCGAAGCTCCTGAACAGGAACACGTAGCCGATCGACTGGGCGAACGCGAGCCCGACGGTGAGGTAGCGCGTGTACTGGGTGATCCGCGCCTGCCCGACCTCGCCCTCCTTGGAGAGCTTCTCCAGCGAGGGGACCACGACCTGCAGGAGCTGCAGGATGATCGAGGCCGTGATGTAGGGCATGATGCCCAGCGCGAAGATGGCGATCCGCCCGAGGCCGCCGCCCGAGAAGAGGTTGAGCAGCCCGAGGATGCTGTTGCCGCTGCTGTGCTTGGAGATCGCGTTGACGGCGGAGGTGTTGATCCCGGGGGCCGGGATGTACGTGCCGAGGCGGTAGAGCGCCAGCACCGCCATGGTGAAGATGAGCTTCTTGCGGATGTCCGGAACGCGGAACGCGCTGAGGATCGTGGAGATCATCGCGCGGCGGCCGTCACGACTCTTCGATGAGCTGGCAGGTGCCGCCGGCCGCTTCGATCTGCGACCGAGCCGCGCCGCTGAAGCCGTGTGCGTGGACGGTAAGGGGCTTCGTGAGCTCGCCCTTGGCGAGGACCTTGACGGGGATGCCCTTGCGGCGAGCGAGGCCCTTGGCCGTCATCGCCTCGAGCGTGACGGCGGCGCCGGACTCGAACCTCGCCTCGAGGTCGAGCAGGTTGACCGCCTGCGTGTGCGTGCGAAAGGGCTCGAAGGGCATCGACGTCTTCTTGTTCGGGCCGCGCAGCTTGCGCATCCGCATGTGGATCGGGTTCTGGCCGCCCTCGAAGCGGGCCCGGTCCTTGGCTCCCGAGCGCGAGCCGTAGCCCTTCTGCCCGCGGCCCGAGGTCTTGCCCGTGCCCGACCCCTCGCCGCGACCGACGCGCTTGCGCGGCCGGCGGCTCCCGGGAGCCGGCTTCAGGCTGTGGAGACCGATCCATGGTTCCTTTTCGCTGGGCTCACTCACGACTCTTCTACCTCGACGAGATGGCGGACCTTGAAGACCATGCCGCGGATCTGGGGTGAGTCATTGTGCTCCACCGAGTGCCCGATGCGTCGCAGTCCGAGCGAGGCCAGGGTCGCGAGCTGCTTCTTGTCGCAGCCGTTGCGGGACTTGCGCTGGGTGATGCGGAGGGAGGGCACGGCTAAGCGTCGGTGGGCTCTGTGACGGTGGCGGCGGGCTCCGCGGGTGACTCGACCGCGGGCTCGGCCTCCGGGGTCTCGGCGGCCTCCGGGGTCTCGGCGGCCGCGGCCTCGGGCGCGTCGGGCGCGTCGGGCGCGTCGGGCGCGGCAGCCTCGGGCGCGTCGGGCGCAGCGGCCTCGTCGGGCGCGGTCGCCTCGGCGCTCGCGGTGTCGCCGTTGGAGACGACCGCCTCGCCGTTGGTGTGCGCGGTCAGGCCGAGCACCTGGTTGATCGTGAGACCCCGCAGCTTCGCGACCTCGGCAGGAGTGCGCAGCGACTCGAGGCCGGCCATCGTCGCCTTCACCAAGTTGATGGGATTCTGGGAGCCAAGGCTCTTGGACAGGATGTCGCTGATGCCCGCTAGCTCGAGCACCGCGCGGACGCCACCGCCGGCGATCACGCCGGTACCGGGCGAGGCCGGCTTCAGGAGGACGCGGCCGGCGCCGAACACGCCCGTCGTCTGGTGCGTGATCGTCGAGCCGTGCTTGGGCACGCGGTAGAGGTTCTTCTTGGCTCGCTCGACGCCCTTCTGGATCGCGACCGGGACCTCGTTGGCCTTGCCGTAGCCGATGCCGACGACATCGCGCTCGTCGCCGACCACCACCAGCGCGGTGAACGAGAAGCGGCGGCCGCCCTTGACGACCTTGGCGACACGGTTGATCTCGACCACGCGTTCTTGGAGGTCGAGTCCGGCAGATGAAACTGAGCGATCAGGAGGGAGCATCGAGGCTTTCCAGGGTAACCGACTTGGATGTTTAGAAGCTAAGGCCGCCGCTACGGGCGCCGTCGGCGAGCGCCTGCACGCGGCCGTGGTACTGGTAGCCGCCACGGTCGAAAACGGCGCTGTCGATCCCGACCGCCTTGGCGCGATCGGCGAGAAGCTCGCCCGCGCGCTTGGCTTGGTCCATGGCCGGCAGGTCACGGAGCTCGGGCTCGATCCAGTTGACGGCGACGAGCGTACGGCCCGCGTCGTCGTCGATGAGCTGGGCGCAGATGCCGCGGTTGGAGCGGAAGACCGAGATCCGCGGACGCGCGGCCGTGCCCTGAACCTTGGCCCGGACGCGACGGCGGCGGCGCAGGCGGCGCTGGGGAGCAGTCTTGACCGTCATGCGCGCTTGCCCACCTTCCGGACGACGTGCTCGCCCTCGTAGCGAATCCCCTTGCCCTTGTAGGGCTCGGGCTTGCGCTGCTTGCGGATGTAGGCGGCGATCTCGCCCACCTGCTGCTTCGAGGCGCCGCGCACGACGATCCGCGTCGGCAGCGGCACTTCAAACTCAATCCCCTCCGGCGCCTTCACCGGCACCGGATGCGAATACCCGAGCGCGAGCTCGAGGTCGCGTCCCTTGAGGACGGCGCGATAACCGACGCCCTGGATCTCGAGGCGCTTCTCGAACCCGTTGGTAACGCCTTCGACCATGTTGGCCACGAGCGAGCGGGTCAGGCCGTGCAGGGCGCGGTGCTCGCCGCGGTCGGTCGGACGCGTGACGACGACAACATCACCGTCCCGCTCGACCTTCATGTCGCGCGGGATCCGCTCGAACAGCTCGCCCTTGGGCCCGTTGACGGTTACGCGATCGGGCTCGATCGCGATGTTCACGCCCGCGGGGACGGGAATGGGCTGTCTACCGATGCGCGACATGGATCACCAGACGGTAGCGACGACTTCGCCGCCGATGCCGTTGATGCGCGCGTCGTGTCCGGTCATCACGCCCGATGAGGTCGAGATGATGGCCGTGCCCATGCCTCCCTGGACCCGCGGGATGTGCGCGTGGTCGACATAGGTACGGCGGCCCGGGCGCGAGATGCGGCGCAGGCCGGAGATCACCGGCTTGCGCTCATCGGTGTACTTGAGGGTCACGCTGATCAGCTCCCCGGGCTGGCCCGCGCTCGGCGCCACGACCTCGTAGCCGGTGATGTAGCCCTGCTCGGTGAGGATCCGAGCGAGCTCGCGCTTGAGCTTCGAGGAGGGCATGATGACGAGTTCGTGCTGCGCCTGAGCGGCGTTGCGCAAGCGGGTCAGGAAGTCGGAGACGGGGTCGGTCATCGACATGCGATCACCACGAGCTCTTCGTCATTCCCGGGATGTAGCCGTTGTGCGCGAGCTCGCGCAGGCAGATCCGGCACACGCCGAACTTGCGGTAGACGGAGCGTGCGCGGCCACAGCGCCGGCAGCGCGTGTAGCCCCGGGTCGGATATTTCGGTGTCCGCTGCTGGCGGACGATCTGGGAAGTCTTGGCCATGGAATCCTTAGTTCTGTGTTGATGAGGCCGGCGTGCGGCCTTGCTTCGAGAATGGCATCCCCAGCGCCTCGAGCAGGGCGAAGGACTCCAAATCGGTCACGTCATTCGTCGTGATCGTGATGTCCATGCCGCGGACTTGGTCGACCTCGTCGTAGTCGACCTCGGGGAAGATGATCTGCTCGCGGATGCCGATCGAGTAGTTGCCGCGTCCGTCGAACGAGCGCGGGTTCAGGCCCCGGAAGTCGCGGATCCGCGGGATCGCGATCGACATCAGGCGGTCGAGGAACTCGTAGGAGCGCTCGTTGCGTAGCGTCACGGCGACACCGACGGCATTGCCCTCGCGCAACTTGAACTGGGCGATCGACTTGCGCGCGCGCCGCACGTTCGGCTTCTGACCGGTGATCGTGGCGAGTTGCTCGAGAGCAGCCTCGAGCATCTTCGAGTCCGTCTTGGCCTCGCCGACGCCCATGTTCACCGTCACCTTGACGATCTTCGGAGCCTGCATCGGCGTCTGATAGCCGAAGCGCTCCATCAGCGCGGGGCGGATCTCCTCGAGGTAGCGGGTCTTCAGTCGCGCGGGCATCAGTCGATCCTCTTGCCCGTGCGCTTGGCCACCCGGTAGCGCTTGCCCTCGTGGAGCTCGAAGCCGACGCGCGTCGGCTTGCCGTCGGAGGGGTCGGTGAGCATCACGTTCGAGAGGTGGATCGGGCCCTCCTTCTCGATCACGCCGCCAACCGACTCGGCGCGCTGGGAGCCGGCCACCTGGCGCGGGCGCTCGTGGCGCTTGACCATGTTCAGACCCTCGATGTACACGCGTTCCTTCTTGGGGTCGACGCGGAGGACCTTGCCGCGCTTGCCGCGGTCCTTGCCTCCGATCACGACCACCTCGTCGTCGCGCTTGATGCGGGCGGGCATGACTACAAGACCTCGGGGGCGAGCGAGACGATCTTCATGAAGTTGCGTTCGCGCAGCTCGCGCGCCACCGGACCGAAGATGCGGGTTCCGCGCGGGTTGTTCTGGGCGTCGATGAGCACGGCGGCGTTCTCGTCGAAGCCGATGTAGGTGCCGTCCTCGCGCCCGTAGGACTTCTTCGTGCGCACGACGACGGCGGTCACGACCTCGCCCTTCTTGACCGAGCCCTGCGGCGTGGCCTGCTTGACCGTCGCGACGATGATGTCCCCGACGCCGGCATAGCGCCGGCGCGAGCCGCCGCGCACGCGAATGCAGAGGATCTCGCGCGCGCCGGTG
>JAXDGF010000225.1:0-8042 GCA_034665165.1 Solirubrobacteraceae bacterium | reverse complement strand
CCCGCACTCAGGCGTTGGCGCGCGCGTTCGGCGCTGCGCTGGCGCACGCCGACGTCGCGGTGATCGTCGACGTCTACCCCGCACGCGAGCGCGCGGAGGATTTCCCGGGCGTAAGCGGGCGGCTCGTCGCCGCCGCCGCCGCGGACGCCGCAGGGGGGGCACGCGTCGTGTGGATACCGGACTTCGGGTCGGCCACGAGCTTCCTGCGCTCGATGCTCAAGGCGGGCGACCTGTGCCTGGTCATGGGCGCGGGCAACGTGGACTCGCTGGCGCGGGCGCTGGTGGGCTGAATCGATTGAAGGCATCATTGTTTCCGCATAACAGGAGGTAACGATGCGTTCAACGCGGTCTGGCCCGCCGCGACCACCTCTACCCTGCGACCGGTGATGACTCCGCCGCCCGGCTCATCCGAGCGCTGGTCGAGCGCGCCGCCGCCGGGCGTCCAGCACGACTATCCGCTGGCGCGCCTGACGACGGTCCGCACCGGTGGGCCCGCCGAGCTCTTCGCGCGCGTGGGCTCCCTCGACGAGCTCGAGGCGCTGGTCGGTTGGGCGGCGGCTGAGAAAATCGAGGTAGGGGTCGTCGGGTCGGGGTCGAACCTGTTGGTGGCGGACGAGGGCGTCCGTGGACTCGTCGTGAAACTAGACAAGGACTTAGCCCAGATCGAGCTGCACGGAACGCGCGTCAACTGTGGCGGGGGGGCGCGCCTGCCTGCCGTCGCGGCCCGGGCCGCCCGGGCGGGCCTGACCGGCATCGAGTTCGGGATCAACATTCCGGGCACCGTCGGCGGCGCGGTGAGGATGAACGCGAACGCGTACCGGGGCGAGCTCGCGAGCGTGCTCGAGTGGGTCGATGTCGTGAGCGCGACCGGCACGGGGCGGCGGGTCCCGGATGAGCTCGGCTTCGCCTACCGCCGCTCGAACCTGGCGGCCGGTGAGATCGTCGCGCAGGCGTCCTTCGCGCTCGCGCCCGCCGAGCCCGAGGCGGTCAAGGCCACGCTCGCGGACATGCGCTCCTGGCGCAAGGCGGCCCAGCCTTCGGGGATCAAGACCTTCGGCTCCACCTTCAAGAACCCCGACGACCCCCGCGCCGAGGGTCGCAGCGCCGGTCAGCTGCTCGACGCGGCTGGGTGCCGCGGCCTGCGCATCGGGGGAGCGAGCTTCTCACCCAAGCATGCGAACTTCATCGAGAACCACGGCGAGGCGACCACCGCCGACGTCGTCGCGCTCATGGGCGAGGGGCGACGCCGCGTCGAGGAGCGATTCGGGATCGCGCTCGAGGCCGAGGTGCAGGCGCTCGGCCCGGTGGGCCTGCCCGAGGAGTGGAGGGCCCGGTGAGCGCGATCACCCGGAAGCTGCGGCTGCCTCGCCTCTCGGCCCCACGCCTGCGTCTGCCTCGCCCGCGGACGCTGGTCGCCCTGACGCTCGTGGTCATGCTCCTCGGCGGCGGCTGGTTCTGGCTGCGCGGATCCTCGCTCGTGGCCGTTGATCGCGTCACCGTGACCGGCTTGAGAGGGCCGGGATCGGGCGCCATCCGGGCCGCGCTCCTCGGCGCGGCACGGGGCATGACCACGCTCGAGGTCAACCTGCCGGCGCTCCAGGCGTCGGTTGCGCCGTTCCCGGTCGTCAAGGGACTCAAGGTGAGCACGCAGTTCCCGCACGGGATGCGAATTCGGGTCCTCGAGCAGGTCGCGGTTGGCGCCGTGACGGCGGGCGGTCGTAGGGTCGCGGTCGCCGGTGACGGCACGCTGCTGCCGACGGTCACCGCAGCCGGGCTGCCGTCCGTTTCCGGTGCCACGCCGGCGCCCGGAGGACACGTGACTGGCAGCGCGGCGCGAGGCGCCGTCGCGTTGCTCGCGGCCGCCCCCAGGTGGCTCCGGTCCCGCGTCACGCAGGTCTCGACCACGTCGGCGAACGGGCTGGTGGCCGAACTGCACAACGGCCCCGAGCTCCGGTTCGGCGCCGCGAGCCAGCTGCGGGCGAAGTGGACCGCGGTGGTGGCGGTGCTCGCCGACCAAAGCTCGCAAGGTGCGGCCTACATCGACGTGTCGGTGCCCGAGCGGCCCGCCGCGGGCGGTGTCGCGGTGGTGGCGGCGACCACCGGAACGGCTGCGACCGCAACGGCTGCGACGACGGGCGCGGCAGCCGCTACGACGGGCGCGGCAGCCGCTACTACAGGCGCCGCGGGCGCTACCACGGACGTTGCCGGCGCGGCCACCGGAGCCACCGCGCCCCCTACCGCAGGCGCGGCCACCGGAGCCACCGCGCCCGCTGCCACAGGCTCAACCGGAGGCTAACCCTCAAGTAGAGCTTGAGGCCACTAGAATGTGAAGTCTCGGCGCTTTGTCGAGACTTCGGCGTTTTGCAACGAACGTTGCGAACGGGTATGTGCGTTGACTTCCTGTATCTACAGGACGTAACGTGCAAAACTCCCGCAACGAGCGATGACCTACAAAACGTTCAACGCTACCTCGAGGGTCGGACGGTCCATTATGGAAAGCGGCAGTTACCTGGCAGTCATCAAAGTCGTCGGAGTCGGCGGCGGGGGGACCAATGCGGTCAACCGCATGGTTGACGCGGGCCTCCATGGCGTCGAGTTCATCTCGGCGAACACCGATGCCCAGGCCCTCGCGATGTGCGAAGCCGACATCAAGCTGAACATCGGTCACGACCTGACCAAGGGTCTTGGCGCGGGCGCCAATCCCGACATCGGTCAGGGCGCAGCGGCCGAGTCACGCGACGAGATCAAGGAGGCGCTGAAGGGCGCCGACATGGTCTTCGTCACCGCAGGCGAAGGCGGCGGGACCGGCACCGGCGCGGCGCCGGTGATCGCCGACATCGCCAAGAACGAGATCGGTGCCCTCACCGTCGGCGTGGTCACGCGCCCGTTCTCCTTCGAAGGCACCCAGCGCGCGCGTCAGGCGGAGGAAGGGATCCAGCGCCTGCGCGAGCAGGTCGACACCATGATCGTGATCCCGAACGAGAAGCTGCTCGCCACCGTCGAGCGGCGCACGACGATTATCGAGGCCTTCCGGGCCGCCGACAACGTGCTCCGCCAGGGCGTCCAGGGCATCACCGACCTGATCACGATCCCGGGCCTGATCAACCTCGACTTCGCGGACGTGCGCACGATCATGCACGACGCCGGCACCGCCCTCATGGGCATCGGGTCCGCCGGGGGCGAGAACCGGGCCAGCGAGGCGGCCAAGATCGCCATCTCCTCGCCGCTCCTCGAGGAGTCGGTGGAGGGCGCGACCGGGATCCTGCTCAATATCACGGGGGGCCACGACCTCGGCCTGTTCGAGGTCAACGAGGCGGCCGAGATCGTGGCGAGCGCCGCCGACAGCAACTCGAACATCATCTTCGGCGCCGTGATCGACGACACCCTCGGCGAGGACGTTCGCGTTACGGTCATCGCCACCGGCTTCGACCACGGCCACATGCACCCGAGCGCAGCGCGCGAGACGATCCGCCGCGACCGCCGCGAGCGCGACGTGACGCTCGACTCCCGGCAGCGGAACTCGCTCGAGATCCGCGACGACGACATCGACATCCCGTCGTTCCTGAAGAACCGCTGACGCGCGCCACGCGCGTCAGTCGTTCCTG
Organism: Solirubrobacteraceae bacterium; assembly: GCA_034665165.1. Classification (GTDB taxonomy): domain Bacteria; phylum Actinomycetota; class Thermoleophilia; order Solirubrobacterales; family Solirubrobacteraceae; genus Palsa-465. The sequence goes on along the minus strand of JAXDGF010000225.1, from coordinate 4,437 downwards.
AAGAACCGCTCACGCGCTGCCGCGTCGCGAGGAGACCGCCTGCGCGTGTACTAGCCTGCAGAGGAGTGCCCTCGACCTCCGAGACCGCTCTCCGACGCACGCCGCTCTTCGAGCGCCACGAAGCCGCGGGCGCGAAGCTCGTTCCCTTCGCCGGCTGGCAGATGCCGGTCGAGTACCAGGGCATCCGCGCCGAGCATCTCGCGGTCCGCCGCGACGTCGGCGTGTTCGACGTCTCCCACATGGGCCAGGTCGCGACCCGGGGCCCGGACGCGCAGGCGTTCCTCCAGCGCGTCCTCTCCAACGACATCCGGCGCATCCCCGAGGGCGGCGCCCAGTACGGCCTGCTCTGCCGCGATGACGGCGGCATCCTCGACGACGTCTTCACCTACCGGCTCGCCGACTGCGAGCTGCTGACCATCACCAACGCCGCCAATCACGAACGCGACCTGGCGTGGATGCAGGAACAGGCGGCCGGCTTCAACGTCGACGTGCTCGACTGCGCTCCCGACTTCGCCATGCTCGCGGTCCAGGGACCGAGCGCCCGCGAGCTCGGCCGCGGGCTTGCCGACGGCCCGCTCCCCCCGCGCATGCACTGCTGCCAGCGCGAAGTCGCGGGCGCGCCCGTGCTGGTGTGCGGAACCGGCTACACCGGTGAGGACGGCTTCGAGCTCCTGCTCGATCCCGAGCAGGCGCCGGCGGTATGGGACGCCCTCGTGAGCGCCGGCGCGACGCCGTGCGGGCTCGGGGCCCGGGACACGCTCCGCCTCGAGGTCTGTTTTCACCTCTACGGCAACGACATGGACGAGCGTCGCAACCCGATCGAGGCGGGTCTCGGCTGGTGCTGCCGCGAGAAGACCGGATTCATCGGGTCGGAGGCGGTCGCGGCGGCGCGGGCCTCGGGCACGCCCGAGAAGCTCGTAGCGTTCGTCGTCGAAGGTCAGGGGATCCCCCGCCCCGGCAACGCGATCGAGAGCGGCGGGGTCGTCACCAGTGGCACCTTCTCGCCGTGCCTGGAGCGTGGGATCGGGATGGGCTACGTGGCGTCGGCGCGCGCGGAGCCGGGTACACCGCTCGAGATCGACGTTCGCGGGACCATTCGTCCGGCAGTGATCGAACGCAAGCCCCTGTACCACGCAGAAGGGAACGACTGAAACCACATGGCCGACGCCAGCTATCCCGACGACCTCCTCTACCACCCCGAGCACGACTGGGCTCGTGTCCAGGACGGCGTCGCCACCTTCGGGATCACCTGGTACGCCCAGGACGCGCTCGGCGAGGTCGTGTTCTTCGAGCCCCCGGCCGTCGGTACCGCGGTGACCAAGGACGAGCCCTACACCGAGGTCGAGTCGGTCAAGGCCGTGTCCGACGTGGTCGCGCCGATGTCGGGCGAGATCGTGGAGGTCAACTCCGTGCTCGCGGACACGCCCGAGATGATCAACGACGAGCCCTACGGCGAGGGCTGGATCGTCAAGGTCAAGCTGTCCGACCCCGACGAGGCGGGCTCGCTCCTCGACGCCGCCGCCTACAAGGCTTCGCTCGGATGAGCAGCTACGTATCGGCGACCGAGCAGGACCGTCGCGAGATGCTGGCCACGATCGGCGTGAGCTCGATCGAGGACCTCTTCGCCGACATCCCCGAGCGTCTGCGTCTCCGCGGCGCAAACGGCGACGGCGCCCTCGGTCCCGGTCGCTCCGAGCAGGAGGTCTACGAAGAGCTGCGCGCGCTCGCGGCCCGCATTGTCTCGAGCGAGGACGAGCTCTCCTTCCTCGGCGCCGGGATGTACGACCACTACGTCCCCGCCCTGGTCGACTCGATCATCGAGCGCTCCGAGTTCCTGACGCCGTACACGCCGTACCAGCCCGAGATCTCGCAGGGTGGCCTGCAGGCCATGTTCGAGTACCAGACGTCGCTCTCGGAGCTCACCGGCCTCCCCGTCTCGAACGCGTCCGTGTACGAGGGTCCGAGCGCGGTGGGGGCGGCGGGCTACGTGGCGAAGCTCACCAACGGCCGCCGGCGCTTCGTTGTGTCCCGAGGCGTCCACCCGCATGCACGGGAGACGCTGACGACGCTCACGCGCGGGTGGGGGATGGAGGTCGTCGAGGCGCCGTTGCGCGATGGGGTGACGGAGCTCCCCGACCTCGACGGCGATGTCAGCGCCGTGATCGTCCAGCAGCCGAACTTCCTCGGCGCCGTCGAGGATGTGGCCGCCCTTGCCGCCGCCGGCCGCGAGGCCGGCGCCCTCGCGATCTGCTCGTGTGACCCGATCCCGCTCGGGCTCCTGAAGCCGCCCGGAGAATGCGGCGTCGACATCGCCGTGGGGGAGGGGCAGTCGCTCGGGAACCGGCTCGACTTCGGCGGCCCGTCGTTCGGCTTCTTCACGGCCACCGAAGCGCTGTTGCGGCGGATGCCCGGACGGATCGCGGGCGAGACCCGCGACGTCGACGGGAAGCGAGGGTTCGTCCTCACCTTGCAGACGCGCGAGCAGCACATCCGGCGGGAGAAGGCGACCTCGAACATCTGCACGGCCCAGGCGCTCAACGCGCTGGCCGGCGTCATCTACCTGAGCTGGCTGGGCCGGAGCGGGATCGTCGAGCTCGCCGAGCTCCTGCTCAAGCGCACCGCCTACGCCCGCGCGCGGCTGTCGTCACTCCCCGGCGTCACGCTCCTGCACGAGCGACCCGTCGTGCGGGAGTTCGCTGTGGCGCTCGACGCGCCCGTCGATCGAGTCATCGACCGCTGCCTCGCCCACGGGGTGAACCCGGGCTACGCGCTCGGCCGCGACTACCCCGAGTACGAGAATGGCCTCCTCGTCGCTCTCACAGAGCGGCGAACGCGAGCCGACATCGATCGCCTGACGGCGGTCCTGGGCGCGGCCGTGCGCGCCGAGCGCGCCAACGTGGGGATGGCAGCGTGAGTCCAGGCGGGGAGAACGGGAGCGTCAGCGAGCGTTCTCCGAAGTCAAACCTGAGCGTCAGCGAAGGTTTGACCATCTTCGAGCGCTCGAAGCCGGGCCGGCGCGCGTTCGTCGCCCCCGAGCTCGACGTTCCCGACGTCCCGATCGACGAGCTCCTGCCGGCCGAGTATCGCCGCGCCGAGCCGCCGCGGCTGCCCGAGGTGTCAGAGCCCGAGATCGTCCGCCACTACAACCGCCTCTCGAAGCGGAACTTCGACCTCGATACCGGCTTCTACCCCCTGGGCTCGTGCACGATGAAGCACAACCCCAAGCTCCACGAGCGGGTGGCGGCCCTCCCAGGTCACGCCAAGCTCCATCCGCTCCAGCACCCGCGCCACGCCCAGGGCGCGCTCGAGCTGATGTGGAACCTCCAGCAGGCGCTCGCGACCATCGCGGGTCTGCCCCACGTGTCGCTGCAGCCGAGCGCGGGATCGCACGGAGAGCTCACGGGTGTACTGCTCACGCGTGCCTACCACGAGGATCGCGGCGAGCACCGACACAAGGTGCTCACGCCCGACACCGCCCACGGCACCAACCCCGCGACGGTGACGATGGGCGGCTACGAGGTCGTCAAGGTCGGCACCGACGCGAGCGGGAACGTCGATCTCGACGACCTGCGCGCCAAGGCCGACACCGACGTGGCGTGCCTGATGCTCACCAACCCGAGCACGCTCGGGCTGTTCGAGACCGGGATCGAGGAGATCGCCAGCATCGTCCACGGCGTCGGCGCGACGCTCTACTACGACGGCGCCAACCTGAACGCGATCATGGGCATCTGCCGCCCCGGCGACATGGGCTTCGACATCGTGCACTTCAACCTGCACAAGACGTTCACCCAGCCCCACGGCGGCGGCGGCCCGGGTGCCGGCCCGATTGCGGTCTCGGATCGGATCGAGCCGTTCCTGCCCCGGCCCCAGGTCGTGCGCCACGAGTCGAGCAACGGCGACGGCCCCCGCTTCGACCTCGACTACGACCGACCCAAGTCGATCGGGCGGTTGCGGGGCTTCCAAGGCAACTACGGCGTCTTCGTCCGCTCCTACGCCTACATCCGCTCGCTCGGCGCCCCCGGCCTCCGAGAGGTCTCGGAGATTGCCGTCCTGAACGCGAACTACCTCCTGGCGAAGCTCAGAGTGGCCGGTGTCGCCGAGTATCTGCCGGCCGCGTACGACCGCATCTGCATGCACGAGTTCGTCCTCTCGGGCGCGCCGATGAAGCGCGAGCTCCAGATCCGGACGCTCGACCTGGCCAAGCGCATGCTCGACTTCGGGGTCCATCCCCCGACCGTGTACTTCCCGCTCGTGGTCGACGAAGCGCTCATGGTCGAGCCGACCGAGACCGAGACCAAGGAGACGCTCGACAACTTCGCCGAGATCGTCGCCGAGATCCTCCGCGAGGCGCGCGAGGACCCCGAGGTGGCGCGCAACGCCCCGTACACGACGCCGGTCAGGCGCCTGGACGAGGCCGCGGCCGCGCGCAAGCCGGTG
>JAXDGF010000224.1:0-12020 GCA_034665165.1 Solirubrobacteraceae bacterium | reverse complement strand
CGCTAGCTTGCGCGCTCGCGACGAACGTCGGCTTCATCTACAAGCATCGTGGCTGCGCCGCCGCGCCCGCGGTCGACGTGACCCGCCCCTTCAAGACGACGCGCTCGCTCTACGCCTCGCGCTGGTTTGCCATCGGCATGGGAGTTGCGGTCGTGGCTTGGCTCTTCCACGTCGCCGCGATGGCGGTCGCACCGCTGTCTGTCGTCCAGCCCGTCCTCGCCGGTGGGGTCGTCCTGCTCGCGGTCATGGCGGAGAAGATGCTCGGGGTTCGTGTCGGAACCCGCCAATGGTTCGGTCTCGCCCTCACCGCCTTCGGCCTCATCCTCCTCGGACTGACCCTCCCGGCCACCCACGGGGCGCAATCGCACTTCTCGGTTCCAGGCATGATCGGATTCGAATCCGGCCTCATCCTCGTCGGCGGCCTGCTCATCATCGGCCCGCGCATCGGCGCCCCCGCCCACCACCACGGCTTCATGCTCGGCGCCGCCGCCGGAATCATGTTCGGCGTTTCCGACGTCGCCATCAAGGCCATCTCGGGCCTCGTCGGGAGCGGCGGAATTCTCGGCCTGCTGTCGCCGTGGGCGCTCGTGACCGTAGCCGCCTCGGTCGTCGCCTTCTTCGCCTCGGCCAAGGGCCTTCAGGACGGAGAGCCCGTAGCCGTGATCGCGGTGACCGGCACCGCCGCCAGCGTGGCCGGCATCGTGGGCGGCATCATCGTCTTCGGCGACCCCATGCCCGGCAACCCCGTCGTGCTCGTCGTCCAGTGTCTGGCCTTCATCTTCGTGCTCCTCGCCGCCTGGCTCATGCCGGCGCCGGTGCGGGCCGTCCCCGCGATCGCGGCGACATAGCTCGGCGGCGTGAGCCGGCGGGCTCAGCCGACCGCCGTGACTCGGGGCGATCGTGCCCGAGAGCACGAGGTGCGCGCCTGCTGCGGGCCTTGGATTCGAGGCGCGCAGGACCACCGCGGCATGGACGGGCTCGGCGATGATCGGGCTCTCGAGGCTTCCGTCCTCTGCGTACCACTCCGCGTTGGTGCGGACCGTGCGCGCGAACTGGAAGCCGCCCGACGTGTTCGTCTGGGTGTGGGCGACGTTGGTGAAGGCGGTCTGCCCCGCCAGCCGCTCCCATAGGTCGACGGGCTGCGCCGCCACCGGGGCCGCCACGCAGCACGGCACGGTCGCGAGGCTCCCGATGGGGACGGGGCAGCACCGGAGCACGGCCGAGCGGGCGCCGCTCACCGGCGAGGGACAGCAGCCCGGCACGACGAGATACCCGATCGTCCGGCCCCCCGACATCCCGCGAACCCTAAGTCGAACTAGCATCCGGCTCCGTGGCCGATGTCGATTTCGGCTCCGTCCCGTTCGTCTAGAGGGTGAGAGCCGGCGCACGGTCCGGCGTAACCCCAGGAGGAACGAACGATGAAGCAATACCTGCTCAGCGTCTACCAGCCCGACGGAGACCCGCCGCCGCCCGCGGATCTCGAGCGGATCATCGCGAACATCGAAGCTCTGCGCGAGGACCTCAACGCCGCCGGCGCGTGGGTCTTCGGTGACGGGCTGCACGCGCCGAGCACCGCGACCGTGGTGCAGATGAAGGGCGGCGAGGTTCTGATGACCGACGGTCCCTACATCGAGGGCAAGGAGCACCTCGGCGGTTTCAACATCATCAAGGCCGCCGATCTCGACGCCGCCCTCGCGTGGGGCCGGAGGCTCACCGAGGCGACGACCCTGCCGGTCGAAGTGCGTCCCTTCCAGGGCGAGAGCGACGATTGACGGTCGGCGTGCCGGGCCTCGGTCCCGATGAGATCGCGCGTGTGTTCAGGGCTGAGTACGGCCGCGCCGTATCCGCCCTCGTGCGTACGTTCGGCGAGATCGACATCGCCGAGGAGGCGGTCCAGGACGCGTTCACCGCTGCTGTCGAGCGGTGGCCGTCGGCGGGGCTGCCGCCGAGCCCGGCGGGCTGGATCATCACGACCGCCCGCCACCGAGCGATCGATCGCTTCCGCCGCGAGGCCTCGCGCGAGGACCGGCACGCCCAGTCCATCCTTCTCCATGCCCGCGACGAACCCGACGAGGAGGGCGCGGTGCCCGACGACCGCCTGCGCCTGATCTTCACGTGCTGCCATCCGTCGCTCACGCCCGGCGCCCAGATAGCGCTGACGCTGCGGCTCCTCGGCGGTCTCACGACCCCGGAGATCGCCCGCGCCTTCCTCGTCGCCGAGCCGACCATGGCTCAGCGCATCGTCCGTGCCAAGGGCAAGATCCGCGACGCCGGGATCCCGTATCGGATCCCGAGCGAGGCCGACCTGCCCGGGCGCCTGCGGGCGGCCCTGGCCGTCGTCTACCTGATCTTCAACGAGGGCTACGCGGCCACCTCGGGCGAGGAGCTCGTGCGCCAGGACCTGTGCGCGGAGGCGATTCGCCTCGGCCGGATCCTGGCCGAGCTCATGCCCGACGAGCCCGAGGCCGCCGGCCTGCTTGCGCTCATGCTCCTAACCGAGTCGCGCCGGTCGACCCGCACGAGCTCTGACGGCGACCTCGTGCTCCTGGCCGATCAGGATCGCGAGCGCTGGGACCGCGAGCTGATCGCCGAAGGCCAGGCCATCGTGCGCCGGTGTCTGCGCCGCAACCAGCCCGGGCCCTACCAGCTCCAGGCCGCGATCAATGCCGTCCACACTGACGCGGCGACCGCAGACGCCACCGACTGGGGGCAGATCCTCGCGCTCTACGACGAGCTCTACGCGCTCACCCCGAGCCCGGTCGTGGCGCTCAACCGCGCCGTCGCGGTGGCCGAGCTCGAGGGCCCGGAGGAGGCCCTGATCCTTGTCGACGAGCTCGATCTCGGCGGCTACCACGTCTTCCACGCCGTCCGCGCCGACCTCCTCCGGCGCCTCGGCCGCGGCGCGGAGGCGGCCGAGGCCTACGCGGCGGCGACGGGGCTTACCGACAACGCGAGGCAGCGTGACCTCCTACACCGGCGTCGCCAGGAACTCAGCTGAGGGTCACGATGCTGTTAGATGCCTCGCCATGAACGACGATCCCTACGCGTCGGTCCGCGCCGAGCTAGAGGAGCTCGCCCCCGAGCGTGGGGTGCTCGACGCACACACTCATCTCGGCGCCGACGAAGACGGTCGCTCGCTCGACCCCGACACCCTGATCGCCGCGCTCAACGAGGTCGACCCGAGTAGCCAAGCCGTCGTTTTCCCCCTCCACGATCCCGACCGACGTCCCGCGTACAGCATCCCCAACGACCGCGTGCTCGCCTGGGCGCACAACAGCGACGGTCGGCTGATCCCGTACTGCCGTCTGGACCCCGAGGAGGATCCGGTTGGCGAGGCCGAGCGCTGCCTGGCCGCGGGCGCGCGCGGGATCAAGCTCCACCCGCGCGCGCAGGCGTTCGAGTTCGGCCACCCGTCCGCCGCCGCGATCTTCACGGTAGCCCGCGACGCCGGGGTCCCGATCCTCATCCACGCGGGCCGCGGGATGGACTCGATGGCGGCGCTCGTCGACCTCGCGCTGCGCTTTCCCGAGGTGCCGCTCGTCCTCGCCCACGCGGGAATCGCCGACCAGGCCGTGTTCGCGACCGGCCTCGCCGACCACCCCTGCGTCCTGTACGACACGAGCTGCTTCGGGCCCCAGGACGTCGTCGAGCTCTTCGCGCGCGTGCCGGCCGAGCGGATCGTGTTCGCCTCCGATATCCCCTACGGCCATCCGACCGGCGCGCTCTTCCTGGCCATGCGCGCCGCCGCAGCTGCCGGGCTCGACGCCGCCGATCGCGCGCTCGTCGCCGGCGGCACGATGTCGATCGTGTTGGCCGGCCACCCGCCGCCGGCGGCGAACCCGCCGCGGCTCTCGCGCGTCCGACTGACGAGCGGCGCGATGACCCGAATCGCCAGCTACGTGCTGATGGGGTTCGGCGCGATGATCGGGTCCGCGCCTATCGATCCTCACCGCGCGCTCCCGTGGGTCAGCCTCGCCCGCGCCGTCTGTCGCGACCCCGACCCCGGCTACATCGGTCCCGCGCTGGAGCGCGTCGACAGCCTCCTCGCCGCCGCCGAGCGGACGATCACTGCGCCCGACGGCCAGGAAGGTGGCCTGGCCTTCGGGCAGATCCATGCTGCGGCGACGATTGCCGCCACCGAGTTGGTCGAGCCCAAGCCGTTTTCACTCGACATCCTGAAGGCGTAGACGCCCTCGGCGGTCGGTTTGAGTGGACTGCGTACCGGCGCTACCGTAGTACCGAACCCAGCCGCAAGGAGAGCACATGGCAAGCACCGAACAGGCCCTCGAGACGGACTTAGAGACGCTCCAGGAGCAGGCGCGCCGGCACCTGTGGATGCATTTCACGCGCCTGTCGGCGTACTCCGACCACGAGATTCCCGTGATCGTGCGCGGGGACGGATGCTACGTCTACGACGGGCACGGGAACCGCTATCTCGACGGGCTCTCCGCGCTCTTCTGCGTCAACATCGGCCACGGCCGCGGCGACCTCGTCCAGGCGGGCGCCGAGCAGGCCAAGGAGCTCGGGTTCTTCACGAACTGGTCGTACGCGCACCCACCCGCGATCAGGCTTGCGGCGCGGATCGCCGAGCTCGCCCCCGGGGATCTCAACCGGGTCTTCTTCACCAGCGGCGGCAGCGAGGCGGTCGAATCGGCGATCAAGCTGGCCCGCCAGTACTTCAAGCTCACCGGCAAGCCGAACAAGACGAAGCTCATCGCCCGCGAGGTCGCCTACCACGGGACGAGCTTGGGCGCCCTCTCGGCCACCGGCATTACGTCATTGCGCGAGCCCTTCGAGCCGCTCACGCCGGGCGGATGCCACGTCGTCAACACCAACACCTACCGGATGCCGACCGGCATGACCGAGGCCGACCTGGCCGAAGCGATCGCGCGGCGCATCGAGTTCGAGGGCCCGGATACGGTCGCGGCCGTGATCCTCGAGCCGGTGCAGAACGCCGGCGGCTGCTTCACGCCCCCTTCGGGGTACTTCCAGCGCGTACGCGAGATCTGCGACGAGCACGACGTGCTGTTGATCTCGGACGAGGTGATCTGCGCGTGGGGGCGGCTGGGGGAGTGGTTCGGTGCCGACCGCTACGGCTATCAGCCCGACCTCATCACCACCGCCAAGGGCCTGACGAGCGCCTACGCGCCGATGGGCGCCCTGATCGCGTCCGACCGCGTGGCCGAGCCCTTCCTGCACGGAACGAGCAACTTCACGCATGGGTTCACCTTCGCCGGGCACCCGGTGTGCGCGGCCATCGCTCTGGCGAACCTGGACGCTCTCGATCGCGAGGGCGTGCTGGACAACGTCCGCGCCAACGAGGCCGGCTTCCGGGCCATGCTCGAGTCCCTGCGCGACATCCCGATCGTCGGCGACGTCCGCGGCGCCGGCTACTTCCAGGCCATCGAGCTCGTGCGCGACCAGGGCACGAAGGAGTCGTTCACGGCCGCCGAATCCGAGACGCTGCTGCGAGGGTTCCTCTCCGGGGAGCTCTTCCGCCGCGGTCTGATCTGCCGCGCCGACGATCGCGGCGACCCCGTCGTGCAGCTCTCGCCGCCGCTGATCGCGGGACCGGAGCAGTTCGAGGAGATCGAGGCTGTGTTACGGCCCGTGCTCACCGAAGCAGCCGAGCGCATGAGCCGATGAAGGTCGGAGTTCCCGCTGAGGTCAAGGTCGACGAGTACCGGGTCGCGCTGACGCCGGCGGGGGTCCGGGAGCTCGTCGACGCCGGGCACGAGGTTGTGGTGCAGAGCGCCGCCGGGCTCGGGTCGGCCTTGCCCGACGAGCGCTACGTCGAGCAGGGCGCGACGATCGTGCCCGATGCCGAGAGCGTCTTCGCCGAGGCCGAGCTGATCGTCAAGGTCAAGGAGCCCCAGCCCCAGGAGGTGCAGCTCCTTTCGCCTCGGCACACGCTCTTCACCTACCTCCACCTGGCTGCCGATCCTGTGCTCACGCGCGCGCTGATGGCATCGGGGGCGACGTGCGTGGCCTACGAGACGGTCGAGGATTCGCGCGGGCGGCTGCCCCTGCTGGCGCCGATGTCGGAGGTTGCGGGCAAGATCGCCACCCAGGCGGGAGCCTTCATGCTCGAGAAGCCGCTGGGCGGGCGGGGGATCCTGTTGGGCGGCGTGCCGGGAGTGGCGGCCGCGAGCGTGATGATCATCGGCGGCGGCGTCGTCGGGATGAACGCCGCCTTCATCGCCCTCGGCATGGAGGCCACCGTCTACGTCTTCGACCGCAACATCGACCGCCTGCGCGAGCTCGACGTCGCTCTCGGCGGCCGAGCCGACACCTGCTTTGCCACCACCTTGGCCATCGAGGAACGCCTGCCCGACATCGACCTCGTCATCGGCGCCGTCCTCGTCCACGGCGCCCGGGCGCCGCACGTGATCACGCGGGCGCAGCTTGGGTTGATGAAGCGGCACGCCGTCCTCGTCGACGTCTCGATCGACCAGGGTGGCTGCTTCGAGACCTCGCGCCCGACCACCCACTCGAATCCCACCTACGAGGTCGACGGCATCACGCACTACTGCGTGACGAACATGCCGGGCGCCGTCCCCATCACCTCGACCTACGCCCTGACCAATGCCACCATGCCGTTTGTGCTCGACCTCGCGCTTCATGGGGTGGCGGGGGCCGTGGCGGAGAATCCGGGGCTGCGGCTGGGGGTGAACGTCGTTGCCGGACAGGTCACCTACGCGCCCGTGGCGGACGCGGTGGGCGAGCCGGCGGTGGACGTGATGGAGGCGCTGGCGGGCGTGGGGGCCCCGGGGCGCTGAGGCGCCCTGCTACATTGCCCACCGCATGCCTACCACGAGCCAGCTCATCCGCAAGGGCCGCAAGGCGCCGAAGAAGAAGCTCGCCACTCCGGGCCTGAAGTCCGGCCAGGGTCGCAAGAAGAAGACCGCCGCGCCGCAGCGGCGTGGGGTGTGCACGCGCGTGTATACGACGACGCCGAAGAAGCCCAACTCGGCGCTGCGCAAGGTCGCTCGTGTGCGGCTGACGAACGGCATGGAGGTCGGTGCCTACATCCCCGGCGAGGGCCACAACCTGCAGGAGCACTCGGTCGTGCTCGTGCGCGGCGGCCGCGTCAAGGACCTTCCTGGCTTCCGCTACAAGGTCATCCGGGGCACGCTCGACGCCGCCGGCGTCAGCGACCGCAAGAAGGCACGCTCGCAGTACGGCGTGAAGGCCAAGTAGCTAGTGCCCCGCCGCGCCGCCGCACAGCTCCGGCCCATCGAGCCCGACGCGATCCATCGCAACCGGCTCGTCCAGCAGGTCATCAACAAGGTCATGCTCGACGGCAAGAAGTCCGTGTCCGAGAAGATCGTCTACGACGCGCTCGCGATCATCGCCGAGCGCTCGGGCAAGAACCCGGTCGAGCAGCTCGAGGCCGGGATCAAGGCCCTGACCCCCGTCCTCGAGGTCCGCTCCCGCCGCGTCGGTGGCGCCACCTACCAGGTTCCCGTCGAGGTCCCGGCCCGCCGGGCGCGCACGCTCGCCGTGCGCTGGCTCGTCGGTTACGCCCGGGCCCGGCGCGAGAAGACGATGGCCCAGCGCCTGGCGCACGAACTGCTCGACGCCCAGCAGCAGCAGGGCGCCGCCTACAAGCGCAAGGACGACATCTACCGCATGGCCCAGGCGAACAAGGCGTTCGCCCACTACCGCTGGTAGTCGAGGGCTAGCGCCCGGCTCAGATCCTCCGCCACCTCGGGGGCCTGCCGTGTGACCTGCTGGTAGGTGTAGCGCAGGACGACGAAGCCGTTGCGCCTCAGGACCAGATCGCGCTGGTAGTCGCGCTCGCGTTGCGCCGGCGTGTGGTGCCCATCGAGACCGTCGACCTCAACCACAACGCGCTGTTCGCGCCACAGGGCGTCGACGAGGAAGCCGCAGAACCAGACGTTGACCTCGGGCGTGGGAAGGTTCTGGGTGCGGCACAGGCCCGTGAATGCTCGCTCGAGCTCGCTGCGGGTCCGGGCCAGCTCGGGCTGGTGGCTGTTCAGGGCGGTGCGGAGGGTGGCGCTGCCGCGGCGGCCGCGGCCGAGGGCGTGGCGGACGTGGTCGAGCTCGATGTGATGTCGGTATTCGGCTTCGGCCAGGGCGCGTCTTACTTGTTGGACCGAGGTGGTGGCCGCGTAGTCCAGGAGGGTCTGGATCAGGGGGGTGATGGGAAGCCGGCGGTGGTGGGTGGTCTCGAGGTATCGAGGGTGGTGGAGTCGGATGCCGGGGATGGGCTCACGCCGGCTTGGAACGCTGATCTCGATCGTGACCGGCTGGTACTCGATCAGGCCCCACCACCACGCCGCCGTGGCGTGGCTGAGCGTGGCGCCGGGACCGGCCGCCAGTAGGGCCGCCGTCAGCTCTCCTTCGATGGGCAGGTTCGGATGACCTACCGCGTAAACGCCGTGGTACTTCGGGTAGAGATGGCCCGAGGCGACGAAGCGTGAGGTCGCGTGCTTGTCGACGCCACAGTCGCGGAGCTGCAGGTGGTCGATCGGCCCCCACTGGGCTGCCCCGACCCTCACGACCAGCTTCCACCGAACTGCTGCGGGTTGGTCGCGGATTCCGCGACCAAGTCGCATCGGTTCGGGCATGAGCCCACCGTGCCAGCCCACCCTGCGACGAAACAAGACACGTTTGTGAGGTCTTAGCAACAAAAGCGAGGGCTGCCCGCCACACGGGACCGGGGGCTGTGGCGGAACAACCCTCGCTCTTCTCAAATCTATCGACGGCGACCGGGAATCGGCCTCCGGCCGTAACCCGATGTCAGGGCGCGGACAGCCCGGTCCCCACTTGTGGTGATCGCGCTGCCCGGGCACCACCGGCGCCCATGAGGAGCAGTCCGGCCGCGCTCGTCACGACGAGGAGGGCGGCGCCCAGCGTCTCCAGATAGAGCCCGATCGCCGGCACGTCCTTGGCCTTGACGAACCCGATTGTGGCGACGCGCGCGAAGCCGGTCGCGTGAGCGTCGGGCAGGTCGCCCACGAGCGCAACCAGCGCCGCCGCCACTCCGAGCGCGCCCAGGGCGACAAGCGCGGCCCGGCCCCCCGCGCGGCCGGCGCCCCCGGCGCGGCCGGCGCCCCCGGCGCCCCCGGCGCGGGCGGACCGCGCAAAGACGACTGCGAGCACGAGCGCGAGCACCCCCACCGGGATCAGCGCGTACCCGTGATGGCTGCCCGTGTGCACTGTGAGCAGGGGGATTCGGCTCGCGGCCGATTCCTCGCGGTACAGCGGCGTAAACTCGGCCACGACGAGCAGGAGGCCGCCGATCAGGCCCCCGGCGAGCACGGCCCGCGAGATCAACGGCGCGCCCCTGGATGGCCCCAGACCTCTGCTATCCTCGGGCTTCGCCTCGGGCGGCGTGGCGTTCATCCTTGCTCGCTCCTGAGCGTAGAGGAACCACACGATGGAGACGCCGACCGAATAGACACTCGCCCGTAGTCGACATCTGCGTCGTGAACGGGCCCCATGGGCCCGTTTTTGTGCCCGGAAGTCGACAACCAACCACCTGACCCGCAACTAACTCTCATGCCTCGCACGTTCTCTCTCAAAAACACCCGCAATATCGGGATCATGGCTCACATCGACGCCGGTAAGACGACGACGACTGAGCGCATCCTCTATTACACCGGCCGGACCTACAAGATGGGGGAGGTTCACGAGGGCGCTGCCGTCATGGACTGGATGGAGCAGGAGCAGGAGCGCGGGATCACGATCACGTCGGCCGCGACCACCTGCGAGTGGAAGGGCCACCGGATCAACATCATCGACACGCCGGGCCACGTCGACTTCACGGTCGAGGTCGAGCGGTCGTTGCGAGTGCTCGACGGCGCGATCGCGCTGTTCGACTCCGTTGCCGGTGTCGAGCCGCAGTCCGAGACCGTGTGGCGCCAGGCCGACAAGTACCACGTCCCCCGGATCGCCTACATCAACAAGATGGACCGCATCGGCTCGGACTTCGACCGCGGCGTGCAGACGATGATCGATCGTCTCGGCGCGCACCCGGTCCCGATCCAGCTGCCGATCGGAGTCGAGGCTGACTTCCGCGGGATCGTCGATCTGGTCGAGAACAAGGCGATCGTCTACAAGGACGAGCTCGGCAAGGAAGTGGAGGTCGTCGACGTCCCCGAGGAGCTCGTCGAGGAGGCGAATGCCGCTCGTGAGCGCCTGCTCGAAGAGGTCTCGCACTACGACGACGAGCTGCTCGAGATGATCCTCGAGGACCAGGAGGTCCCGGCCGCGCGCCTCAAGCAGGCGATCCGCGCCGCGACGCTGGCCGCCAAGCTGACCCCGGTCCTGTGCGGGTCGAGCTTCAAGAACAAGGGCGTACAGCCCCTCCTCGACGCCGTCATCGACTACCTTCCGAGCCCGCTCGAGGTGCCGGCCGTCGAGGGTATCGAGCCCGACAAGACGGCTGAGAACGGCGGTCGCCCGGCCGTGCGCCACGCAGACGACGACGAGCCCTTCGCGGCCCTGGCCTTCAAGATCATGGCCGACCCCTACGTCGGCAAGCTCACCTACTTCCGCGTCTACTCGGGCAAGCTCACCGCGGGCTCGCGCGTGCTCAACGTATCCACCGGGCGCACCGAGCGCATCGGCCGGATCCTGATGATGCAGGCCAACGACCGCGAAGAGCTCCAGGAGGTCTACGCGGGCGACATCGCCGCCGCGGTGGGGATCAAGCAGGTCGTGACCGGCGACACGCTCGCCGCGCCCGACCGGCCGATCAAGCTCGAGACGATCGTGTTCCCCGAGCCGGTGATCAAGGTCGCGATCGAGCCGAAGACCAAGATCGACCAGGAGAAGATGTCGACGGCGCTCGCCCGGCTGGCCGAGGAGGACCCGACCTTCCAGGTCCGCACCAACGAGGAGACGGGCCAGACCGAGATCTCGGGGATGGGCGAGCTTCACCTGGAGGTCCTGGTCGACCGCATGCTGCGCGAATACAAGGTCGATGCCAACGTCGGCCGGCCCCAGGTCTCCTACCGGGAGACGATCCGCGGCACCGCGACCAAGGTCGAGGGTCGCTTCGTGCGCCAGACCGGCGGCTCGGGTCAGTACGGGATCGTCTACATCAACGTCGAGCCGGCGCCCGGCGAGGGCTTCGACTTCGTCAACAAGGTCAGGGGCGGCTCGATCCCCACGGAGTTCATCCCCGCGGTCGAGAAGGGCATCGAGGAGGCGATGGACAACGGTCCTCGTGCCGGGTTCCCGATGGTCGACGTGCGCGTCACCCTCACCGATGGCAAGTACCACGACACGGACTCCTCGGAGATTGCCTTCAAGATCGCGGGATCGCTCGCCTTCAAGGCCGCCGCCGCGCGCGCCAAGCCGGTCCTCCTCGAGCCGGTGTTCGCCGTCGAGGTGGTCACGCCCGAGGAGTACATGGGCGACGTGATCGGCGACCTGAACCGCCGCCGCGGACAAGTCAAGGGCATGGAGCAGCGCGGGAACGCCCAGGTGATCACCGCCGATGTGCCGCTCGCGACGATGTTCGGATACTCGACCGATCTGCGCTCTGGCACCCAAGGCCGGGCGACTTACACCATGCAGTTTGACCGTTACGAAGAAGTTCCTCCGAACATCGCCGAGTCGGTGGCGGGGGAGCAGAACGCCGCCTAACAGCGACTTAGATAGATTTTCGAGGTTCGTGCCCAGCACGGACCGCAATCAGCGAATTACGAAGGAGCACACCCAGTGGCGAAGGCCAAGTTCGAGCGCGATAAGCCCCATGTGAACGTCGGGACCATCGGTCACATCGACCATGGCAAGACGACGCTTACGGCCGCCATCACCAAGGTGCTCAATGAGACGTATGGTGGAACCGAGGTGAAGTCGTTCGCGGAGATCGACAACGCGCCTGAGGAGAAGGCGCGCGGGATCACGATCGCTACGTCTCACGTCGAGTACCAGACCCCCAACCGTCACTACGCCCACGTCGACTGCCCAGGTCACGCGGACTACGTGAAGAACATGATCACGGGCGCGGCGCAGATGGACGGCGCGATTCTCGTTGTCTC
>JAXDGF010000223.1:0-3091 GCA_034665165.1 Solirubrobacteraceae bacterium | reverse complement strand
CCGCACTCAGCGCTGATGACCTTCCTCTATGGCTGCGCCGCGCCAGCTTGGTGGGTTTGAGCCTCGAAAGCAACGGCGGGCTGTGCCGCTCCCTGCTGCGTGTCCGCTATGGCGTTCCCGACCCGACCGAGGAGAACTAAGCGATGATCGCCGCTCGACTTCACAAGTACCACGAGGCGCTCGCCGTCGAGGAGATCAGCGAGCCTGAGATCACCGGGCCCTTTGATGTGATCGTCAAGGTCGGCGGGGCCGGCCTGTGCCGCACCGACTTGCACATCCAGGAGGGGCAGTGGGCCGAGAAGTCGGGCGTTGAGCTCCCCTACGTCCTCGGCCACGAGAACGCCGGCTGGGTCCACGAGATCGGCTCGGCGGTGAGCAACGTCGAGGTCGGTGACACGGTCATCGTCCATCCCCTGGTGACGTGCGGACTGTGCCGCGCGTGCCGCGCCGGCGATGACGTGCACTGCTCGAACAGCCTGTTCCCCGGCATCTCTGTCGACGGCGGGTTCGCCGAGCTGCTGAAGACGAGCGCGCGCTCGGTCGTCAAGCTCGACCCCGTTCTCCACCCCAAGGACATCGCCGCCCTCGCCGACGCCGGCCTCACCGCCTATCACGCGGTCAAGAAGGCCGTGAGCGTTCTGTTTCCCGGCTCGCGGGCCGTGGTCATCGGCGCGGGCGGACTCGGGCATATCGGCATCCAATGCCTGAAGGCGATGACCCCGGCCGAGATCATCGTCATCGATCCCTCCGAGAAGGCTCGCGCCCTCGCGGGCGAGATCGGGGCCGATGTGACGGTTGCGGCCGACGGCACCCAGGTGGAGACCGTGCTCGAGATGACCGACGGGGCGGGGGCCGAGGCGATCATCGACTTCGTCGGCGAGCGCGGCGCAATCGAGGACGGCGTGGCGATGTTGCGCGAGGCGGGCTCGTACTACGTGATCGGCTACGGCGAGAACATCAACGTCCCCACCATCGACATCATCTCGCGGGAGATCAACTTCATCGGCAACCTCGTTGGCTCCTACAACGACCTCGCCGAGCTCATGACCCTGACCGCGCAGGGCAAGGTCACGCTGCACACCAGCGGCTACCCGCTGACAGCCGTCAACGACGCGATGGCCGATCTCGACCAGGGCCGCCTGCAGGGCCGGGGCATCCTCGTCGCCGACGCCGCCTGAACAGGAGAGGCATAACCCATGGGCAAGATCATCCACTTCAACGACGACGCCCGGCGTCGGCTCCAGGCCGGAGTCGACGTCCTCGCCGACGCCGTCAAGGTGACACTCGGGCCCAAGGGACGTAACGTCGTCCTCGAGCGCCTCACGGGCGCGCCGACGATCACCAACGACGGGGTGTCGATCGCGCGGGAGATCGAGCTTTCCGACCAGTTCGCGAACATGGGCGCCCAGCTCGTGAGGGAGGTTGCTGACCGGACCTCCGACCTCGCCGGGGACGGAACCACGACCGCGACGCTGCTCGCGCAATCGCTGCTGCGCGAGGGGATGCGCGTGCTCGCCGACGGCGTCAACCCGATGCAGCTGCGGCGCGGGATCGAGGACGCCGTCGAGCTCGTGGTCGCTTGTCTGACGGCCGCCGCGCAGCCGGTCTCCGGTGTGGACGGGCTGGCCGGGGTCGCGACGATTGCCGCCAAGGCGGACGAGCGGATCGGCGACGCGGTCGCTTCGGCGCTCGACCGCGTGGGGCCCGAGGGCGTCGTGAGCGTCGAGGAAGCGGGGGCGCCCGGGATCTCGGTCGACTTCGTCGAGGGTCTGCACGTCGAGAACGGCCACATGTCGCCGTACCTGATTCGCGACCGGCTGCGGATGGAGACGGTCCTCGAGCACCCGTACGTGCTGATGACGACCCAGCCCATCTCCACCGTCCAGGAGCTGATGGGCGCGATCGGCCAGGTCATGCGCCGCCCCGAGCCGCTCATCATCGTCGCCGAGAAGGTCGACGGCGCCGCCCTCGGCATGCTCGTGCAGAACAACCAGCACGGGACGCTCGAGGCCACCGCCATCCGCGCTCCCGGCTTCGGCCACCGGCGCGTCGCCTACCTCGGCGACCTCGCCGCCTTCACCGGCGGGCGGCTGATCACCCCCGAAGCGGGCCTCAGTCTTGACCAGGTCGAGCTCGAGAGCCTCGGCCGCGCGCGCCGCGTGATCGTCACGGAGGACTCGACGACGTTCATCGAGGGCGCGGGCTCTGTTGACGAGGTCGAGGGACGGTTGAACGAGATCCGGGTCGAGCTCGAGCGCGCGACGCATGACACGGATATCGAGGCATTGCGCGAACGACTCGCGCGGCTGTCGAGCCGTCTGGCGGTGATCCGCGTGGCAGGGGCCACGGCCGTGGAGACCAAGGAACGGCTTCGCCGCACGGAGGGGTCACTGGCGGCGGCGCGCGCGGCGATGGCGGAAGGCATCGTCGCCGGCGGCGGAACGGCGCTACTCCGGGCCGAGCGGGCGCTCGACGGCGTGGCCGCTGACGGCGACCGCGGCGCGGGCATCGACGTCGTCCGGTCGGTCCTTGCCGACCCGCTCTACTGGATCGTGTCCAACGCCGGCTATGACGGCCGGGCGGTCGTCGATCAGGTGCGGGCGATGCCCGACACGCACGGCCTCAACGCGCTCACGGGGGAGTTCTGCGACCTGATTGCAGCGGGAGTCGTCGACCCCGTGCGGGTGACGCGGCTGAGCCTTCAGCACGCTGCCTCCGTGGCCGCGCTGATGCTGACCACCGAGGCGCTCATCGCCGAGCAGATCATCGGTCAGCCGGGAGCGATCTTCGCGCCGGGGTGGGGAGACCTGGCCGAGGGGATGGCCAGGCCTTCGTCGCCGGTGTGAGCCTTCCGGGCGCCTGAGGGCGCTTAGCGCTCACGGGGGCCTAGGGCTCGCGGGGTCTTAGGGCTCCCGGGGGCCTAGGGCTCCCGGGGTCTTAGTGGTCTTTTGCGTAGCGGCTTGTTTGTCTGGCCGGTTTGGGAAAACCCCTCCCCTGCGGGGGCGGGGGCGGCGGTGCAGTGGGTTCCGGCGCGTGGCCCGGTCTATCTCGGAGGGTGTGCGAATAACGGTCGCCCTGGTACCGGAATTCG
>JAXDGF010000222.1:0-18742 GCA_034665165.1 Solirubrobacteraceae bacterium | reverse complement strand
GGGTGACCGCGCCGGCGCGGCGGATGACCGCGCGGCGTCCATAACCGCTGCCGCGAGCGCCGAGGAGGCGGTCCGCGGGGCCGACGTCGTCGTCACCGTCACGAGCTCGCGCGAGCCCGTCCTCCGGCGCGAGTGGCTCGCGCCCGGCGCCCACGTCAACGCGGTGGGAGCGAGCATGCCCGCCGCGCGCGAGCTCGACGTCGACACGGTGGCCGCCGCTGCGCTCTTCGCCGACAGCCGTGAGTCCCTACGCAACGAGGCGGGCGAGTACCTCCTCGCCCTCGACCAGAGCGCGATCTCGGGCGAGGATCACGTGCGCGCCGAGCTCGGCGAGGTGGTTGCCGGCCTGCGCCCCGGGCGCGCCGACGACGAGGAGCTGACGCTGTTTCGCTCACTCGGGCTTGCGGTCGAGGACCTGGCCGCGGCCCAGGTCGCCGTCGCGGCCGCACGCCGGCTCGGGCGGGGGACGGAGGTCGAGCTGTGATCGCGCTGGCAGAGATCGAAGCCGCGCGCGAGCGGATCGCCGGCGCCGCGGTGCGGACTCCGCTCGTCCGGCTCCACGGCGCCGCGGAGGCCCCGGGGGAGACCGAGATCTACCTCAAGCTCGAGACCCTCCAGCCGATCGGCTCGTTCAAGGTCCGCGGCGCCACCAACGCGATCCTCAAGGCACCAGCCTCGGCGCGCGCGGAAGGGCTCGTGACCGCGAGCGCGGGCAACATGGCTCAAGGAGTCGCGTGGGCGGCGCGCGACCTCGGCCTGCCCGCCACCATCGCCGTGCCCGAGCACGCGCCCGAGGCCAAGCTCGCCGCCATCGAGCGCCTCGGCGGCCGGGTGCTGAAGATGCCGTACGAGGACTGGTGGGGCGTGATCGTCTCGGGGTCGGTCGACGGAGTGCCGGGGCTGTTCGTCCATCCCGTCCAGGACGAGGGGGTGATGGCCGGCAACGGCACGATCGGGCTCGAGCTCCTGGAGGACCTCCCCGATCCCGACGCCGTCCTCATCCCCTACGGGGGCGGGGGGCTGACGGTCGGGATCGCTAGCGCTCTTCGCCAGCTGCGGCCGGCGACGAAGATCTACGCTGTCGAGCCCGAGACGGGGGCGGCGCTCGGGGCGGCGCTGGCGGCCGGGGGGCCGACCGACGTCGAGTACCAGGCGTCGTTCGTCGACGGCTCTGGCAGCCGCCGGGTGCTCGATCCGATGTGGCCGCGCGTGTCGGGGCTCGTCGACGGCGCCCTCGCCGTCTCGCTCGAGGAGACGGCGGCGGCGGTGCGGGTGCTGGCCGGGCGGGCGCGGGTTGTGGCCGAAGGGGCGGGCGCGCTCGCCCTCGCGGCCGCGCTGTCGGGCCGCGCCGGTACGGGCAAGATCGTCTGCATCGTGTCGGGCGGGAACATCAACCTGAGCACGCTGGCCGAGATCCTCGGCGGGGCGACGCCGACGTAAAGGAGGGAGAGGTGACCGGACCATGAGCGAGGAAGAGGAGCGCCGCGCCCCGATCCTGCCGGGCGAGGGCGCGAGCGACTACGAGCGCTACTTGCGCACCGACGAGCTGCTCGCCCTACAGAAGCCGGCGGCCGAGCGCGTCCACCACGACGAGCTCCTGTTCCAGACCGTGCACCAGTCCTCGGAGCTGTGGCTGAAGCTCGCCACCACCGAGGTCGACGAGGCGGCCGCGCTCATCGAGCGCGACGAGCTCGATCCCGCCCTGCGCCTCCTGCGCCGCGCCGTGCTCTGCCTCGGGTACATCACCACCCAGCTCGACATGCTCGGCCACGTGGACCCGTGGGAGTACCAGCAGATCCGCGTCGTGCTCGGTCATGGGAGCGGCTTCGACTCGCCCGGCTTCCGCGCCGTGGCGCGCGCGACGCGGCGGATCGCCGCCGCCTTCGACGGCGTCCTGGCGCGCGCCGGCCTGTCGCTGCCGGAGCTCTACCGCCACGGGCGCGAGCACGAGCGCCTGCACGAGCTCGCCGAGCTCCTGACCGAGTGGGACGAGCGCGTGTGGGTGTGGCGCTTCCGGCACTACAGCGTTGTCGCGCGCGCGATCGGCGAGGACACCGTCGGGACCCAGGGGACCCCGGTGCAGGTGCTGGGCAAGCTCGTGGCCCAGCGGGGCCTGCCCAAGCTGTGGCAGGCGCGGGCGCGCCTGGTGGAGATGTTCGACGCCGAGCGCGAACGGTAGGTAGGGTCGCCGCGCATGCGCAGACGGGTCGCATCCTTTGGGCGCTTACGCCTCGGCGGCGACGGCCTCCAGCTCGGCGACGAGGCGGTCGACCTCGTCGGCCGTGTTGTAATGGATGCACCCGAGCCGCACGGCCTGATCCTCGTACCCGAGCCGGCGGTAGAGGCCGAGCGAGTACCACGAGTCGTGGGCCCAGACGCCGATCCCGCGGTCGGCCATGTGCTGGGCGACGCGGCGCGCGGGCACGCCTTCGACGTTGATGAGGAAGGTCGGCACGCGGCCCTCCATCCCCGGCAGCCCGTAGACGGTCACGCGGTCGGAGATGCCGGCCAGGAAGCGCTCGCCGAGCTCGCGCTCGTAGGGGACGATGGCGTCAAAGCCGCCGATCGAGTCGAGATAGTCGATGGTGGCGTTAAAGCCGGCGAGGAGCTCGTAGGGGAGGGTGCCCGTCTCGAAGCGGCGCCCGAGCGGCGTGGTGGGAGCCGGGCGGGCCTTGTAGGGTCGCCAGCGCTCGAGCACCTGCTCGCGGCCGTAGGCGACGCCGAGGTGGGGACCGCAGAATTTGTAGGGGGAGCAGATCAGGACGTCGGCGTCGACCGCGGCCACGTCGATGGGCTCGTGGGCGGCGTAGTGGACTGCGTCGATCCAGGCCAGGGCGCCCGCCTCGTGCGCGAGCGCGCACACGCGCTGGGCGTCGACGATCGTCCCGATCGCATTCGACGCCCACGCGAAGGCGACGACGCGGGTGCGATCCGAGAGCTTGCGCTCGAGGTCGTCGTAGTCGAGCGTGGTGTCGTCATGGAGCTCGATGTGGCGCACGACGAGGTCCCGGTCGTGGGCGAGCTCGAGCCAGGGTGCGACGCCGCCGTCGTGGTCCAGCGAGGAGACGAGGATCTCATCGCCGGCCACGAAGTCCCGGCCCGCGGTGCGCGAGAGGGTGAAGTCGAGCGAGGTCATGTTTGCGCCGAAGATGATCTCGTGCGGGCGGCAGCCGAGGAAGCGCGCGGCCTTCGCCTCGGCCTCGGTGACGATCTCGCCCACGCGGCGGGAGGTCTCGTAGAGGGCGCCCACGTTCGCGCTCGCGTCGCGCAGGGTGGCGGCGATCGCCGCGCCGACCTCGTCGGGCACCTGTGAGCCGCCGGGAGCGTCGAAGAAGGTGAACCCCGACTTCAGCGACGTGAACCGTTCGCGGACGGCGCTGACGTCGCCGAGCCCGAGCATTTGCGCCATGCGCGCTCCCTCCTCGTTAAGCCGTCGTTAGCAATACCGCGCCCAGAGCGTTTGCAAGGCGACAACGACCGGCTGAAAGTGATTTGATCAAGAGTACAAAATCAAACTTCGCCGGTACGGCCCAGATGGAGGGAGCTGGCGACACGGACCGAAAGAGGGCACGTGGGCATTCGAGTGGTTCGCACGGCACACGCGAGCTGGCAGGGCACCGTCCCCGAGGGTTCGGGCAAGATCGGCGTCGGGAGCGGCGCGTTCGACGGTACCTTCACTTTGCGCTCGCGGATCGACGAGGGAGTGCATTCGACCAACCCCGAGGAGCTGATCGGGGCGGGCCACGCCGGATGCTTCACGATGTCGCTCGCCAACCTGATGAGCGAGGCGGGGCATCCGCCCAACAAGGTCGACACGACCGCCCGCGTCCACCTCGAGGAGCTCGACCTGGGCTTCCGGATCACGAAGATCGAGCTCGACACCGTGGGCGACGTAGACGGCATGGATCAGGCGACGTTCGTCTCGCTGGCCAAACAGGCCAAGACCACGTGCCCCGTATCGCTCGCGCTCACCGGAACCGAGATCACGCTTAAGGCAAAGCTCAAAGAAGGCGGTTGACCCGGGTGCGGCGAATGTGGGAGGGTCACGCTCGAGCTCGGATCGGGGCGGGACGCGTCGGCCGGGTACGTCAAGTGTGTTAGCGATGAGCTCCCTACAGGACAGCGGGCGACGACAAGCGTCGCAGCTGAGGACGTCCGCCCGGGTCGTGCCTCCCGGGGACCCGGGGCCACTTGTCGGCCCCCACACCGGCTTCCACGCGCTCGAGCAGACGCTGATCGAGTGCGAGGCGGGGCGGTCTGTGAGCCGCGGCACGGGTGAGTGCGACGAGGTCCTGTTCGTGCTCTCGGGCGAAGGCGTCCTCCGCCTCGTGGGTCAGGTTCACGCGCTCGAGCCCGAGAGCGGCGCATACCTGGCGCCTGGTGACACCTACGAGCTCGAGGCACGCGGGACGGAAGCGCTGCGCCTGGTGGCGGTGCGGATCCCCGACCCGTCGCCGGACCCCGGCGGCGGCGCGCCCGCCCCCAGCCCGGCGGTCGCTTCACCCGGCGAGGCCGCGCCTACCCCGACGCGCGCCGTGGTCCGGCGCCTCGCCGACCAGGAGTCGGCTGCCGCCACGACGCGGCGCGAGTTCCGTATCGTCGCCGACCCGGGCAGCGGCCTGGGTTCGGCCACTCACTTCGTTGGCTACATCCCCCCGCTCCGTGCGCCCGAGCACTTCCACACCTACGACGAAGTCATCTACGTGCTCGACGGCGAAGGCCTGATGCACGTGGACGGCGCGGATCACCCCTTGACCGCCGGATCGAGTATCCAGCTCCCCGCGCGGACCGTGCATTGCCTGGAGAACACCGGTGCCGGGGTGATGCGCATTGTCGCTGTGTTCCGGCCCGCCGGCTCGCCGGCGGCCGCGTATTACCCCGACGGCTCACCGGCCTATGCAGAAGACCCTTCAATGGAGCAGCACAGAGGAGAAGGAGAGACATGAAACGCATCATCACTGTGGCGGTCGCGCTCGCCGCGTTGACGGCGTCGGGCTGCGGAAGCAGCAGTAACAACAACACCACCAGTGGCACGACAACGAAGGCCGCCACTGCCAACGCCTGCACCACGTCGATCGCGATCGAGGGTCCGTTCACGGGCCCGGTCTCCCAGCTCGGCCTCGAGCAGCTCGACTTCGCGAAGCTCGCAGTCGCCCTCGACAACGCGGCCAACAAGACCAATGTCACCCTCAACCAGGATGACACCCAGCTGACGCCGTCGATCGCCGTGAACAAGACCCAGGCCGTCATCGCCTCGCCTGCGGTGGCCGTGGTGGGCCCGGCGGGCAGCCAGGAGGTGAACGCGGTCGGACCCCTGTTCGGTCGTGCCGGAGTGGCGTTCGTCACAGGCTCGGCGACGCTGCCGTCCCTGGCCACGAGCGGGAAGAACCCGACGTTCTTCCGCGTGGTGCCCGACGACAACGTCCAGGGTCCGCAGGACGCGAACTACATCGTCAATCACCTCAAGCCCAAGGCAGTCCTCCTCATCGACGACGCCGAGTCGTACTCGCAGGGCCTGGCCAACGTGATGACGCCGATCCTCAAGAAGGCCGGGATCACGGTCAACCGTCAGAGCTACAACGGCACGGACACGGGCGCAACGCTGAACAACGCGCTCTCCTCGCTCGTGACCTCGCAGCTGAACGCGTCGGAGACGGTGACCATCCTGCCGTGGCAAACGGCATCGAACGCTCAGACGTTCGGGCTCGACGCCCAGCAGCAGCACAAGAAGACGATCCTGTTCGGCACGGACGGAACCAACATCCCGTCTCAGTTCCACATCTCGGGCAGCTATGTCTCGGCCTTCGGCCCTGACATCTCGCTGACGAAGACCCCGCTCGACAACTCACTGGTGGCCGGGGTGGCGAAGTACGGCCCGTACGGGTCGTTCGGCGTCCCGACGTATCAGGCCGCTGACGTCGTGATGAAGGCGATCGCGTCCGTGTGCCAGGCGGGCCAGACGCCGAGTCGCTCCAACGTGCTGGCCGCGATCAAGACGACCAACATCCCCACGGCGGAGACTCCGCTCGCGGCAGTGGTCAAGTTCGAGCCCAACGGTGACCTCTTCGATCACCCGGGATACCTGTTCAAGGTCAACTCAGCAGGCAAGTACCTGTCGATTCCCAACAAGTAGCCGGAAGCTGCCTTCTGCGGCGTCGCTCGCTTCACGCGGGCGGCGCCGCGGGACCGCCTGCAATTACGCAACGGACGCATGCAGGAGTTCATCCAGACCATCGTCAACGGCCTCCAGACGGGCTGTCTCTACGCACTCATCGCGCTGGGGTACACGATGGTCTACGGGGTGCTCAAGCTCCTCAATTTCGCCCACGGGGACGTGTACATGGTGGGCGCGTACATCGGTTACTTCGTCATTCGCTGGTTCGGGGGCCCGACGTCGCTGTCGATCCCCGTGCCGCTCCTCTTGCTCATCATGTTCGGCCTCGCCGCCGGCGGGTGCGGGCTGCTTGGTGTGGCGATGGAGCGCTTCGCTTACCGGCCGCTACGCGACGCGCCGCGGATCGCGCCTCTGATCACCGCGCTCGGGATCTCGTTCGTGCTGGAGAACACCGTCCTGCTCCTGTTCGGCGGTGAGCCCCGCAGCTACTCGACCGAGCGCTTCATCTCCTTTTCCACCGGCATCCACTTCGGTCACGTGTCAATCGACACGGTCCAGATCCTCATCGTCGTGGTCAGCGTCGGGATGATGTTCGGGCTGCGCGAGCTCGTGCAGAGGACCACGCTCGGCAAGTCGATGCGCGCGGTCGCCTCCGATCGCGAGGCGGCGGAGATGCTCGGCATCAATGTCAACCGCACCATCGCGCTCACCTTCTTCATCGGCTCGGCGATGGCCGGCGTGGCCGGGGTCATGTCGGGTCTCGCGGGCATCCAGGTCGCCAATACGATCGGCTTCCTCGCCGGCCTCAAGGCCTTCACCGCCGCCGTGGTGGGGGGAATCGGAAGCATCCCGGGAGCGATGATCGGAGGCCTCTTCATCGGGCTCGCGGAGTCGTTCAGCGCGAGCTACATCTCGAGCCAGTACACCGACCTGATCGTGTTCGGCATCCTCATCGGCACGATGCTCATCCGACCCCAGGGCATCTTCGGCCGCCCCGCGCTGCAGAAGGTGTAGCCGGCCGTGGCCCAGATCGGAGTCGACGAGTGGGTGGCCCAGAGCGGGGGGCGCCGGGACCAGGGCACGGGCTGGCGGAAGCTGCTCGCGAGCGCCGAGGATCGCGTCGGCTGGTGGCCGCGGCTCGCGCTCGTCGTTTTCGCCGGGCTGATCGCCGGTCAGCTCATAAACGACGTCAACCTCCAGAACGTCGCCTTCAACGGTCTCCTCTACGCGATGCTCGCCCTGGGCCTGAACATCGCCGTGGGGTGGGCGGGCCTGCTCGACCTCGGCTACATCGCCTTCTTCGGCCTCGGCGCGTACGGCTTCGCGGTGCTCTCGTCGTCGGCCACGGGGTCAGGCGGCAACGGCGGGACCCATCTGCCCGCGATCGAGTCGGTCCCGGTCGTGGTCGTGGTGGCCGGAGTCGTCGGGGTCGTGATTGGCCTGATCGCGCTCCGGCTCTCGGGCGACTACCTGGCCATCGTCACCCTGTTCGTGGGGCAGGCCTTCATGGAGATCGTCAACAACATCGATCCCGGCACCCTCGGCGGGGTCAACGGCCTCTACAGCCTCGACTCGTTTCACAGCTTCGGCCACCAGGTCACGAGCCCGCTCGGCTTCTATTACCTGGCGCTGGTCATGACCGTCGCGCTGGCGGCGATCCTCCACCTGCTCGACACCTCGCGAACCGGGCGCGCCTGGCGCGCGCTGCGCGACGACCAGCTCGCGGCGTCGGCGATGACGATTCCCGTCAACAAGCTCAAGGTGATGGCCTTCTCCTTCGGCGCGATGGTCGCCGCGCTGGCCGGCACCGTCTTCGCGGCCCAGCAGAACACGGTCTTCCCGACCAACTTCACCGCCAACATCCTCATCCTCATCTACGCCTGTCTCGTGCTCGGCGGCGTGGGCAGCATCGCCGGGGCCATCCTCGGCGGCCTTGTGGTGACGATCGGGGAGCAGCTTCTTTCGAGTCCGAACGACGCCGGCTACCTGTTCTACGGCCTGATCCTGATCACGCTCGTGCTTCGTGTCCGCCCATGGCGTTACCTGGCGGCGGTGCTCGCGGGAGTGGTGGCCTTCGGTTTCGCCGCGCGCGGAATCGTGGGCGCGATCTCCTCCTCGGCGGTAGCGGGAGGCCCTGGGAGCGGCGGCTGGATCGGCTCGGCGGTAAAGCACTACGTGATCGTGCCCAGCTCGCCGGCAACGTACGGCAACATCCTCTACATCGTTCTCATCTGCGCGCTCATTCTCATCGTGCGCCTGCACGGGATACGACGGCTGCTGACGGTGATCCCGACGGTGTACATCGCTGCGTGCTGCTGGGAGTCGCGGCTCATCGTCAATCCGTCGATCACGACCCAGATCATGATCGGAGCGATCCTCATCGTCACCATGGCGGCGCGCCCGCAGGGGCTGCTGGGGACACGGCGGGTCGAGTTGGTCGACCAGTGACCGCGCTGTTGGAGCTCGACAAGCTCTCGCTGGCGTTCGGCGGGCTGCGGGCGATCTCCGAGCTCGACCTCCACGTCGACGAGAACGAGATCGTGAGCGTGATCGGGCCCAACGGCGCGGGCAAGTCGACGGTGTTCAACGTCATCACCGGCATCTACGAGCCGACCGAAGGCGACGTCCGTCTCGCTGGTGAATCGATCGTCGGCAAGCGGCCGTACAAGATCACCACGCTCGGGATCGCTCGCACCTTCCAGAGCCTGCGCCTGTTCCAGAACATGTCGGTCAAGGAGAACGTCAAGTCCGCGACCTACGGAAAGACCAAGGCCACTCCGGTGGAGTCGATCCTGCGCCTGCCCCGGGCGCGGCGCGAGGAGCGCGAGGTGGACGCGCTGGCCGAGGAGGTGCTGGGCTTCTTCGGCCAGCGGCTCACGGGTTACCGGTGGGACCAGCCCGCCTACGTGCTCTCCTACGCCAACCGCCGGCGCCTGGAGATCGCGCGCGCGCTCGCGACCCGGCCACGCCTGCTCTTATTGGACGAGCCGGCGGCGGGCATGAACCCGAAGGAGACGCACGAGGTGACCGAGCTCATCGGCCGCCTGCGCAACGAGCTCGGCCTCGCCATCCTCGTCATCGAGCACGACATGCACGTGGTCGAGGGGATCTCGGACCGCGTCGTCGCGCTCGATCACGGCGTCAAGATCGCCGAGGGCAGCTACGAGGCGGTCGCGACCCACCCGGCCGTGGTCGAGGCCTACCTGGGCCGCGACCCCGAGGCGCTGGCCGAGGGGGCGTGACCGTGCTCCTCAGCCTCGAGGACGTCACCACCTACTACGGCCAGATGCGAATCCTCGAGGGGATCTCGCTCCACGTCGACGCCGGCGAGCTCGTCTCGCTGTTAGGCGGCAACGCGTCGGGCAAGTCGACGACGCTCAAGACCGTGCTGGGGATCGTGCGCCCGCGCTCCGGGCGGGTCCTCATCGACGACGTGGTGGTCAACGGCTTCGACGTGCCGACGAGGATCTCCCGGGGGCTCGCCATCGTGCCCGAGAACCGGCGTCTCTTCGGGGCGATGAGCGTGCGCGAGAACCTCGAGCTCGGCGCCGTCCTCCGCCGCGGCGAGAACCTCGACCAGGACTTCGAGCGCGTCCACTCGCTGTTTCCTCGCCTCTACGAGCGACGTGAGCAGCTCGCGGGGACGCTCTCCGGGGGCGAGCAGCAGATGGTCGCCATGGGCCGCGCCCTGATGTCGCGGCCCCGGCTGCTGCTCATGGACGAGCCCTCGATGGGCCTCTCACCCGCCCTCGTGCAGCAGAACTTCCGGATCATCAAGGAGGTGCACGAGTCGGGCGTGGCCATCCTCATGGTCGAGCAGAACGCGACCATGGCCCTCTCGATCGCCGACCGGGGTTACGTCTTGTCGACGGGGGAGATCGTGCTGTCGGGCGCGGCCAAGGACCTGCTCGCGAGCGAGGATCTCAAGCGGGCGTATCTGGGGGCGTAACGGCTAACGAAGGCGGCGCGCTGAGCGTATAGAGCGGCTCGCCTCCCATCGCCACCGACACGTTGTTGGCCGTCGTCGCCAGGTGGTGGTGGAGGGCGAGCGCAGCCCCGTCCGGGTCGTGGGCGGCGCAGGCAGCGACGATCGCCTCGTGCTCGCGGCGACGCGGGGCGAGTTGCCGGCTCTCGGGGACGGCGAGGCAGTAGCGCTCGCTCGTCTCCCACAGGGGGCGGATCAGGCGCAGGAGCCAGGCGGAATCGGCGGCGTCGTAGAGGGCGAAGTGAAACGTGGTGTGGGCGGCTGACGTGGCAGCCGAGCTGTCGTCGGGCATCGCCTCGAGCGCGGTCAGACGCGCGCGGGCCGCGTCCTCGCGCTTGACGTCGAAGCGCTCGGCGGCGCGGCGGATGGCGAGGACCTCGAGCGCGAGCCGCGCCTCGTAGACCTCGGCCAGGTCGGCGATCGAGAGCTGCGTCACGCGCGCGCCGCGGTGCGGGATGTTCTCGACCAGACCGGCCGAGTCGAGGCGCCGCACGGCCTCCCGGATCGGCATCGCGCTCATCTCGAGCACGGAGGCGAGCTCTTCGATCGGCAGGCGCTCGCCCGGGCGCAGGCGTCCGGTGACGATCGCCTCGTGCAGCGTCTCGAACGCCTTCTCCGCGAGCGTCCGTGGCCCGCTGCTCGCCTCACCGGCCGCGAGCACGTCGAGTGGCGATCCCATGTCGCTCTAGTATCGGAATCAATGATCAAAAGTCAAGAACGGGCCGGTCGGGAGCGCGCGGCGGAGCTCGATGCCGCCGACCCCCTCGGCTCGTTCCGCGACCGGTTTGTGTTTGCCGGCGAGGGCATCTACCTCGACGGGAATTCCCTTGGCCGGCTGCCGCTCTCGACCGTCTCGCGGCTCGAGCGGGTGATCGCGTCGGAGTGGGGCAAGAGTCTGATCTCGTCGTGGGGCAAGGGCTGGATGGATCTCCCGGTCACCGTCGGCGACCGCATCGGCGCGGTCGCGCTCGGCGCCGCCCCGGGCCAGGTCGTCGTCGGCGACTCGACGACCGTGTGCCTGTACAAGCTCGCGGTCGCCGCGCTCGACGCCCGCCCCGAGCGGACCGAGATCGTCACCGACATCGACAACTTCCCCACCGACCGATACGTGTTCGAGGGCCTGGCCGGCGCCCGCGGGCTTTCCGTGCGGTGGCTCGAGGTCGACCCGGCGGCCGGTCCTACTGCGGCCGACGTCGCCGCGCTCATCGGCCCGCGCACCGCGCTCGTCTCCTTCTCCCACGTCTCATATCGCTCGGCGCATATCGCTCCCATGGCCGAGATCACCGCGCTCGCGCACGAAGCAGGCGCGCTCACCCTGTGGGATCTCAGCCACACGGCGGGCGCCGTCCCCGTCGCACTGGACGACGACCGCGCCGACCTCGCGGTGGGCTGCACCTACAAGTACCTCTACGGCGGTCCCGGCGCCCCCGCCTACATGTACGTCAGGAGCGAGCTCCAGGAGCGGCTGCACCAGCCCATCTGGGGCTGGCTCGGACGCCGCGACCCGTTCGAGATGGAGCCCGGATTCGTGCCGGCCGCGGGGATCCGCGGCTGGCTGTCGGGGACGCCGCCGGTGCTGGGCCTGGCCGCGGTCGAGGAGGGCGTGCGGGTGGTGGGTGAGGCCGGCATGCGCCCGATCCGCGAGAAGGGCATCGCCCTCACCGAGCTCGCGATCTCGCTCGCCGACGAGCGACTCGCTCGGGCTGGCGTTCGCGTGGCGTCGCCGCGCGAAGCGGCCCGCCGCGGCGCGCACGTCGCGCTGGCGCATCCGGACGCGCGGCGGCTGTGCACCGAGCTCGGCGAGCGCGGGGTGATCGTCGACTTCCGGGCTCCGGACGTCATCAGGATGGGGCTCTCGCCCTTGACGACGCGCTTCGTTGACGTGTGGGATGCCGTCGAGGTGCTGGCGACGCTGCTCGCGGGCTGAGGTCAGCTGCCGGCGGGGCCGCGCGCTGGCCGGGCGGGGACCGGGGCCCGGGAGGGCGTCGGGGCCGGGGTCGGGGCTGGGAAGAGCTGGAGGAAGCGCCCGGCGGCGGCCCGGCTGCCGGAGATGGTCATCGCGCCGTCGCGCTCGGCCTCGGCGCGCCAGTGCCCGTGCCAGAGGACGGCGGTCAGCGTCGCGGGGTCGGTCTCGATGACGGCGTCGGGGTCCTCGGGCGTGCCCCGGGCGACCTCGAGCCGGCCCTCGGCCACGCGCGCGGTGAAGGTCTGACCTCCCAGGCGAAGCTCGTACGTCGCGGCCTGCCGGTCGGCTGCCGCTGGGTCGAACGTCGTCTGCAGCGCGACGATGAGCGCGTCGACCCCCAGCTCCGCCTCGCCAGGCGGGAACGGCGCGCGGCTCCCCCAGCGGCCAAGCGCGAGGAGGACGGGCTCGAGCTCTCGTCCCCAGCCGGTGAGCTCGTAGACGCGGGCGGCCGCCGGCGGGGGCAGGGTCCGGCGACGGACGATCCCGGCCTCCTCGAGGTCGCGCAGGCGCTGGGCGAGGACGTCGGGGCTCAGGTTGGGGAGGCCGGTACGCAGGTCGGTGAAGCGCTTCGGTCCGAGTACGAGCTCGCGGACGACGAGCAGAGCCCAGCGCTCGCCGATCAGGTCGAGCGCGCGGGCGATCCCGCACGGGTCGCCGTAGGTGCGTTTGCTCGGCATGAGACGAGTGTAGGTGGTTGGTCGGACAGGCAAAGTATCTAGTTGTCTTTTCCGACCATCTGATAGGGTGCGCCCACGCAACCACCGAGAGGAGACAACGTGAGCGAGCGCGACGAATACCCAGCCGGCGTCCCGTGCTGGGTCGAGACCCTCCAACGCGATCCGCGTGCGGCCGTGAGCTTCTACGCATCGCTGTTCGGCTGGGAGACCGAGGGTCCGGGCCCGATGCCAGGCGATCCGCCCGGTGAGTACTTCGTAGCCCGCGTCAGGGGTCGTGACGTGGCGGGGATTGGGTCGCGCCCCGGACCGAGCGACGAGTCCCCGGCGGCGTGGATGACCTACGTCCGGGTCGAGAGCGCCGACGACGCCGTCACGCGGGCCACCCAAGCCGGCGCCAGCGTGATCGTGGGTCCCACCGACGCCCCTCCCGCCGGCCGCCTGGCCGTGTTCGCAGATCCCACGGGTGCGGTGGTCGGTGTGTGGGAAGGTGCCAGCCGAGAAGGGGCCCAGGTCCTCAACGAGCCCTCCGCATGGTCGATGAGCATGCTCCACACCGGCGACCCCGCGCTCGCGACGGAGTTCTACGCGGCCGTGTTCGGGTGGCAGGCCGAGTCCTTCGGGCCGCCCGAAGCCGGGCTCGCCCTCTTTCGCCTGCCCGGTTACACGGGCGGCGAGCCCCAGCAGCCGGTTCCCCGCGACGTCGTGGCCGTGATGGCCGCGGACGGGAACGGGTCGGGAGGACCGCCTCCGCACTGGAGCGTCGACTTCTGGGTCAAGGACACCGATGCCGTGGCCGAGCACGCGCTGGCGCTCGGCGGCGCCGTCATCGTCCCGCCCCACGACCAGCCTGGGTTCAGGAGCGCCGTGCTCGCGGACCTCGAAGGGGCGAGCCTGTCGATCAACGCCCTGGTGGCGCGGTAAAGCGCCCGGTGGCGCGTCGACGCGAGGATCAGTAGTAGTCCTCGACCTGGACTGACCACTTCGCGGTGTCGCTGCCCGGGGCGACGGCGATCTGGTACAGGCCGGGACCGGAAGCGAAGACCTGAGTCTTGCCGCTGCCTTCGCCGATCCCGAACTGGGCCACGGTCGCCTTGGCGCTCGGACGGACGACCCGTGCGTTCGGTCCCGAGCAGAAGAAGATCAGCGTGCACAGGCCCTGGTAGCTCATGCTGTAGACGACGCGCCATTGCTTGCCGAGGATGCGGAACGGCACGGACTGGCCGCTCGCGTTACCCGCGAACGACGTCAGTGGTCGCCAGCGCGGCTGCTCCGCGACGAGCAGGGTGACGGTCGAGCCAGGCTTCAGAGCGGCCGTGGCTGCCGGCGACTCGCGTGTGACGATCCCGGGATTCACTCCCGGCGCGGGGACGGGCGTCAGGGTGGCGCGCAGTCCGAGCCCGCTGAGGACGGTGCGGGCCTCGCCGCCGGGCTGGCCCACGAGCTGGGGCACGGGGATCGGCGGCGGGCCGTCGCTCAGGGTTATCCGCACCGTACCGCCGGCGCTCACCTTCGTTCCCGGCTTCGGGCTCTCGGCGATCGCAGAGCCGGCGGGCGCCCGGCTGTGCTTCACGTGGAAGGCGGGCTTGAGTCCGAGCCGTCGGAGCTGGGCGGTGATGGCGGCTCGTCGCGCGCCATGCAGGTCAGGCACCCTGACCGGGGCAGCGGCGGTTAGGCGCGCGACCCCGACCGCGACGACGATTCCGAGAACGAGGAGCGCGAGGCCGGCGGCGATCGCGGCGCGTCGCCGCCCGCGCGGGCTCGTGTAGACCTCGTGCCTGGGGATGGTCGGGACCTGGACCCGCGTGGCGGCCACAGGGTCGGGGTCGGGGTCGGGCGGTCGGTCGAGGAGCGCGGTGGCGGTGGCGGGAGTCGCGGGGCGCCGGTCGGCTGCGGGGTGACGGTCGGCCGAGGCGGCTCGGTCGGCTGCGGGGCGCCGGTCGGTCGCGGCCCTCCGGGCGGTGATCATCGGCGCCGTCGCGGCTTCGTCGCCGGCCTCGACGAGCCCGGCGCGCGCGAGGGCGTCGGCCATCGCGCCCGCACTCCGATACCGGTCCTCGGGGCGCTTGGCCAGGGCGCGCTCGACGATCTCTTTGAGCGCCACCGGCGTCGAGCGGGGTAGCGGCGGGGGCGGGTCGTGCAGGTGGCGGAGCGCGAGCTCGACGGCCGTCTTCTCCGCGAAGGGAGGTCGGCCGGCGAGCATCTCGTAGAGCACGACTCCTACCCCATATACGTCGGTGGCGGGACCGGTTCGGCCGCCACGGGCCTGCTCGGGGGCCATGTACCTCGGCGTGCCGACGATGGTGGCGCCCGCCCCGTCGGTGCTGCCCTCGGCGAGCCGGGCGACCCCGAAGTCGCCGACCTTGACCTGGCCGCGGGCGGAGATGAGGACGTTGGCGGGCTTGATGTCGCGGTGGATGACGCGCTGGGCGTGCGCGCGGGTGAGCGCGCGGCACAGCTGCTCGGCGATCCCGCGTGCTTCCGGCGCGGACAGCGGTCCGCGCTGCAAGCGGTCCGCGAGGCTCTCCCCGTCCACCAGCTCCGCGACGTAGTAGAGGCCCTCCTTGGCGTGCCCGACGTCGAAGATCTGGACGATGCCCGGATCGTTCACGCGGGCCAGGAGCTGCGCCTCGAGCTCGAAGCTCCGCACCCACTCGGGGTCCTCGGCCCACCACGGCTTGATGACCTTGACCGCCACTGGCCGCGCCAGGCGCCGGTCGCGTCCGCGATAGACGCGGCCGAACGTCCCCTCGCCGATGACGGCATGGAGCTCATAGCGGCCGTCGAGGGCGCGGCCGGATAGGTCGGGTGCGTGCGGCATCAGCGCCTGGGTTCCACCGCTCACATGATCGCGGAAGCGGCGCGCGGGCGTGCCGACTGGCCCGCTACTTCTTCTTCTTGTGCTTCTTCTTGGGTGGGCCTGAGGAGACGACGATGTTGACCTTGGTGCCGTTGGCGAGGGTCTTCCCTGGGCCTGGGATGGTGGAGATCACAAAGCCCTTGTGGATCTTCTTCGAGGACTTCTTGGGCGTCTTCCCGACGGTGCAGTTCAGCGCGCGGATGACCGACTTGGCGGCGGCGAGGGGCACGCCGGCGAGGTTGATCGTCTTGCAGGACGGCGGCGGCGCTACGGGCGGCGCGGTCACCGTGAGGGTGGCGGTGGCGGAGCTGTTGGCCGGGGTTGGGTCACTGAGCGATGTCGTGACCGAGGCGCTGTCGGGGTAGGTCCCGGCGCTCGCGGCGGAGACGACGATCCATACCGGCGACGTGCCGCCCGGCGGCAGCCCGCTGATCGTGCAAGTGACGGTCTGGCCTGTCGTCGTGCAGGTGCCCGAATCCGCGGCCGCGGCGATGATCTTCAACCCGAACGGGACCGCGTCCGTGAAGGTGATGTCACGGGTGCCGGGGCCGGCATTGGTGACGGTAAAGCCGTACGCGGCTCCACTCCCGGTGGTGACCGAGGCGGGCGCGGCCACGCCGGTGAGGGCGACGTCCTGGGTCTGGACGAGGTTGGCCGAAACGTTCATCAAGACGAGCGCCGGATTTGCATTGCTGCTGTACAGGTTCCCCGCGGACGGCGCGGTCGCCGCAGTCGCCTCGATGACCACATCGGAAGTCGTGAGCGGGCCGTCGGAGAACAAGCAGACCGCGCTCCCGGGCGACCAGAGCCCAAGCGTGTCTCCCGGCGCGACGGTGATCGGATGCGCCAGAGTGAACGTCGCGACCGCAGGGAGCGGATTCGGC
The DNA here is from genome assembly GCA_034665165.1 of Solirubrobacteraceae bacterium. Lineage (GTDB taxonomy): Bacteria > Actinomycetota > Thermoleophilia > Solirubrobacterales > Solirubrobacteraceae > Palsa-465. Next base: position 2,258 of record JAXDGF010000222.1, on the reverse strand, counting down.
AGCGTCTCGGTATCGGTCCCCACCACGCTGTTCGACGAGCCCGGCCGGATTACGACGAACGTAACACTGACACCGGGGACATCGCCCGCCGTGTTGATACTCCACGAGGTGACGGTCCCGCCGCCGGCGGGAACGGCATAGTTGTAGCTCGAATCCGTCGTCGATTGCCAGAACAAGTTCCCGATAGGGCAAGAGGCGGTGTTCGAGCCGCTCGGCAGGGTGGTGTTGCCGAGCGTAAGCGCTGAGGACGCGGACGCCATCGCTAGGAATCCGCTCATTACGAGGCCAATAATTGCGAGGCGGCGCAGCATTTCATCTCCTCCGTGTCGAGATCTCGACGCTTCCCCGCGCGGAGTTTATCCGGCGGCCGGAGGAAGGCTCACCGTCCGAACAGCGACCGGGCGATGATCTCCCGCTGGATCTCCGACGCGCCTTCGTAGATCCTGGGCGCGCGGACGTCGCGGTACAGGTGCTCGAGCGGGTGGCCGCGCTCGAGCGCTTGCGCGCCGTGGACCTGGACCGCGAGGTCCACGGCCTCCTGGGCCGCCTCGGTGGCGAGGAGCTTGGCCATCGCGGACAGTGCCGGGTCGCCCATGCCCTCGTCGTGGGCCCGGGCCGCCTGGTGGACGGTGAGGCGCGCCGCGTGCACGCGCGCGGTGACGTCGGCCAGGCGGTGAGCCACGGCCTGGTGGTCCTTGAGCGGGCGGCCGAAGGTGTGGCGCGTGCGCGCGTGCTCGCAGGCGGCGTCGAGTGCGGCGCGGGCCATCCCGACCGCGAACGCCCCGACGCTCGGGCGGAAGAGGTCGAGCGTGCGCATCGCGACGCCGAAGCCGGCGCCGGGCTCGCCGAGCACGTTGCCGGCCGGGACCTCGACGCTGTCGAAGTGAAGGCGCCCGATCGGGTGCGGGGAGAGGAGCTCGACCGGCTCGCCGGTGAGCCCGTCGGCGTCGCCGGGGACGGCGAAGGCGGTGATCCCGCGGCGGGGGTGCTCCGAGGTCCGCGCGAAGACGGTGTAGAGGTCGGCGTCGGGGGCGTTCGAGATCCAGACCTTCTCGCCCGTGAGGCGGTAGCCCGCGCCGGGCTCGCCCCCCGCGCCGGGCTGGCCGCCCGCGTCCGCCTCACCGATCGCCTCCGCGACCAGCGCGAGCGCGGCCACGTCCGAACCCGCCTCGGGCTCGGTCAGGGCGAAGGCGGCGATCGCGTCCCCTGCGGCCACGCGCGGTAGCCACTCCTCGACGAGCTCGGGTCGACCGGCCTGGAGGATCGGATAGGTGCCGAGGCCCTGGAGCGCGAACGCGGTCTCGGCCTCGGTGCAGTGCCGCGCGAGCGCCTCGCGGATCAGGCACAGGTCGAGCGCGGCCACGCTGCCCTCGGCGAACAGGCGCGCGAGGAGGCCGTGCTCGGCGAGCGCGCGGACCAGCCGGCGGTTGACGCGACCGGGCTCGCCGGCCGCGGCGATCGGAGCGAGCTCGGCCGAGGCGAGCACGCGCGTGTCCTCGTAGAGCTTGCGGTCGGCCTGGCTCAGGTGCAGGTCGAGCGCGCCCGAGCTCATGCCGGCGGCGCGAGCTCGGCGACGCCCATGAGCTCGACCTTGGCCGCCTCGTCGAAGAGCCGAGCCACTCCGAACAGCCCCATGGCCGGGTAGCGCTTGCCGAAGTGCCGGCGCCACACCCCCCCGAGTTCGGCGAGCGAGGCGCGGTACTCGTCGACGTCGGTGACGAAGACCTGGAGCATGACGAGGTCGTCCGGCTCGCCGCCCGCGGCTCGGAGCGCGGTGACGAGGTTGGCGGCGGCGCGGTCGAACTGGTCGGCGATGGTGTCACCGCGGATCGAGCCGTCCTTGTCTTGCGCGGTCTGGCCGCCGAGGTGGACGGTGCTCCCGGACACAACCGCGTGGGCGAACCCCGCCGGCGCCGCCAGCTCAGGCGGATTGACGATGCGGCTCATCGCCCCTTCCAGGCCGGCGCCCGACCTTCGCTCCAGGCGCGGTAGAACTCGGCGTGGTCCTCGCTCTTCATGAGCAGGGCCTGGGTCACCGCCTCGAGCTCGATCGCGCTCCCGAGGTCCATGTCGAGCTCGCGGGTGAGCAGCACCTTGGTCGTCGAGTAAGCGAAGGCCGGCCCGTCGGCGAGCCGCCGCGCGAGTGCGCCCGCGCGCGCGGCGAGCTCGTCGTCGGGGACGACCTCGGTCGCGAGCCCGATCTCGTACGCGCGCTCGGCGCGCAGCTTGTCGCCGAGGATGAGCAGCTCGGTCGCGCG
>JAXDGF010000221.1:0-10453 GCA_034665165.1 Solirubrobacteraceae bacterium | reverse complement strand
CCGAGCTCGAGAACGCGAAAGGAGGGCGCTACTGGTTTTCCGGTGGCTACCGCTGGCGGGGGCTCATCGCCCTCATCAGCGGCATGGTGGCGACGGCGTTGTTTGCGCAAACCGCCCATCTCAAGGGTCCGCTCTCGACGCATCTACTCTCGCGAGGTGACATCAGCCCGATCGTGGGGATGGTTGTGGGCGGAGGGCTGTACTGGCTCTTGTGCCGGACGCAAGCCGATCCCGAGGCCGAGCCCGCGGATGCTCTGCTCGAGGACTACCAGACGGTGGCGCCCGCACGGGCCGAGGCGCGGGTGTGAGCAGGGGGACAGACGGCGAGTGGTTCTACACCAGGCCACTCGCGCGCGGAGTGTGGCTGATCGCCGAACCGCAGCACGTGTATTGCTATCTCATTGAGGGGAGCGAGCGCTCGGTTCTCCTCGACACCGGTCTCGGCGTGCGGCCCATCCGTCCGGTGGTGGAAGCGCTCGCGCGCTCACCGGTCGAAGTGGTGAACACCCATTACCACTTCGACCACGTCGGGGGAAACCACGAGTTCGAGCGGATCTCGATTCACGAGATCGGAGCGCCGCTGATCGAAGAGACCGTGCCCGCGGAACTGCTCCAGGAGTATCTCGCCTACGCCACCCGCCAGCTCGAGGCGTTCGACGCCATCCGCAGCCTCGACCGCGAGTTCGCCTGGCTCCTGGGGCGCGAGAGTGATCCCGTCCCCTTCCCGAGTGATTTCGTTCCCGAGGGGTGGCGGATCGTCCCGAGCCACGCCTCCGCCACCCTCAGCCATGGTGACCGGATCGATCTCGGCGACCGCGCCCTCACCGTGATCCACGCCCCCGGGCACAGCCCCGACGGCATCTGTCTCCTCGAGGAGCGCGAGGGCCTCCTCTTCGCCGGCGACAGCAGCAATGCCGGTCCAATCTACGCTCACTTCCCCGACTCCGACCTCGCGGCGCTGACCCAGAGCGCCCACGACCTCGCCGGCCTCGCGGGCCAGGTCCGGTTGGCTATGTTCTGCCACTACGGCCGCCCCGTGGCCGAGCCCGATCTGTTCGCCGAGATCGCCGACGGCCTCGAGTGTGTCAGCGCCGGCGAGGCAGAGCTCTCACCGGCCATCGACATCATCGGGACCCCGATGCTCGAGGCTCACTTCGATCACTTCAGCGTCACCCTGCCCGACGGTGACCAGCCGTCTCAGCCGCTGACGGGAGCGGCGTAGGGTCCGGTCAGGGCGGCGAGCGGCGGACGCTCGATGACCGCGACCTGGCGGAGCTCGACCGCCGTGTCGCCCGGCTGCGGGGGCAGCGCGAGCGGGCCCGGTGCGGGCGCGGGGCTGAGGCCGGCACCGTGCAGCCGGGTCCCGGCAGCAACCATCACCGCATACGCCATCGAGCTCAGCTCGCGGAGCGCCTGATGGCGGTTCTGGCGGGTGCCGAGGTCGACCTGGGCGAGAGCGTCGATCCCGGCCAGGCGGGCGGCGTCGATGAGGTTGGCGATCTCGACGCCGTAACCGACGGGGAAGGGCAGGGCGCGGAGCAGGTCGGCGCGCCCGGCGAGCTCGCCCGCGAGGGGCTGGTCGAAGCCGGCGAGGTGGGGGGCGTAGAGATTGAGGAGCGGGCGGGCCACGAGCTCGGTGACGCGGCCGCCCTGGCCGGGAAGGACGGTCCCGCCGAGCTGGAGGGGGCGCTGGAACGCTCCCTTGACGAAGCGGATCTCCGGGTCGGTCAGGAGCGGGCCCAGGAGGCCGACGACGAAGGTCGGGCTGAAGTCGGTGGTGTCGGCGTCGAGGAAGACGACGACCTCGCCGCGGGCGACGCTGAGCGCTCGCCACATGGCGTCGCCCTTGCCGCGCGCGGGTCCGTACTCGGGCAGGAGCTCGTCCTCCTGAAGCACGACGGCGCCATGGTCGGCGGCGAGGAGCGCCGTGCCGTCCTCCGAGGCGGCGTCGACGACAAGGATCTCGTCGACGAGGCCGAGATCACGGAGCTCGGTGACGCAGTCGACGATGGGGCCGATCGTGGTCGCCACTTCGCGGGCGGGCAGGATCACGGTGATCGGCTCGGTCTTTTTGGCCAGCAGCAGCTCGGTGGTGAACTGCGTCGCGCGGAAGCCGCGCCGCGCGCGCCAGTCGGCGAGCGCGAGATCGCGGGCGAGGCCGCGCGAGGCGCGCCCATCGGTGCGGGCCGAGGTCGTCACGTGGACCTGGGCGGTGCGCAGGATCTGGATCCCGCGCTCCTCGAGCGTGCGCTCGAGCGCCTCGTCCTCGAGCGCCTCGCCGACGGGGAGGCCGCCGACGTCGCGGTAGGTCCCGGCCGTGACGGCGAGCGAGGCGCCGCTGAACTGGTGGTGGCCGAGGGAGTCTCGGCCCTGGTCGAGGGTGCCGTGGCGCGCCGCCCGTTCCCGGAGCCTCGCGAGCCGCTCGCGGGCCTGCGCCCTCCGCGCCTCGACGACTGCGGGTGGGAGCGCCGCCGCCTCGGCGGCGTCGAGCTCGATGCGCCCGCCGATCGCACGCGCGCCTTTACCGGCGAGGACGAGCTGGGTCGCGAGCCAGTCGGGGGCGACGCGCGAATCGGCGTCGGTGCTGGCGATGAGCCCGTCGGGGCGGCCGGCGGCGAGCAGTCGCTCGCAGGCGAAGTCCATCCCAAGGCGCCGGGCGTGACCGGCTCCTGTGAGTTCAGACTCGAGCACGATGAGCGGCACCGACGGCGTCGCCGAGGCGGCGTCGAGCGCTCGAGCGCACGTGTCGTCGGCGCAGTGATCGAGGACGAGGACAACCTCAAAGGCTCCGGGTTCGACACCACGCTGCTCCGCCAGCGCGCGCAGGCAGGCGCCGATCCTGGCCTGCTCGTCGCGGGCGGGGACGACCACGACCGCTCGCAGGGCCGGGTCGGCGGGCATGGCGCGTGATGGTCCGGCCTTCACATCCGCACTCCCCGGGCGATGAGCTCGCGCCCTCGCTCGTAGTCCTCGTCGCGCTCGTGGGTGAGGACGCCGACGGCGACGCCGCCCTGGGAGTACCAGACGGTGAAGGCGCCGTCGCCGTAGTCGACGAGGCGATCCTCGTCGAAGCCGTCGCCCCAGGCGGCGTACTTGAGCGTGTACGCGCCGATCGTTGACCAGAAGCCGGGCACCTCGTCCCATTCGGCGGGCTCTCCGGCCAGCGCGCGACCGGCGATCTCGCCCTGGGCCAGGGCGTCGCCCCAGTGCTCGACGCGCAGCCGCCGCCCGGCGGAGGGGTTGAGCGCCGAGGCGACATCGCCGGCGGCGCTGAGGAAGGGGTTCTCGCTCCGCATCGAGGCGTCGACGGGGACCGCACCGTCGTGGAGCTCGAGCCCGATGGCCGCCGCGAGCTCTCCGTTGGGGACGACGCCGGTGGCGAGGACGACGATGTCGGCGTCGAGTTTGGGGCCGGAGGCGACGTGGACGCGGCGGGCGTCCTCGATCTCCTTGACCTCGGCTTCGAGGATCAGCGTCACGCCGACCTCGCGCAGCCAGCCGGCGATGCGCTCTCCCGCGTCGCGGCCAAGGCGGTCGATCTGGGGGACGCGCTCGACGGTGACGAGCGTCACCTCGAGGCCGCGCATCGCCAGCGAGGCGGCGGCTTCGCAGCCGATGAAACCCGAGCCGATCACCACCGCGCTCGTCGCTTCGCGCGCGCGATCGATTAGCCGTTCGCTGTCGCTCAGGAGCCTGATCTCGAGCACGTTCTCATCGTCGGCGCCAGGCACGGGCAGGCGTTGCGGCCGCGAGCCGGTGGCGAGCACGCACGCCTCGGCGGCCACGGTCTGGCCGTCGGAGAGGCGGACTGCGCCGCCCTCGGGATCGATCGCCTCGGCGCGCGTTCCCAGCCGCAGGTCGACGGAGTGCTCGGCGAACCAGCTCGCCTGCTCGAGCGCCAGTTCGGTGCGGGCGAGCTCGCCGCGGAGGAACTCCTTCGTGAGTGGCGGGCGCCGGTAGGGCAGGTGCGGTTCGGCGGCGATCAGAGTCACGTCCCCATCGCCGCCCGCGTCTCGATAGCCCCTCGCGGCGGCGAGCCCGGCCGGTCCCCCGCCGATGATGACGAGCCGTTGCGGTGCCATCACCGGGCCTCGAACCGGTCGAGTCGGTAGCACGACCGGCGACCGTCAAGCACGTGCCAGTCCCCGAGCTGGGCGGTTAGCCGATCGTGGACCTCGTCGCCGAGCAGCGGGTAGGTGCTCGTGGGCGGACGCCAATGGACGGCGAGCACGGTGGCGTCGTGTGCGAGTGCGGCGCGCAGGCGCTCGACAGCGCGGGCGAAGGCGGCGTCATCGAGGTAGTAGAGGACCTCGGAGCAGACGACCAGATCCCAGGGGCCAACGGGCATCTCCTCGGGGAAGGCCATCGTTCTCAGGGTCACGTTCGGACGTTCCCCGAGGCGTTCGTGCGCGCGCGCGAGCGCGCGCTCGGAGACGTCGATCCCGACCACCTCGCCGCATACCTCGGCGAGCTGCTCGGTGAAGACCCCGATCGAGCACCCGACCTCGAGACCGCGCTTGAAGCGAGCGCCGCCGAGCGCGGCCAGCGTGTCGGCGTACTTCTCGCGCTCGTAGGCGCTCGTCGCGAAGTCCCAGGGATCCTCGGAGCGGGCGTAGAGGCCCTCGAAGAACTCGCGCCCGATCCGGGCCCGAGGCGCGACCTGACTCACGGACCCTCGCCTTCGCCGAGGGTCGCGGCCCCATGGCGCGCGAGCATCGGCTCGAGCCGGTGCTGAAGGAGGAAGAGGTCGAGATCGCGCCGCCCGCGCGAGAGGGCGCCCCCGGTGGCCAGGGGCCGCGATCCGCACGCGATCGCCGCATCGGCGGCGAGCTCGCGCGCGGCCGCCGCGATCGCCCAGCGGGCCTCGATGGCGGTGGTAGCGAGGGGCCCGCCGGCACGCGTTGAGTCGGCGCGCTCGCCCGCGTGCGCGATCCAGCGGTCGACGGTCGCGACGGCGACGCGCATCCGGCCCGCCGCCAGCGCCGCGATCTCGCTCGGCTCGCCGCGCGCGCGCAGGAACGAGAGCGCGGCGGCGAGGACGCTGTCGGCGATGCCCGCCCATGTCGCGCTCGTGCGGATGGCGTCGCGCGAGAACCAGGGCTCGCGCGAAGCCTCGCCGGGGCCGCCGAGGACGGCGCGCACCCGGGCCCCGTCGAAGATCACTCGGTGACTCTCGGAGGCGCGCAGCCCTTCGCCCCGGTACCAGGAGTAGTCGATGCTCATGCCTTGCGTCAGGTCTACGTAAGCCAGGCGGCGCTCTCCGGCATCGTCCCGGGCGACGACGAGCGCACGCTCCAGTCCGCCGGCGCCAGAGCAGAACGTCTTGACCCCTTCAAGCGTCATGGCGCCGCCCGCTTCCCGGAGGCGGGCGGGCTGACCCTCGCCGGGCGCGGGGTCGGCACCCCACACACCGAGGAGCAGCTCGCCGGAGGCGATCCGAGCACGCTCGCGGTCCGTGAGCGTGTCCGGACACGCGACCACCAGTCGCTCCACCGCGTTGAAGTGCCCGTCGAGGATCCGGCCGACGGAGCCGTCGGCGCGCGAGACCTCGCGCACGAGGCGGAGCTCCTCGCCGAAGGGGACCCGCCGGCCATCAGGTCCGGGCATGGTCGCGCCCAGGATGCCGGCCCTCGCGAGCTGGCGGAAGGCATTCTCGGGGAAGGCAGGATGGCGATCGAGCTCGTCAGCTTGGGCGGCGATGCGCGCGAGCGCGACGTCGAGCGCCTGGCGTTCGGGCGGGGCGGGCGGCCCGTCGGGGAGGGCTTGAATACTCATCCCGCGTTCTCCGACAGGGGCACCGGGCGCAGGCCGCGGTGGGCCAGGGTCTCGACCAGGCGGGGGATCAGCGCGACCGCCGCACGGCAGCCCGTGCACCGCGCGCCGGGTCCGATGCCGTCGTGCATGAGCACGACCGAGCCGGTGCCGAGGCCGGCCTGGACACGGGCGTGCATCGACGCGGCGCAGTCGCCTCGCCAGTCCTCGGTATCGATGCTCCAGCCCACGAGCTCGAGGTCGGTGTGCCGCGGGTGGGCGCGCGCTCGGCCGGCAAGGACGAAGAACGTGCAGCGCGCGCCCTCGCGGCGCAGGCAGTCGAGGACGCGCGGCGTCCACACCGGGTCAGGCCCGTCGTCGAAGGTGAGCGTGCTCGTGTTCGCTGCGTTCACGACACAGTGCTACCCGGGAAGGCCGCGAGCTAGCGCGACCGTCTAGTCGCGGGTGCGCGTGACCAGCTCGGAGGTGTCGAAGCCGGCGCGCCTGAACTGCCGCGCGACGGCCCAATCGACGAGCCCGCGTGGAATCACGCGCAGGAGCGCGTAGGTGATCTCGCCCAGTCGCGTCGTGGCGAGGTCGCGGCGAGGCGAGCCGAGCGCGGCCCGGGTGAGCGTGCGGGCCGCGTCCTCGACGCGCTCGGCGGGCACGCTGCCCTCGAGGGTGAGGCCCTTGGCCGCCGCCGCATCGTGGATCGGCGTGCGGATGTAGCCGGGATAGACCGTCGTCACGGTGATCGCATCGCCGTGCTCGATGCGCAGGGCATCCGAGTAGGCAACCAGTCCGCGCTTGCTCATGCAGTACGCGGTGGCGAACGGCACCGTGAGGTAGGCGAGGCCCGAGGCCACGTTGACGACCCGGCCGCGCGAGGCCCGGAGCGCCGGCAGCGCGGCGGCGGTCACGCGCCAGGGACCGAGCAGGTTCACGTCGAGCACGCGCAGCGCGTCCTCGCCCGGTGCCTCGCCGGCGCTCTGGGGGTCGCCGATCCCGGCGCAGTTGATGAGCACGTCGAGGCCGCCGAGGCGTTCGATCGCATCCGCCATCGCCTCCTCGACCAAGTCCTGATCGCGGACGTCGCAGGCGAGGACGTCCTCGCTGCTCGCGTTGATATCGAGGCCGACGACGGCGGCGCCACGGGCCCGCAGCGAAGCGGCGGTGGCCGCCCCGATCCCGCTCGCGGCACCGGTGATCACGACGCGGGGGCTCATGCCGGCACCTGGGCGGCGGCGTCGACGTCGGCGGGGCGGGGTGAGGCGGGAGCTGCGTCGACGGTGTAAGGCGCATCGGCGGGGCGCCCTGACCGGTGCTCGCCGGGGTCAAACCGGCTGAGCGCGTGGCGGAAGCGGAAGGTGAAGTCCGGCCACAGGGTTGTGTTCAGGCCCTTGCTGTCCAGGTACCAGCTCTTGCAGCCGCCGGCTGTCCACACGGTTCCGTGCATGCGGCGCTGCACCTCGGCGTTCCAGGCGCTCTGCGCTTCGCGGCGCGGCTCGATCATGCGGATGCGGTTGGCGTCCATGTACTCGAGAGCGCGCATGGTGTAACCGACCTGCGCCTCGGCCATGACGACGACGGAGGTGTGTCCGACCCCGGTGTTGGGTCCGAGCAGGAAGAAGAGATTGGGGAAGCCGGCGACCGTGGTCCCGCGGTGCGCGGAGAGGCTGCCGTCCCAGTGTTCGGCCAGCGAGCGTCCGTCGCGGCCGTGCACGCGCTCGGCGATGGGCGGGTTGGTAACGCGGAAGCCGGTACCCAGGATGATCGTGTCCACGGGGCGCTCGGTGCCGTCGGCGGCGACGATCGAGTGGGGGCGGATTTCCCCGATCCCGTCGGTGACGACCTCGACGTTGGGCTTGCCGAGCGAGGGCAGGTAGTCGTTGGAGACGAGGATGCGCTTGCACCCCGGCGCGTATGACGGCGTCACCTTCTGACGCAGCTCCGGGTCCGGGACCTGGTGGCGGAGGTGGCGTCGTGCCGCTACGGCGATCACCGGGGAGAGGGCCACGCGCAGCATCGGGATCGCAAACAGCTCGCGGGCCCAGTAGATCCCCTCGCGCATCGCGCGCTGGGCGGCGGGCAAGCGGCGGTAGACGATGCGCTCGAAGCGAGTAAGCGGGCGATCGGGGCGGGGCATGACCCACGGCGGCGTACGCTGGAAGAGGTGGAGCTTGCTCACCCGAGGCTGGATCTGGGGCACGAACTGGATTGCGCTCGCACCCGTGCCGATCACGGCCACGCGCTCGCCGGTGAGGTCGTGGTCGTGGTCCCAGGTGGCGGAGTGGAAGACGGACCCCTCGAACTGGTCGAGGCCGGGGAGATCGGGGATGGCCGGCTCGCTCAGGGCTCCGGCGGCGGTGATGAGCACGCGGGTGGTGAGGGAGCCTTGATTCGTCTGAAGCTGCCAGAGCTGCTCGTGGTCGTCCCAGTGCGCGCTGTCGAGCTCGCAGTTGAGACGGACGTGAGGGAGCACGTGGTGGTCGAGGGCGACACGTTGTAGGTAGGACTGGATCTCCGCTTGCGGGGAGAAGGTCGAGGTCCAGCGGGCGTTGGGGGCGAAGGAGAGCGAGTACAGGTGGCTGGGGACGTCGCACGCGCACCCGGGATAGGAGTTGTCGCGCCAGGTCCCGCCCACGTCGTCGCCGCGTTCGAGGATGAGGAAGTCCTCGCGGCCCGAGCGCAGGAGGGCGACGGCCATGGCGAGGCCGGAGAAGCCGCTGCCGACGATGACGGTGTCGACGTGGGTGGGTGGGAGGAGCTGGTCTGTGGGGTCGGTGGTGCGCATCGGGGCCTTCCTTGGGTCGCTGGCGCTTACTCTACTGTAAGTTACGCCCGCGTAACTTACAGTGCTGTAAGCTGCGCTGTCAAGACGATGCCCTCGACGCCGCGAACCGCTACCCAGACCCAGACTGCGAGTCGGCCTCCGAGCCAGCCGCGGATGACGGGGGCCGAGCGGCGCGAGCAGCTCCTGGACGTGACGAAGGCCATCGTCGGGGAGGCGGGCTTCCACGCCGTCTCGATCGAAGCGGTGGCGCGGCGGGCGGGAATCACGCGCCCGGTCGTCTACGGCCACTTCAACGACCTGGCCGGCCTCCTCGAGACGATGCTCGCGCGCGAGACCGCCCGCGCCAACGCTCAGATTGCGCGAATCCTGCCGCCCGACACTTGGGAGGGCAGCTCGCAGGAGATGCTCCTCGGCGCCCTCCGCGGCTACCTCGAGACGGTGCGGGCCGATCCCGTCACGTGGAGGCTGGTGTTGATGCCCCAGGAGGGTGCGCCCGCGATGCTCCACGACCAGATCGGCCGCGGCCGGGACGCCGTCCTGGCAGTCCTCGCCGAGCTCGTGCGGCCCGGCTTCGTCCCGGGACGCCCACCGCCCGATCCCGAGCTGACGGCCCGAACGCTGTCCGCCCTCGCCGACGAGGCAGCACGCCTGATCCTCACCGACCCCGAGCAGTTCCCGATCGATCGGATGATGGATCATGCTGCATGGCTGGTGGAGCAGTTGGTGGTGTAGCCGGCTGGACGGTAAAGACGATCTTCCCCACCACATCCCCCTCGAGCAAGGCCTGGAACCCCTCGGCGGCCTCGGAGAGCGGAAACGACGCATGGATGACCGGGCGGATGTCGCGCTCGACGCAGAAGTTGATCAGCCGCCCCAGCTCGTCGCGGGTGCCCATCGTCGAGCCGATGACCGAGAGCTGGCGGAAGAAGATGTGGGTGAGCTCGGCGGCCTCGGTATCGCCGGAGGTCGCGCCGGAGATGACGAGGGTGCCTCCCGGTTTGAGCGAGCGCACCGAGTGGGCCCAGGTCGCCTTGCCTACGGTCTCCATCACCGCGTCGACGCGCTCGGGCAGTCGGGCGCCCGACTCGAAGACCTGATCGGCGCCGAGGGTGCGAGCCTGCGCGCGCTTCGCCTCCGAGCGGCCGGTGACCCAGACCCGCGCTCCGGCGGCGCTCGCGAGTACGGTGAGCGCCGTGGCGACACCCCCGCCGGCGCCCTGAACGAGGACGGTCATCCCCGGCACCACCTGCCCGCGGGTGAAGAGCATCCGGTAAGCGGTGAGCCATGCTGTGGGCAGGCAGGCCGCCTCGGGGAAGGTGAGCTCCGGGGGCTTGGGGACGAGGTTCCGGCGCGGGACGGCGACGTGCTCGGCGAGCGCGCCCTGGTAGCGCTCGGAGAGGAGCGATCGGGACGGATCGAGGGTCTCGTCGCCGCGCCAGGAGTCGTCGGTGATGACGGCGTGGACGACGACCTCGTTGCCGTCCTCGTCGATGCCGGCGGCGTCGCAGCCAAGGATCATCGGGAGCCGGTCCTCGCTCAGCCCGACACCACGGAGCGACCAGAGATCGTGATGGTTGAGCGAGGCGGCGCGGACGGTGACCGTCGTCCAACCCGGCGCTAGCTCCGGTTCGGGTCGCTCCCCGATCCGTAACCCGCGTAGCGGATCGTCGCGGTCGATCTCGGCGGCGTAGACGGCGAGCACCGGTAGATCATGCCCGAACCAAACCGTCGGAAGCTCTATCTACGGCGAGGTGCTCGACAGGCTCGTCGTCGTCGTGCCCTGCACGCGGCCCTTCAGCGGCGCCGTCGATCCGGCCGTCGTGGTCGTCTTCCGCTTGATCGTCGTCGGCTTCGTCGCCGTGACGGGCTTGGCCCGGTGAGTCCGCTTGGCCCGGTGCTTGGGCTTGG
>JAXDGF010000220.1:0-32379 GCA_034665165.1 Solirubrobacteraceae bacterium | reverse complement strand
CGCCGGCCGTGGAAGCCAAGGACGAGGACGCGAAGTGACCGGCCTCGCGCCCGCGACCATCTTCCTCCAGTCGACGAGCTTCATCGACGCGATGTACATCGTTGCCTTCTCGCTCTTCATCTACGGCATGAGCGGGCTCACAGGGCCGCGCACGGCGGTGCGAGGAAACAAGATCGCCGCCGTCGGCATGGCCATCGCGGTGATCGCGACGCTGCTCACCAAGCACGTTCTGGACGGGTCAAGCACGCCGTGGCTGATCGCGCTCGGGTTGGTGCTCGGGACCGCGATCGGGATTCCGGCCGCGCGGAACGTCCACATGACGCAGATGCCCCAGCTGGTGGCGCTCTTCAACGGCGTCGGCGGCGGCGCGGTGGCGCTGATCGCCTGGATTGAGTTTCGCCATCACTTCAATGGCAACTATCCGCTCAGGGTCGAGATCCCCTCGCTCTTCGCGGCCATCGTGGGCTCGATCTCGTTCTGGGGCTCGAACATCGCCTTCGCCAAGCTCCAGGAGATCCTCCCCGGCCGGCCCATCAAGCTGCCGCGTCAGAGCGTCCTCAACCTCGCCCTGCTCACGGTCGCGGTCGCGTCCGCCATCATCCTCGCGGCCGGCACGCACTCGCAGGCCCTGTTCATCCTCGGGATCCTCGTCGCTGCCGGTGTGCTCGGGAACATGGTCGTGCTGCCGATCGGGGGCGCTGACATGCCCGTCGTGATCTCGCTCCTCAACGCCTTTACCGGCCTGTCCGCGGCCGCCACCGGCATAGCGCTCAACAACTACGCCCTCATCGTCGCGGGCATGATCGTCGGCGCCTCGGGCTCGATCCTCACGAACCTCATGGCCAAGGCGATGAACCGCTCGGTGCCGGCGATCGTGGCCGGCGGGTTCGGCGGCGCCGTCGCCGCTCCCGCGGGCGGCGCCGGGACCGAAGGCGGAACGGTGCGCTCGACGAGCGCTCAGGACGTGGCCATCCAGCTCTCCTTCGCCCGCCTCGTCGTCATCGCCCCCGGTTACGGGATGGCGGTGGCCCAGGCTCAGCACGCTGTGCGCGAGCTCGAGCGCGCGCTCGAGGCCAAAGGGGTGACCGTCGAGTACGCCATCCATCCCGTGGCCGGCCGCATGCCCGGCCACATGAACGTGCTCCTCGCCGAGGCCGACGTCCCGTACGACCTGCTCAAGGAGATGGACGACATCAACCCCGAGTTCTCGCGCACCGACGTGACCCTCGTCATAGGTGCCAACGACGTCACCAATCCGGCGGCCAAGAACGAGCCCGGTTCGCCGATCTACGGCATGCCCATCCTCGAGGTCGACAAGTCGGCCGCCGTCGTCGTCCTCAAGCGCTCGATGGCGTCCGGCTTCGCCGGGATCGACAACCCGCTCTTCTACAACCCCAAGACCAGCCTCCTGTTCGGCGACGCCAAGGCCTCCGTCGCCGAGATCACAGCCGAGGTGAACGCGCTCTAGCGCGCGCGTCACCGAGGCAATAGAGTCGCCCCCGCCCAGAAACGACAGGAGCGCCCATGGACCAGAGCCGCCTGCGTGCCATTCCGCTGTTCTCTTCGCTCTCCGATGCAGAGGCGCGAAAGCTCGCGACGTTCGCGACCGAGACGAGCGTCGCCCAAGATCAGATCCTCATGAAGCAGGGCGACTACTCGACCGACCTCATCGCGATCGAGGAGGGCACGGCGGACGTGCTCCGTGACGGGCAGAAGATCGCCTCGGTCGGCCCGGGCGACCTGATCGGGGAAATGGGGCTGCTGTCGCGCGATCTGCGCACCGCGTCGGTCATCGCCACCTCGCCCATGCGCATCATCAAGCTCACGCACTGGGAGGTGGCGCGGATGTCCGACGACACCGTCGACAGGATCAAGGAGATCATCGCCGCGCGCCAGCAGGCCGGCGTCGCCGACCCCGGCGGCCCGACGAGCTGAACGCGACGGCCGGCGCCCGGATGAGCTGAACGAGACGGCCGGCGCCCAACGGGAGCTAGCCTTCCGGTTGGGATGAGAGCGAGTCGAATGAGCACCGCGCGGCGTGCGCTCGCGCTCATCCGCGTCGCGCTCGCCTACGGCCTGCCCCTGCTCGTCCCCGCACCCTGGCGGCGCATGCCGGGACCGGTTCGCCTCCGCCGCGCCCTCGAGACGCTCGGCGGGGGTTGGATCAAGCTGGGGCAGCTCCTGGCCCTGCGCTTCGACCTGCTCCCCGCGCCCTACTGCATCGAGCTCTTCAACCTCCTCAACCGGGTCGCTCCGTTCCCGTACGCCGAGGTCCAGCGCATCATCCGTGCTGAGCTCGGCCGCTCCGTGGCGGAGCTCTTCGCCTCCTTCGAGCCCGAGCCGTTCGGGAGCGCCTCGATCGGCCAGGTCCACGATGCCGTCCTGCACGATGGCCGCCACGTCGCCATCAAGGTTCAGCGTCCGGGCATCGACGCGCTCCTGATGAGCGACATCGCGCTCATGTACCGGGTCTCACGCGTGGTCGACTGGACCCATCTCCTCGGGGGAACGCGCAGCCGCGAGCTCATCGACGAGCTCGCGCGCTGGACAGGGGAGGAGCTCGATTACAGGATCGAGGCGCGGAACGCGGCGACCATGCGCGCTGCGGTGCGGGACGCGGGCACCGAGTACGACGCCGAGGTCTTCACCGACTACACGGCGCGGCGGGTGCTGACCTCAGAGCGCCTCGACGGGACTCCCCTGGTCGAGATCATCCGCGCGCTGCGCGCCGACCGCGAGGGCACGACGCGGCGGTGGCGCGCGGCCGGTTACGACCTCGACCAGGCCGCCGCCAACGTCGTCTGGAACTTCCTCGGCCAGGCCTACGGGACGGGGATCTTCCACGGCGACCTGCACCCTGCGAACCTGCTCCTCCTACCCGAGAACCAGATCGGCTACGTCGACTTCGGGATCATCGGCCGCCTCCCCGAGGCCGTGCACGAGCTGCTGGGGCGCTACGCCATGCGCCTGTTCGGAGGGGAGGCCGATGCCGCCGTGGACGACTTCCTGCAATGGCTACGGCCGTCGGCGGCCACGAACCGCGCCGCCGCGAGACGCGAGATGACCGAGCTCACCGAGCGTTTCCTCGACGACCTCACGAACTCCACCTCCGGGCGACGTGAGATCCTCGCGCGCTACCAGATCGACCTCCTCTCGGCCGCGCGCACACACCGGATGGTGATCGATCCAGCCGTCATCCTCTACGTCAAGGTCGTGCTCACGATCGACGCCGTGACCTCTGAGCTCGCGCCCTCGCTCGACCTCCAGTCGCTCATGGAGCGCTTCTTCTCTCAGCTCATCATCGAAGGGATCGGGCAGCCGGCGGAGTAGTTTCCAGAGGCGGAGGCGTGGCCCACTGCTCAGCGCGCCCTCGGTACCCTGCCGCGAGTGGCCCTTGCGGTAGATCCAGACCGCCGCCCGAGCGGGAGGCGGCGTCGATGATCGTGCGCGGCCCCTCGAGCGGGAGGCGGCGCCGATGATCGCGCGCGAACGCGCGATCGAGGCGCTCGCGGGCGAGAAATTCGATGTCGTGGTCATCGGCGGCGGGATCACGGGGGCCGGCGTCGCGCTCGACGCCGCCACGCGGGGCTACAGCGTCGCCCTGGTCGAGAAGAGCGACTACGCGGCCGGGACCAGCAGCCGGTCGAGCAAGCTCGTACACGGTGGCCTTCGCTACCTGCAGAACTTCGACCTCGGGCTCGTGCGCGAGGCGCTGCTCGAGCGTCAGCTCATGGTCAAGCTCGCCCCGCACCTGGTGCGGCCCCTGAAGCTGGTCGTACCCGCCTTCGACGGCGGGCGCCCCGACCTGCTCGTCGGGATCGGACTCAACATGTACGACGTGATGGCCACCCCCCGCCTGCGCGGGCGGCGCAGCGCCCGCCGCGCGGCAGCCGAGGCGGGAGCCGATAGCGAGGGGGACTGGAGCCCCGAGCGCCACCGGATGATCTCCGGCGAGGAGGTGGTCGAGCTGCTGCCCGCGCTCGCCGGCCGCAACCCTACGGGCGGTTATCTGTTCTATGACTGTCAAACCGACGACGCGCGGCTCGTGCTCACGGTGCTCGGCGAGGCCGAGCGCTTCGGAGCGATCTGTGCCAACCGGCTCGAGGTGGTCGAACTCGTGCGCGAGGACGGCCGCGAGTCGGGCGTCAGGGTACGCAACGTGGAGAACGACTCAGATTTCATCGTCCATGCCGACAACGTCGTGAACGCCACCGGCGTGTGGGCGGACCGCATCCGGCCCGAGGAGCTCCACTCCGAAGCCGACGTGCCGACCATCCGTCCCAGCAGGGGGACTCACGTGACCGTCGCCTACGAGGATCTACCGCTCGTGGCCGGAGCCATCGTGCCCGCCGCCGGGGGGCGGACGATCTTCGCCCTCCCGTGGCTCGGGCGGAGCCTGATCGGCACGACCGACAACGACTACGAGGGCGATATCGATCACGTCAAGCCCTCAGCCGAGGACGTCGAGTATCTGCTCGAGGCGACCAACGCGTTCTTCGGCACCAGCCTCGGAGCCGGCGATCTGACCGGCGCCTACGCGGGCGTTCGCCCCCTGATCTCGACCGCCGACAGCAAGAAGTCGGTCGACATCTCGCGCAAGGCCGAGCTGTACGAGACCTCGAGCGGCATGATCACGATCACGGGCGGCAAGCTCACGACCTGGCGGCGGATGGCCAAGCTCGCCGTCGACCGGCTCGTCGAACGCGATGGCCGCCAGGCGCCCTGTCGCACCGACGAGATTCCCCTCGGGCTCGCCGTCGACCCCGCGAGCCTGCCCGAGGTCGAGGGAGTCCCCGAGGAGTCCTACGCCGCGCTCGCCGGGCGCTACGGCCATTCGGCGCACGAGGTCCTGCGGACCGCGTCCGAACGCGGGGAGCTGGCCCAGCCCATCGTGCCCGGCCTCCCCGACCTCCTCGCCGAAGCGCCCTTCGCGGCCCGCCATGAGCAGGCTCGGAGCGTTGGGGACGTCCTCCTGCGGCGCACGCGGCTCGGAATCCTGGCCGCCGGAGATCTGCATGCGGCCGACGGCGCGGCCGTCGCCCGAGTGGCCCGGGCGCTCGGGGGCGAGCTCGGCTGGGATGTAGGGCGCATCGCGCGCGAGGTCGAGCGCTTCCGCGTCGAGGGAGAGCTCGAAGGCATTCTCGTGGAGGCGTGACGTGGCGCTCCGACGCCGAATCGCAGTCCTCGCCGTCCTCCTGCCCCTCGCTCTGGCCGGGACCGCATCCGCGCAGCCGGCGACGCCGGTGATGCAGCCGCCGACCACGATCGACGGTCCCACCGGGGCGATCCAGGGACTGTCCGGCCTCTCGGTCTCCAGAGACGGGACGGGCGGGCTCGTCTACCTGGAAGCGGTCAACGGCGTCAATCACGTGTTCGTGAGCCCCCTCACCGGAGGAGTTTTCGGCACCCCGGTCGAGATCGACGCCGGTTTCACCGGCCCCTCCTCGCAGCCCGTGATCGCCGCGGGCGACGGAGGGCTGCTGCTGACGGCGTTCATCAACGCGGGTGAGCTCTTCGTTGTCTCCCGCACGACTGCGTCGGCGGCCTTGGGTGTGCCCCAGGGCCTGTACGCGAACGCGATGAACCCGTCGATCGCGCTCTCGATCCACTCCGCGGGATACCTCGCCTTCACCGCCGCGGACGGGAGCGGTTTCGACGTGCGCGACCTGTACTACAACGCCGGCTCGTGGCGGCTCGGGAGCGGCCCTGTCAACGTGACGGCGGCCGACGACGCCGGCACGGGGCTGGGGGCGCCCAAGGTCGCGGCCGCGGGCGACGGCGAGGGGGTCGTCGCCTGGGGCGAGGGCGGCCACGTCTTCGCGCGCCGCGTGTGGTTCGGGATGGTAAGCAGCGCCGTGGCCCAGGCGGACGTGCCCTCGATGAGCGGCTTCACCGAGGTCGCGGCCAGCTCGCCGATGATCGGCGCGGGGGACAACTCGTCCTTCTCTGATGTGACTTTTCACGAGGTGTTCACGAACGGATCGGCGACGATCTCTCGGGTGCTCATGAGCCGCCTCGTGGCCTCGGCCTTCCAGGTCGCAGCCGAGGGGGACGGGCAGGCCTTCACCGGCCCCCAAGCCACCCAGCCCGGAATCGCCATGATGCAGTACGGCAATGGGTTCGTCACGTCCGAGCTCCAGGGCAGCAACCAGGTGTGGGCGATGATCCTCGGTCAGAACGGGGCCGCCGGCCCGTCGCAGCAGGTCGACAGCCTGCCCAACGCCACCGCGCCCTACCCCACGGCGGCCATCGCGGGGGACTACACGGGGCTGATCGCGTGGCAGCACGACCCCGGGGTGCTGTCGTCCCCGGAGATCCGGGCGCGCTTCTACTCGAGCGCGACCTTCGGCCCCGAGCTGGTCGCCTCGGATCCGTCCCTCGGTCCCACCAACGCCGCCGAGGGCCTGTTCGCGGCCGGCGATCACGGCGGCGACGTCGCCATCGCCTTCGTCCAGGGCACGGGCTCGGCGACGAGGATCGAGGTCGCGCAGCTCATCTACCCGCCCGGTTCCTTCAGCGTCCCGAGCACGCCGCGCTACCGAACCTCGGCCAACCCGACCTTGACGTGGTCCTCGCCCCGGGAACTGTGGGGGCCGACGTCCTACAGCGTGTCGCTCGACGGCGTCGCGGCGGGCACGACCGCCGGGGCCTCGTTCACGCCCACGGCCCCGCTGTCTCAGGGCGCGCACACCCTCGCGGTCACGGCCGTCAACGCCCACGGTCTCACCTCGCCCGCCGCGCCCGCGCGGTTCTTCGTCGACAGCCTTCCCCCAGTAGGGCAGCTGCGGCTCTCGGGCAAGGAGCGGGTCGGGGCGACGCTGCACCTGCGCGTGCGCTATAGCGACGTGAGCGGTGGGGTGCCGGCCGCCGACACCTCCGGCGTGGTGACCGTCTTCGTCAACTGGGGTGATCGGACGACCTCCCGCATCAGGGTGCAGACCGCCTCTCACCAGTACCTCCGTCCCGGACGGTTCCGGCTGACGATCACCATCACCGACCGCGCCGGCAACCGGAGCGTGCTCATCAAGCAGATCCGGATCAGCAAGAAGAAGAAATGAGCCCGCCGGCGCTAGCGCTCGAGGCGGCGGGGCGCCGTCTCGAGCTCGGCGACCGGCCGCTGCTCATGGGGATCGTCAATGCCACGCCGGATTCCTTCTCCGACGGCGGGGTGACGCCCACGCTCGATGAGCGCGTCGAGCTCGCGCGATCGCTGCTCGCGGCTGGGGCCGACATGATCGACATCGGCGGCGAGTCGGGCGTCACCAACCGCCCGCCCGTCGAGCCCGAGGAGGAGATCCGACGCGTGGTCCCGCTGATCGAGCGGGTCAGCACCGAGCTCGGCGCGCTTGTGTCAGTGGACACCTATAAGCCGAGCGTCGCCCGCGCCGCCATCGCCGCGGGCGCCGCCATCGTCAACGACGTGAGCGGCCTCCTCGACCCCGGTCTGGCCGACGCGTGCGCCGACACCGGTGCCGCTCTCGTCCTCATGCACACCCGCGCCGCTCCGAAACACAAGCTCCTCGACCGCTCCTACGACGGCAAGATCGTCGACGACGTGCTCGCGTTCCTCGCCGAGCGCATCGAGTTGGCCCGAGCCCACGGCGTGGCGCTCGAGCAGCTCATCGTCGACCCCGGCCCGGATTTCGGGAAGACCCCGGCCCAGACGATCGAGGTCCTGCGCGCGCTCGACCGCCTCCACCAGTTCGAGCGCCCCATCCTGCTCGCCGTCTCGCGCAAGGACTTCATCGGCGCCATCACCCTGCGCGCGCCCCGGCAGCGCCTGCCCGGGACGCTCGCCGCCCTCGCCCACGGCGTCGATGCGGGCGCCCACATTCTTCGCGTGCACGACGTGGCCGAGGCCGTCGACTTCCTCACCGTGCGCGCGGTGCTCGACGGTAGGCTCGAGTTCGACGCCGGGCTCGGTCTTCCCGAGGCGCTGCGCCACGAGCAGGGCTGAGTTACTCGTCGGAGCGCCGCGCTAGGCTGGTGGCTGCACGAATCGCCGGCCGCTGGCTCAACGCGACCGGAGCCCACCGATCAAACCAGGAGGTTCACCATGTCCGTACTCGACCGCTCCGGGCTCGAGGAAAGTTCGCTCGCCGACCTGCACGCGATCGCCTCGGAGCTCGCCATCGACGGCTACCGCCGCCTGCGCCGCACCGATCTCATCGACTCGATCCTCTCCCACCAGGCGGGTGTCGAATCCGCTGGCGCCGATTCCGTGGAATCGGCTGGCGCCGATTCCATTGGGAGTTCGCCTGGGGGCGAACTCCCGGGCGCGGAGCAGTCCGCTGGCGCGGATTCCACGGAATCCGCTGGCGCGGATGACGCGGCCAAGGATGACGCGGCCAGCGATGACGCGGCCAAGGATGACCAGCCCGCGTCGCGGCGCCGTCGCGGCCGCCGCGGTGGTCGCGGGCGCGCCGGAGCGCGCGAGGAGGGCGAGAGCACGGCGGATGAGGGCGACGAGGACCGGGTCGAGAGGAACGGGGCGCGCGCCGATGCCCGGCCCGCGCGCGCCGATGCCCGGTCCGCGCGCGCCGCAGCCCGGCCCGAGCGCGGCGCAGCCAAGCCCGAGCCCGCCGAGGAGCCGTCCGGACCGGCCGAGGCGCCCGCCGAGCCGGCCGAGGCCGCCGTGGTCGAGGGCGTAGTCGAGCTCCTGCCCAACGGATCCGGCTTCCTGCGCGTCTCGCCCCCTGACCCGTCGGACGACGACGTCTACATCTCCGCCGCCCAGGTCAAGCGCTGCGAGCTCCTCTCCGGCGATGTGATCTCGGGACCCCCGCGGCCGCCGCGGCGCTCCGAGCGCTTCCCGTCCCTCGTCCGGGTCGACACCATCAACGGGCAGCCCGCCGGCGAAGCCGCCGAAGGCAGCCGCTTCGAGGATCTGCCGGTCGCGTTCCCCGAGGACCGCATCCCGCTCGGGTCTGATGATCCGACGCTGAAGGCGATCGAGTGGCTGACGCCGTTCGGGAAGGGATCGCGCATCACCATCGTCGGCCCGTCCCGGGCCGGCAAGACCGAGGCCCTGCGCCGGCTCGCGGGCCCGCTCGGCGAGCAGTCCGAGCTCGAGGTCTCGCTCGTCCTCGCGGGCGTTCGCCCCGAGGAGATCGCGGACTGGCAGGGCGGACCGGTCCAGCCCGTGGCGGCGGTCACCTTCGCCGTCTCGCCCGACGTTCAGGCCCACGTCGTCGAGCCCGTCGTCGACGCCGCGCGGCGGCTGGCGGCGCGGGGTAGCGACGTCGTGCTCCTGATCGACACCCTCGACGGGCTGCCGCCGCTCGCCGCTCGCAAGGCTCTCGCCGCCGCTCGCAACATCGTCGGCGGCGGCTCGCTGACCGTGATCGCGACCGCGAGCGCGCCCGTGGGCGGGGAGACGACGGTAATCGCACTCGATGTGGCCCTCGCCAGCACCGGGCGCTTTCCCGCCCTCGACCTGCTCGCGAGCGGGACGATCCGCCCCGAGCGCCTCGTCGGCGAGGCGGCCGCCGAGGCCATCGCGCGGGCCCGGATCGAGGCCACCGAGCCCCCGTTGCCCTCGCTTCAGTAGGCGGTGGAGCGGGAGCGGTGGCGCGGCTCTGACTTGTAGCGCGGCCCGCCGCCCCGGCTCCACAGGAGCCGGTCGATGTCCGCGGGCGACGCACCGGGACGAGCGGCAGCGATGAGCTCGACGGCGTGCACGGCGCAGGCCCTGATCTCCACCTCCTCGGGCGAGCCGTGCTCGATGAGCTCCTCGCGCGCGATACGAGCGGCGAGGCCGGGCGCGAAGCGGAGGATCCCGTCGAGGCGCAGGACGTGGGGGACGAGATTGTCGGCGAACATCGTCAGGCACTCGCGGTCGCGCCAGCGGACCACGCCGCCGTCCTCGAGGTCGGCGGCGGCGATCTGGGCGCGCTTGTAGAACGGGACCGTGAACCCGTCGTAGGTCGAGACGTCCGCGAAGCTGTCCCAGCCCGCGAGCAGGCCGGCGAGCGCGACGGCCGAGCCCGTGGCCGCCTCCACGACGCTCAGGAAGCGGCCGTCGTAGTCGTCTGTCACGTGTCGTCCGAGATCGGCGAGCGACGTCGCGTAGAGCACCATCAGCTCGTGTTCGGGATCCTGGTCGAGCGCCTCGGCGACCTCGGCCGCCGTGATCGCAGCGAGCTCGTCCGCCGTCCACGGCCCGTGCGTCGCGAACCGCTCGCGCACGCGCGTCGCGACGGTGTAGTAGCCCGAGCGTCCCTCCCGTTTGCGCAGCGTCGGGAACCAGCCGGATCCGAAGTTGACGGCGTCGAGCGTGAGCCAGAAGGCGGCGCGCGCCTCGCGCGGGCCCTCGGTCACGTGCGGGTTCGGATCGGGCGGCGCGGCCGGCTCGGCGAGGGGGAGCCCGGCCACGTAGGCCGGGATCGCGTCGCGCTCGATGATCACGTACCCGGCCTGGCCGGCGACCCGGGCGCACGCGCTCCGGACCAGGCTCGGGACGTCGCTCACGGCCGGGAGAATGACGGTCGCGACGGCCGATCGCCTCGCTAACGTCCAAGGTTCACGCATGCCCGAGCCGATCAGCGACATCGACAATCTCCTCGCCGGGCTGAACGATCCCCAGCGGGAGGCGGTCACCCACGGCGAAGGCCCCCTACTCATCCTCGCCGGTGCTGGATCGGGCAAGACGCGCGTGCTCACGCACCGGATCGCGTATCTGGTTGCGTCCGACTTCGCGCAACCCAACGAGATCCTCGCCATCACCTTCACCAACAAGGCGGCGGCGGAGATGCGCGAGCGCGTCGAGCTCCTCGTCGGCCGCCGCACCCGTGCCATGTGGGTCATGACCTTCCACGCCGCCTGCGCCCGGATGCTGCGCGCCGACGCTCCCCGCCTCGGCTACACGCGCTCGTTCACGATCTATGACCAGGCCGACTCCCGGCGGCTCGTCAAGCGCTCCCTCGACGCGCTCGGCATCGACCCCAAGCGCTACACCCCCGCCGCGATCCACACCCAGATCTCGGACGCCAAGAACCGCCTGCGCGACCCCGACGACTACGGCAAGCTCGTCGGCTCCTATTTCGAGCAGACCGTCGCCGACGTCTACCGCCTCTACCAGCGCGAGCTCCACCGCATGAACGCGATGGACTTCGACGACCTCCTCACCCAGGCCGTCAGCGTCCTCGAGCTCTTCCCCGAGGTCCGGGAGCGCTACACCACCGCCTTCCGCGACGTGCTCGTCGACGAGTACCAGGACACCAACCATGCCCAGTACCGCTGGCTGCAGCTGCTGGCGGGGGAGCGTCGGAATCTGGCGGTCGTCGGCGACGACGCGCAATCGATCTACAGCTTCCGCGGCGCCGACATCACCAACATCCTCAACTTCACCGACGACTTCCCCGACGCCCGTGTCGTCTCGCTCGAGCAGAACTACCGCTCGACGCAGACCATCCTCGACGCCGCCAACGCGGTGATCCGGAACAACCGGGCGCAGAAGCCGAAGTCGCTCTGGAGCGAACTCGGCCCCGGCGACCCGATCAAGGTGCGCGAGCTCGACGACGAGCACGCGGAGGCGCGCTTCGTCACGGGGGAGATTCAGCGCCTTGCCGACGAAGGCGTCGCACGCAGCGAGATCGCCGTCTTCTACCGGACCAACGCGCAGTCGCGCGTGCTCGAGGACACGCTGGTGCGCTCCGAGATCCCCTACCAGGTCATCGGCGGCCCGAAGTTCTACGAGCGCGCCGAGATCAAGGACGCGATCGCCTACCTGACGGTGCTCGTCAATCCGGCCGATGTCGGCGCCTTCACCCGGATTGTCAATTCGCCCCGGCGCGGGATCGGCTCGACGTCGCTGAGCCGCGTGCTCTCGTTCGCGAACACGATGGGGATCACGGTGTGGGAGGCCGCCTCGGAGCCCGAGCAGGTTCCCAACCTGGGCGCGGCTGCGGTCAAGGCGCTGCGCAATTTCATGGGCACCATGCACCTGCTGCGCGAGCGCGCGGAGAGCGGGACGCCGATTGCCGAACTGCTCAAGGATGTGCTCCGCGAGAGTGGCTACCTGGCCGCCCTCGAGGCCGAGCGGACGTTCGAGGCCCAGGGCCGGATCGAGAACCTCGAGGCGCTCGGGAACGCGGCCACGGAGTACGACGCCGCCCAGCCCGAGCAGGCCCCTTCGCTCGCCGAGTTCCTCCAGCAGGTCGCGCTTCGATCCGACGCCGACGAGCGCACCGACGACGAGGGCCTCGTCACCCTGATGACGCTGCACAACGCGAAGGGACTCGAGTATCCGATCGTGTTCATGATCGGCTGCGAAGAGGGCGTGTTCCCGCATGCACGAGCCCTCGACGAGGGCGGCCTCGAGGAGGAGCGCCGGCTCTGCTACGTCGGCATCACCCGGGCCGAGCGCGACCTGTATCTGACCTACGCGCGGACCCGGACGGTGTTCGGCGCGCGCAGCTACGGGCTGGCAAGCCGGTTCATCGGCGAGATCCCGGTCGCGCTCACCGATCACGACGAGCGCCCGCAGCGCGGCATGAACGGCCTTCGCCCCCGGGCCACCTCGTGGGCGTCTCAGCTCGCCGACGAGCCCCCACCGGTCGCCTATCGCCTGGGCGACGACGTCGTCCACGCCGCCTTCGGCGAGGGCGTGGTCACCGGCGTCGAGCCGGGCGGGATCGTCGTGATCCGCTTCAGCAAGGATCGCTCCGAACGCAAGCTCGTCGCCGGCCTCGCGCCGATCTCGAGGCGCTGAGCGATGAGCGAACCCGCGCCGCCCGATGCTCTACCGTCCTCGCCGATGGCGGCAGAGGTGATCGACGGTAAGGCGGTGGCGGCCCTCGTCCGCGCCGAGGTCAAGCGCGAGGTGTCCGAACTCGTGGCCGAGACGGGGCGCACTCCCGGCCTCGCGACGGTGCTCGTGGGCGACGATCCCGCCTCTGCCGTGTACGTCGCGGGCAAGCGGCGCGCGTGCGCCGAGGTCGGAATCGCCGACCTTCATCAGCACCTGGCCGACGGTGTTCCCGAGGCCCAGGTCGCTGCGCTCCTCGAGGAGCTGGGCGCCGATCCCGAGGTGAGCGGGATCCTTCTCCAGCTCCCAGTGCCCGATTACATGGACGGGGCCGCCCTCACGGCGACGATCGTGCCCGACAAGGACGTCGACGGGCTCACCCTCATCAACGCCGGCCGCCTCGCGCAGGGTGTCCCGGGCTTGCGCCCGTGCACGCCGCTCGGAATCATCGAGCTCCTCGACACGTACCAGGTCGAGCTCGAAGGGGCCGAGGCGGTGGTGGTGGGGCGCTCGAACCTGGTCGGCAAGCCCGTCTCCGCCATGCTCCTCGAGCGCAATGCCACCGTTACCCACTGTCACTCGCGGACCCGCGACCTGGCCGGGGTCTGTCGTCGCGGTGACATCCTCGTCGCCGCCGTGGGCGTGCCGGGTCTGATCGGCGCCGAGCACGTAAAGGAGGGCGCCGTGGTGATCGACGTTGGCATCTCGAGGACCGAGGCCGGGTTGCGCGGCGACGTCGACTTCGACGCCGCCTCCGAACGCGCCCGCCTCATCACCCCGGTCCCCGGGGGTGTCGGCCCGATGACGATCGCGATGCTCCTGCGCAACACGCTGTCGGCCTTTCGCCTCCAGGGCCTACCGCGAGCGCCGGTGACGCGCTAGCGTTGCGGTCATGGGTGGCGAGAGGGCGAAGTGATGGAAGCTGCGCGCTTAGCGTGAGCATCGGCGCACGCGTGCCCACAGCCCACCGCAACTATCGGAGGACACCGTGGACCTAGGCAAGCTTTCTCGGGATGACATGATCGTCGGTGGCCTCGGCCTCTTCCTGGTGCTCGATCTCGTGGCACTGCCGTGGTACAGCGTGCCCGGCATCGCCGTCAGCGCCACCATGGCGCCGTACGCGATCTGGGGCGTCCTCGCGCTGCTCGTCGACATCGCCTTCCTCTCCGACCTCGCCCTAGATCGCTTCGCGAAGAGTCAGCTCCCCGCGCTCGGCGGGAGCCAGGCCCGGACGCGAGCGGCCCTCGCCGGGGGCACGCTGTTCTTCATGATCATCAAGTTCGTCCTTGACACGAGCGACGTCGGGGCCGGCGCCTGGCTCGGGCTGCTGGCCGCCATCGCGGTCGTCGTGTTGTGCGCCCGCGAGGTCGCGACGTGACAGAGCGTGGCGTGCCCAGCGTCGCGCCGCGGCCCTTCGATTTCGAGGCCGCGATGAGCGACACGGCGCCACGCGGGGACGCGATGAGCGACCCGGCGCCACGCGGGGAAGCGATGAGCGACCCGGCGCTACGCGGGGACGCGATGAGCGACCCGGCGCCACGCGGGGACGCGATGAGCGACCCGGCTCCGCGCGGCGACGCGCGCGCGCTTCACCCGCTCGAGGCGGAGTTGATTGCCGCCGCCGGCGCCGTGCTGCTGCTCGTAGCGCTCCTGTTCCTGAAGTGGTTCGGGGTTGGCGGCGCCGTCGGGCGCTTCGCTCCCCGGGCGGAGACGACCGCGTCCGTAGGTGCTTGGCACGCGTTGACGATAGTGCGCTGGCTGGCCCTTCTCACCGTCGTGGTGGCGCTCCTGCCCCTGCTCGTGAGGCTGGGCCAACGCTGGCTCGGCGTCCCGAGGCGGATTCACGCCGCCGTGGCCGCCTTCGGGGGGGTCACGGCCCTGCTGCTCAGCTACCGCGTGCTCATCGACCTTCCCGACCCGAGCCGCGTCGTCGACCAGAAGGCCGGCGCCATCCTCGGTGTGGTCGGCGCGCTTGTGATCGCGGTCGGTGGCGTCGAGTCGATGCGCGGGCAGGAAGTGCACTCAGCACGGCCTGAGGCGCGAGGGCGGTCCCGTCGCGATCGCGGCATCTCTCGCGAGATCGCGCGCATCAACCCCTGACTGCGACGGGGAGGGGTCCGTGACATTCGACGCCGGGAGATTGCGGAGGGCAGAGCTGATCGCCGGGGGCGGGGGGGTCGTCTTACTGGTGGCGATGCTCTTCGTGCCCTGGTTTGCGTCCGGTCAAGGGGCGCCCGTCTCGTTCGACGGCTGGCAGGCATTGACGTTCACGCGCTGGGTGCTGCTCGTCGCCGTCGCGGTCTCCGTCGCTCTTGTCGTCCTCACTGCAACCCGGCGTGCACCCGCGATCCCCGTCGCCTTCGGCATGCTCTCGTGCGTGATCGGCGGGCTCGCGTCGCTGCTGCTCGTCTACCGCGTCCTGCATCACCCGGGCCTCTCGGCACGAGCCGGCATCTACCTCGGTCTCTTCGCCGCCGTGGTGGTCGCCTACGGTGGCTACCGATCGCTGCGCACCGAGAGGAGCGCCCTCGCCGATCCGGACGCGATCGAGACGGTGAGCATCGACCGCTCGACCGCCGGCGCGCCGGGGCGTAGCGAGTCTCCGGGGCGCAGCGAGTCCACCGCCTCTCACTAGAATCGCCTCACATGATCGATCGCGACCAGGTCCTCCACGTCGCGCGCCTCGCGCGGCTCGAGCTCAGCGAAGCCGAGATCGACCGGATGACGAGCGAGCTCTCCGACGTCCTGCGCCACATCGAGCAGATCGGCCGGCTTGATCTCGAGGGCGTGGCCCCGACCACGCATGTGATCGATCTCGTGAACGCGCTCCGGCCCGACGAGCCCGAGCCGTGCCTGCCCGTCGAGGTTGCGCTCGCCGCGGCGCCCGAACCGGTCGGCGGTGGGTTCGGCGTCCCAAGCCCCGTCGCGCAGTGAGCACCCTGATCGACCTGACCGCCGCCGAGGCGGCCGAGGCTGTGCGGGCCGGAGAGATCGACGCGGCTGAGCTCTTCGACGCCTACCTGGCCCGCGCCGCCGGCGACGAGCTGAACGCCTTCACGTGGCTGGCGGACGCCGCGCCCTCCCCGGGTCCCGCCCGCGATGCGCCGCTCGCCGGCGTCCCGCTTGCGGTCAAGGACCTGTTCTGCACCGAAGGGGTCCCGAGCCAGGCCGGATCGCGCATCCTCGAGGGCTACCGGCCCCCGTACACGGCGACCGTCGTCTCGAACCTGATCGGCGCGGGCGCGCCCCTGCTCGGCAAGACGAACCAGGACGAGTTCGCGATGGGCTCCTCGAACGAGAACTCCGCCTACGGGCCGGTCCTCAACCCGTGGGACACCTCGCGCGTACCGGGTGGCTCCTCCGGTGGCAGCGCGGCCGCGGTGGCCGCGGGTCTGGCACCGTGGGCGATCGGCACTGACACGGGTGGGTCGATCCGCCAGCCGGCGGCGCTGTGCGGCATCGTCGGGCTGAAGCCAACCTACGGCGCCTGCTCGCGCTACGGGATGATCGCCTTCGCCTCCTCGCTCGATCAGGCCGGGCCCCTGACCCGCAACGTCACTGACGCGGCCCTCCTGCTCCGGCACATGATCGGCCGCGACCGGCGCGATTCGACCTCGCTCGAGTTCCCGGGCGAGATCGACCTGCCCCGATCCGAGGATCTCACGGGCGTCCGCCTCGGCGTCCCCGAGGAGCTCGCCGGGGACGGGATCGAGCCCGGGGTGCTCCATAGCTTCAACGCCACGCTCGAGCTGGCCAAGGGCCTCGGCGCCAGTATCGAGTCCTGCCGCCTCCCGCACGCGCCCGACGCGCTGTCGGCCTACTACCTGATCGCGCCCGCCGAGGCCTCAGCGAACCTGGCGCGCTACGACGGCGTGCGCTACGGCTTGCGCGCCGACTCCGACAACATGGACGAGATGTACAGCCGCACGCGCGCGGCCGGGTTCGGCGCCGAGGTCAAGCGCCGGATCATGCTCGGCACCTACGCGCTCTCGAGCGGTTACTACGACGCGTACTACGGACGGGCGCAGAAGGTCAGGACGCTGATCACCGAGGACTTCAAGGCCGCCTTCGCGGACTTCGACTTCATCGTCACGCCGACGAGTCCGTGGACGGCGTTCGAGCTTGGGTCCAAGACCGCCGACCCTTACGCGATGTACCTCAACGACTTCTGCACCGTGCCCATGCCGCTGGCCGGGATCCCGGCCATCTCGATCCCCAGCGGTCTCAGCGAGGGCCTGCCGGTCGGATTCCAGCTCGCGGGGCCGGCCTTCAGCGAGAATCGCCTGCTCGGCGCCGCCTACGCCCTCGAACGCGCGATCGGCTTCGACGGAAGCCCGGGGCGGAGATGACCGATTACGAGCCTGTGATCGGCCTCGAGATCCACGTCCAGCTCGCGACACGGACGAAGATGTTCTGCGGCTGTCCGCTCTCCTTCGGCGACCCGCCCAACGTGCACACGTGCCCGGTCTGCCTCGCGCTGCCCGGCGCGCTCCCCGTCCTCAACGCGCGCGCCGTCCACCACGGCATCCTCATCGGCTTGGCGCTCGAGAGCGAGATCGCCGAGCGCTCGGTCTTTCACCGCAAGAACTACTTCTATCCCGACCTGCCCAAGGGCTATCAGATCTCCCAGTACGACGTCCCGCTGTGCCGGGGCGGCAACCTCGAGGGCATTCGCATCCACCGCGTTCACCTCGAGGAGGACGCGGCCAAGCTCATCCACGTGGGGGAGAGCGGGCGCATCCACGGCTCGGACCGCAGCATCGTCGACTTCAATCGCGGCGGCACGCCGCTCGTCGAGATCGTCACCGAGCCCGATTTTCACTCCGCCGAGCAGACCCACGATTGGCTCAGCCTCCTGCGCACCACCCTGAAGCAGCTTGGCGTCTCGGACGCGAAGATGGAGGAGGGATCACTGCGCTGCGATGCCAACGTCTCGATCCGCCCGGTGGGCTCGAGCGAGCTC
This sequence comes from Solirubrobacteraceae bacterium, assembly GCA_034665165.1. Classification (GTDB taxonomy): domain Bacteria; phylum Actinomycetota; class Thermoleophilia; order Solirubrobacterales; family Solirubrobacteraceae; genus Palsa-465. The sequence goes on along the minus strand of JAXDGF010000220.1, from coordinate 14,668 downwards.
GGGACCAAGACCGAGCTCAAGAACATGAACTCGTTCCGCTTCGTCGAGCGCGGGATCCGGGCCGAGATCGAGCGCCAGACGGCGCTGCTCGAGGCAGGGGGGACGGTTGAGCAGGAGACGCTGCATTTCGACCCCGACAGCGGCCGCTTGACTCCTCTCCGCTCCAAGGAGGAGGCGCACGACTACCGCTACTTCCCCGAGCCCGACCTCGTCCCCGTCGTCGTGGACGCCGAGATGCTCGACACCGTGCGCGCCGAGCTCCCCGAGCTTCCCGCGGCGCGGGCCGCGCGCTTCGAGCGCGAGCTCGGCCTGAGCGCCGACCGTGCGCGCGAGCTCGCCTTCCGCGCCGAGCTCGGCGACTACTTCGAGCGTGTGCTGGCGGCCAACGGTGGGAGTGGAGGCGACGCCGTCCGGGTCGCCAACTGGATCCCGCTGCTGGTGGAGCGCATCGGCTCAGAGTCCGACCCGGCGCAGTCGAAGGTTGCGCCCGAGGCGCTCGCGACCCTGGTGGCCATGGTCAGTGCCAAGGAGGTCGGGCGCGAAGCTGCCCGCGACGTCCTCACCCGGCTCGTGGCCGAGGGCGGGGATCCGCGCACAATCGTCGAGGCCGAGGGGCTCGGTGCGATGCGCGCCGACGACGGTGGCCTGGCCGAGCTCGTCGATCGTGCCCTCGCCGCCGACCCTGCCGCGGCCGACCAGGTCCGGGCCGGGAACGTGAACGCCATCGGCCCTCTGGTCGGGTTCGTGATGCGCGAGAGCAAGGGACGCGCCGACGGAGCCGAGGTCAGGGAGATGTTCCGCCGCCGGCTCGCCGGGTAACGGCAGGCGTACCATTGGGCCCTTCCCGTCAGGAGGCAGGCATGTCCCGACTCATCAGGATGGATCAGACCGGCCACACGACGCTGGCGCAATGGAACGCGGAGGATGCCGCCTCGGTGCAGGCCGCGGTCGAGGCGTTCCGCGCCGAGCTCGATCAGGGGTACTTCGCCGTCGTTTCCGAGGGAGAGGGCCACGCCGAGCAGGTGCGTGAGCTGCCGGTGGACGCTCCGCTCGTGATCCTGCGCCGCCCGATCGCCGGGGGCTAGCACGGCGACGGCGACCGGGACCGCGGATGCCGACGGCTCGGGGGGGCTCCCCGAGCTCGCGGCCGTGTATTGGCGCCCGCGCGTAAGCGAGATATCGCTGGCGCGCGCGGGCTGGCTGTGGACGCTGAACACCGCCGCCCACACCGTCCCGTTCCTCGCCGCCGCCGGCTTGCTCATCGCGTTCAGCCCGGTCACGCTCCCGGTCGCGCTCGCCGCCGTGGCGCAAGCGTGGATCATCCCTGAGCTCTACGCGGCTCGTGGGGCGAACGTGGTGCGGCCAAGAGCTCCCTCCAAGCGGCCAGCCGCCGAGCAGGGAGCGCTCGGACTCCTCGGCGACCTCCTCGGTCACGATCCCCGCGAGCTCCACGCTCGCACCGGCCTCGTGCTCGAGAAGGGAGCATTCGGAGCCTGGCTCGTTGGCGAGGCGGGCGCGATCCTGGTCCGGCCCCGGGGCCGGCGCGTCCATTGCTACTGCGTCAAGGCGACGGATCCCAATCTCCCCTCAGGCGATCGCGTCGCACATCTCCTGCTCGCTCTCCGGACCGACGAGAGCGGGTTTGCCACCGTCGCGAATCTTGCGTTCTCTGGGGCCGGTTGGCGCCTGCGCCGGCGGCTCCCGAAGCGCATGCGCCCCGCGCTCGAGCGAGCCGTGGAAGCCGCGCGGCCGCGAGCCTGAAGTACGTGTCACAAACGTGCGTTCGCATGCCCGGCGGCGCATAGCCGAGACCTGAACTTTGTCCCTGGGGCCAATGCGGCAACGCGGCGCGATCGCCATCATGATGGCCATGACTCGACCACTTACAGCTTCACGGGTGCTCTTGGTTGCCGATCGTCGCGTAATGACCTCCGAGCTCAGGAGCGCGCCGCTGAAGCGTTATCGCCTTGCGCGCCTCCGTCTCGACGGTCGCGTTTCCGCGGGTCGCCTCGAGCACGGCAAGCGCGCCTAGCGCTTCCGCCCGGAACGCGCCAAGCACCTCGACGCGGAAAACTGCGCCCCGGCTTCGCGGTAGCGCTACGCTACGTGTATGGCACCGCTACAACGCTCCCATTCCGAAGTCCCCGCTAAGCCACCGTTCATGAAGCGTGTGGCGGCCGGCGCGGTTCTCGCCGGCGTAGTTGCGATCGGGATCTTCCTGCTGATCAGCGTCATCAAGACGATCGTCATTTTCGCGCTCGTGATCGCGGTCATCGCCGCCGTCCTCTGGGCCGTAAAGACCATCGCCTGGTGAACAGCTCGTGTCGGGCTGGCAGTTCGTCGTCATCCTGATCTGGTTCGGGCTGGCGGGAGGGTTCGTCGGCAGGCGCAAGGGCGGCTCCTTCGCCCTCTGGTTCCTGATCTCGTTCTGCATGCCGGTGATCGGCCTGCTCACGGCCATCGTCGCGCGCTCGGAGAACCGGGAGCTGCGCCGTCAATGCCCTGATTGCGGGAAGGTGGTCAAGCTCCACGACGCGGTCTGCACGCGGTGCGGGACCGAGCTCCAGTTCCCCGAGGTGGCCATTCTCTCCGAGGCGGAAGTCCGCGAACGGCGCCGCTCGGAAGCCGCCGTGCGTGAGCGGACGGCCTAAGCGGCTCACTCCGGTCCGCTAGAATCGCCCGCCCGGAGTTCGCGGAACGGCCGCGAACGAGCTGCTGCCCGCGGGGCGGCCTCCGCCGGGCCGGAAACGAGTTCGTGCGATCCCGTCGGGGCGGACGAGTCATAGGAAGGAGGCGAGCGCTAAATGCGTGCAGTTGACGCACTGATGGAATGCCTGAAGGCGGAAGGTGTCGACGTCGTATTCGGTCTCCCCGGCGGCGCCAACCTTCCCACCTACGACGCCTTCTACGACGCCGGTATCCGGCACATCCTCGTTCGCCACGAGGCGGGCGGCGGTCACGCCGCCGAGGGCTACGCCAAGGCGACCGGCAAGGTCGGCGTGTCGCTCGGCACGAGCGGTCCCGGGGCGACCAACCTCGTCACCCCGATCTGCGACGCGATGATGGACTCGGTCCCCGTCGTCTTCATCACCGGCCAGGTCCGCACGGAGCTGCTCGGCACCGACGGGTTCCAGGAGGCCGACACGATCGGGATCACGATGCCGATCGTCAAGCACAGCTTCATGATCCAGCACCCGCTCGAGATCCCGCGCTCCATCCACGAGGCCTTCCACGTCGCGCGGACGGGACGCCCCGGGCCGGTCGTGGTCGATATCCCGCAGGATCTGAGCCGCGCGGACATTCCCTACGAGCCGGTGACCGACGTCCATCTGCCCGGCTACCAGCCGACGACGGACGGGAACCAGAAGCAGATCCGCCTCGCGGCCAAGGCCCTCGCCAACTCACGGCGCCCGGTCATCTATGCCGGCGGCGGCGTCATCAACGCCAACGCGGCCGCCGACCTCACCGAGCTCGCGCTCTCGGATCATTTCCCCGTCACCTGCACCGTCATGGGCCTGGGCGCGTTCCCCGCCACCCACGACCAGTGGCTCGGGATGCTGGGGATGCACGGGACCCGCAGCGCCAACTATGCGATGGACGAGGCCGACCTCATCGTTGCCATCGGCGCTCGCTTCGACGACCGCATCACGGGCAAGCTGTCGGAGTTCGCGCCCCGGGCGAAGTTCATCCACATCGACGTCGACCCGGCCGAGATCTCGAAGAACGTGCCCGCGCACATCCCCATCGTCGGCGACGCCGGGAACATCCTGCCGCGCCTCACGGCCGAGTACCGCGCGCTCGAGCCGGACTCGAGCCGGCTCGAGGAGTGGTGGTCGCGGATCAGGGCGTGGCGGGAGCGCCACCCGCTGTCCTACGAGCCCTCGCAAGACGCCGAGATCAAGCCCCAGCACATGATCCAGGCCCTGTACGAGGCCACCGGCGGCGACGCCATCGTCACCAGCGACGTCGGGCAGCACCAGATGTGGGCGGCCCAGTACTACCACTTCGACAAGCCGCGCCGGTGGATCAACTCGGGCGGCCTCGGGACGATGGGCTTCGGCTTGCCCGCGGCGATGGGCGCCAAGGTGGGGTGCCCCGATCAGACCGTCGTGTGCATCGCCGGCGACGGCTCGGTGCAGATGAACATGCAGGAGCTCGCGACGTGCTCCCAGGAGGGCATCGCGATCAAGGTGTTCATCATGAACAACGGCTACCTGGGCATGGTCCGCCAGTGGCAGGAGCTGTTCTGGGACAAGCGCTACAGCCAGGTCGACATGGGCCAGTGGCCCGACTTCGTCAAGGTGGCCGAGGCCTACGGCGCGACCGGCCTGCGCTTCACCGACAAGAGCACCCTCGTCGAGGACATGAAGGAGGCCATCGCCACTGACGGCCCGGTCCTCGTCGACGTGCGCGTGACCCGCGAGGAGAACACGTACCCGATGATCCCCGCGGGCAAGGCCGCGCGGGACATGGTCGGCTGACATGGGCGAGCCGGCGACCAAAGAGGTCCTCTCCCTGGACGAGCTCGAGGCCACCGCGGGCTTGCGGACGGGCCGCAAGCACATCCTCTCGATCCTCGTCGAGAACAAGCCCGGAGTCCTCACCCGGATCGCCGGCCTGTTTGCGCGGCGGGGGTTCAACATCGACACGCTTGCGGTCGGACCCACCGACGACGATTCGGTATCCCGGGTGACGCTCACGCTCGACGGGGCCAAGCACCCGATCGACCAGGTGACCAAGCAGCTCCACAAGCTCGTCAACGTCCTCAAGATCCGCGATCTCGAGCCTGAGGAGACGCTCGCCCGCGAGCTCGCGCTCTTCAAGGTCAATGCCGACGGCACCGCGCGCGCCGAAGTGATGCAGATATGCGAGATCTTCCGCGCCAAGGTCGTGGACGTGACCAAGCGCTCGGTGGTGGTCGAGGTCACGGGGACGTTTCACAAGATCGAGGCGTTTGAGCGGTTGGTGCGGCCGTTTGGGTTGATCGAGATGGCGCGAACTGGCGAGATTGCGATCTCGCGGGGGCGGACCGAGACTTAGCTTCGGTCTGCGGGGGGGCGCCTGATTCCTGTCCGGCCGCCCCCGGCGGCTCGCGTCTGGGCTGCGGTAGCTGTGGCCGAGCGCGCTCGGTTGCCCGCTCCGCGGCCTCGGTACCCTCGCTGTGGTGAGCTCGCTGCGGACTGACACCCGGCCGCCTGCTTGGCTTGATGCGTCCTCTTGGGTCCGCTTGGAACGGCGGCTGGAGGCCGCGGTTCGGCGGGCTCGGTCGCATGGAGCGCCCGTCCTTGCCAGCCTCACCTTTCCCGTCGCCCGCGATGTCGACCCGACGGCGGCGATCTGTGCTTCGCGGCGCCCTGGTGAGCCTTGGGTCTGCCTTGAGCAGCCTGACCGGGATGGGGCGGCGGTGGCCGCGGTGGGGTGTGCTCGGGCGATTGAGGCGCGGGGGGTGGGACGGTTTCGGGAGGTCGAGGGGCGGTGGCGGTCGGCGACCGCGGCGGCGCTGGCCGATCCCAGCGATGGTCCTCCGGGATCTGGGTTGGTGGCGCTGGGGGGGTTTTCGTTCTCGCCCGCCGGGGGTGACTCGCCGTCCTGGGCCGGTTTCCAGCCCGCATCGATGATCGTGCCCGAGCTCTCACTCGCTCGGCACGCGAAGGACGTGCGGCTCACCATCAACGTGCAGACCGCGCCCGACGACACGGTCGAGGATCTGCTTGCGCGGGTGGGGCGGCGGTTGGACGAGCTCCGCCCGGCTCCACTGCCGATGCTCGACCCGTCTCCATCCGGCGCGTATCAAGTGGTGAGCGCGATGCCGCCGTCGCATTACGAGCACGCCGTGGCGCGCGCCGTCGACACCATCCGCGCCGGCGAGCTCGAGAAGATCGTCCTCGCGCGTGAGGTCCAGGTGCACGCGCCGGCCGAGCACGACCCTGCGGCCGTCCTCGGCATCCTGCGCGAAGCGTTCCCGACGTGCTACGTGTACGCGGTCGGGCGGGGCGCGTCGACGTTCCTCGGCGCCAGCCCTGAGCTGCTCCTGCGGCGCGAAGGCCAGCGCGCGAGCACCGTCGCGCTCGCGGGCTCGACACGCCGGAGCGCGGACCCCGGCGTCGACCGCCACCTCGGCGAGCAGCTCCTGGTCAGCGACAAGGACCGCCACGAGAACGCGATCGTGGCGCGCCGGATCGTGCGGGCGCTGAACCCGCATTCGGTGTGGGTCACCACGGCCCCGGAACCGGTCATCGTCCGGGTGGCGAACATCCAGCATCTCGCGACGCCGATCCGCGCTCAGCTCGCCTCTTCGATGGGGGCCGCCGAGCTCGCCGGACTCCTCCACCCGACTCCGGCGGTGGGCGGAGAGCCGTCCGCCCGCGCCCTCGAAGCGATCCCGGCCCTCGAAGGCCTCGATCGAGGCTGGTATGCCGGCGCGATCGGGTGGATCGACGCGACCGGCGACGGCGAGTTCTGTGTCGCGCTGCGCTGCGCGCTCATGCGCGGTCGCCTGGCCCACTGCTACGCCGGCTGTGGCATCGTCCGCGATTCGGACCCGGCAGCCGAGCTCGCGGAGAGCGAGATCAAGCTCGAGGCGATGCTGCCGCTGCTCGCCGGCTGAACATTCCGACTGTCGCCAAAAGGAGGAACCATGCCCGAGTTCACGATCGGCACCCGCGAGGAATGGCAAGCGGCCCGCAGCGAGCTCGCCCGGCTCGAGGCTGAGCACGCCAAGCTCACCGAGCAGGTCACCGCGCAGCGGCGCGGGCTCCCCTGGGTTCCGGTGGAGAAGGAGTACCGGTTCGACACCGAGGACGGGAAGAAGACCCTCGCTGAGCTCTTCGACGGCCGCTCCCAGCTCCTCGCCTACAACATCATGTACGGGCCCGATTACGAGCTCGGCGCCTGCCCTGGGTGCTCGAACCTCGCGGACGAGCTCGACGCGACGCGCTTACACCTCAACCACCGTGACGTGACGTTGCTCTGCTTCTCGCGCGCGCCGATCGACCGTCTCATCGCCTACAAGGACCGGATGGGCTGGCAGTTCCCCTACGTCTCAACCTACGAGACGGAGTTTCCCTTCGACTTCGGCCTCGCTCTCACCCCTCAGCAGGCGCAGGACATCCCCGAGGTTAAGACGATGATCGATGCGCCTCCCGAATGGCTCGCCGACTGGGGGCGCCAGATCGGAGCCAAGCTCGAGGACGGGCTCCGCGAGGGGCCGAGCTACATCGCCTTCGCGCGTGAGAACGGAACCGTGTACCACACCTACACCGTGATGGCACCGGATCCCTTCGTGGCGCCGTTCCATTCGCTCCTGCTCAAGCGAACGGCGAAGCCCGAGCCCGAGGACCCCCGCGCCTGGCGGAAGGACGAGTACCCGGACTGATCCGGGCCGCCCGTCCGCCGGGAAGCCGCCGCCGCTGGATCTCCGCACGGGGTGCCTATGACCTCGGCGGATAATTCTCGACGTGCCCGCGGGACGACATGGTTGGCTCCGTTCCACAGGCTCCGCTCCTCGCATCGCGTTGCCCCTCCTCGTCATCCTCTTGAGCGTCGCGGGCTACGTGGTCACGACGCGAGCGGCCGACGACGAGCGTGGGAACGCGGCGCACCGGCGGGCCGAGACCCAGGCCCTGGCGGTCCAGGGACAGCTCGAACAGACGCATGCCTTCGCCGTCGGGCTCGGCAACGCGCTGGCGGAGGAGCGCGCACCGGGCGCCCGGCGCTTCGCGGCCCTGGTGGGAAGCGCCGCCACCACGGTTGGGCTCACAGACGCCATGTGGGTCGAACGCATCACCGGCCCGGGGCGCCGCAACTACGAGCGTCGCATCGGCCTCCCGATCACCACGCCGCCCGGAACGCAGGTGGCCACGCCCGCGGCGACGTACCTGCCCGCGACCTTCGTCACCGGTGTCGGGCTGCGCCCCGGGGCCGATATGTCGGGCCTGCCGGCGCTCGCCTCGACGCTTCGGGACCCCACTTCCGTCTTCGCCGGCACCGCGACGCCCGTCGCATCGCTCGCGCGGCAGCGCGGGTTCTTCCTGGTGGAGGGAGGGCAATACGGTCACGGCCCCGGAAGCCAGGGCTTCCTCGTCGTATTCGTGCCCGCGGACTGGCTCAGTGTGTCCTTGAACCTGGATCCGCACCGGACCGCAGTCAGCCTTGACGGCCGCCCGCTCGCCGGCCCCCTTGCCGGCCCACCCGCCGCCAGCCAAGGCTTCGAGGCCCTCACGCGCCGGTGGCGGGTCGTCGTGGCTCGGGAGCCGCCAAGCGCACTCCAGGCGACGCTGCCCTGGCTCGCGGTCGCCTGGCCGCCCGCGACCGCGCTCCTCATCTACCTGCTCGGTCGTGGAATGCTGCGGCGGCGCCGCGCCGAGCGCCAGGTGGACGACATCTTCGACTTGTCTCTCGATCTGCTCTGCGTGGCCAGTCTCGACGGGTACCTCAAGCGCGTGAACCCGGCCTTCGAACGCACGCTCGGTTACGAGGCGGCCGAGCTGCTGTCACGGCCATTCCTGGAGTACGTACATCCCGACGACCGTGAGCGGACCGCCGAGACGCTCCGGGCGCTGCGCGCCGGCCGCCAGGTCTCGGACTTCGAGAACCGCTACGTCCGGGCCGACGGCGCGGTGCGCTGGCTCCAGTGGAATATCCGGACGATGCCCGACCGGGGCCTGACGTACGGCGCAGCGCGCGACGTCACCGACAACCGGATGCTCAGCCGTGAGCAGGCCGCGCTCCGCCGTGTCGCCACCCTGGTTGCCGAGGGGCAGGTCGCCCGCGAGCTCTTCGACGCCGTCGCGCTCGAGGTCGGGCAGCTGCTGAGTGCCGACGCCACGCGCCTGCTGCGGTACCAGGACGAGGGCACCGCGTGCTTGGTGGGGAGCTACGGCGACTCCGACCCCGGCATCGGCGTCGGCTCGGACCTGCGCGTCGACCAGGGCCAGCTCTGGGGGCGCGTGGCCGTGCCGATCATCGTCTCCGGGCGTCCGTGGGGCGCGATCGTGGCCGCATGGAAGGATCCCGAGATGGCGGGCGGCGACACGGAGATCCGCATGGCGCAGTTCACGGAGCTCGTGGCGACCGCCGTTGCCAACGCCGAGAGCGCGGCCGAGCTCGCCGCCTCCCGCAGGCGGATTGTCACCGCCGCCGATGAGGCGCGCCGGCGGATCGAGCGCGACCTCCACGACGGCGCCCAGCAGCGCCTGGTGCATTCGATGATCGTTCTCAAGCTTGCGCTCGGAGCGCTCAAGACCGGCGACGAGCAGGTTGGCGATCTAGTAGCCGAGGCGCTCCAGAACGCCGAACAGGCGCACTCCGAGCTGCGCGAGCTCGCGCACGGCATCCTTCCGGCGGGTCTCACGCGCGGCGGGCTGCGAACGGCGACCAAGGCGCTTCAGTCCCGCCTCTCGCTTCCGCTGCGCGTGGACGTGAGCAAGGAGCGCCTCCCCGCCGAGATCGAGGCCACCGCCTATTTCGTCATCAGCGAGTCCCTCACCAACGTGGCCAAGCACGCGCACGCCGATCAAGCCACGGTGATCGCCCAAGTCGAGGACCGACACCTGCGCGTAGAGATCAGCGACAACGGGATCGGCGGCGCGAACGCGGCCGGCGGTTCGGGCCTGATCGGACTCAGCGACCGCGTCGCGGCGCTGGGCGGAGTGCTCGCCGTTCACAGCGAGCCGGGTGCCGGAACCGTCGTGACCGTGCAGATCCCGGTCACGGCGCCGACTCCGGCGCGAGCCGACGGCTAGCGGCCCCAGATTCGCAGGTAGCTCGCGCGGTAGCCGCTCGGCGGGTCGAAGACCACGCCGGCCGGCACATCGGCGCGGGTGATCAGACGCGGTGGAGCGATGTAGCCCGACGGGGGCCGCCCCGCACGTGCCCGGTTCAGCTCATCGACGATCTGCCAGCCCTGCATGTACAGGGGCTCGGCGATCGACGCGGTCTGATGATCATCAGACCGGATCCGCTCGAAATCCGACGCATCGCCGTCACCGGCTCCGATCGCATACGGCGGATCGTTCCCGCGGCTGCCTGCGCTCGCGAACGCCGCGAGGGCGCCCCCGATGTAGATGCCGTTGATCGTGAGCATGTAGCGGAACTGGGGTCCGAAGCGCCGCAAGAGCGACGACACGATGGCCGGCATCTGCTGCTGGGCGAGGTCGATCGGCGAGTTGACGATGGCAAGCACCGCGCAGCGACGGCATCTTCCGATCTCCGCCGCCATCACGTCCGCCTTATAGGCGGCGATCGGGTACCTGCGGTCGGTGAAGATCACGACATGAGCAGTTCCGCGGGAGAGAGTGATCGCGTAGTCAGCAGCCAGACGCGCCACGGACGCGGGGTCGGTCGAGACATTGGTGAACAGGCCGGCGCGCGGCTCGGGGCCCGGCCGGGTCCCGGCGTGCCAGCCGACCACCGGAACGCCGAGCGCTCGCGCTCGTCGCAGCGCGAGCGATTGCGCCGTCGCATCGAAGCCGCCGAGGACGATGCCGATCGGTTTGCGCCGTAACGCCTCGCGCAGGGCGCCCGCCTGTCCCGCCGTGTTCCCCTCACCGTCGAGGACCTGCAGTTGCCAACCGATGGCACGGGCCGCCTGCTGGACACCGACGGCTGCGCCCGCGATGCCGCCATTGGTCAGGTCACCGGCCACGAAGACGACGAGGCCGCCGCGCTGCGCGCGCAGGCCGCTCGCCGGGCCCCGATAGCCGGTGGCCGAGGACAGCGCGCGCGTGACGTCGGTCTGTGCCAAGCGCACGAACGGGTCGGCCCGCGGCGCCTTGCGGACCTGCGTTGTCCCGCACCCGACGGCCACGAGCCCAGTCGCCACCACCCCCACGAGGACGTGGCCCGAGGAGATCAGTGGCAGGCTCGTTCGAGCCGGCGCTGCGTCGCCGTGCCCTTGGCCGTGCTGCGAGCGGAGAAGACATAGTGCCACGAGCTGCCCGCGTGTCGGAAGAGAAAGCGCAGGAGCCCGGCGTCGGGCGTGCGCTGGCAGACAACAGCCGCCGAGCCGGCGACGTACACGCCGACGATGCCCTGGCTCGTCCCGTCCTGGGTGACGAAGGCGTGCACGAGGGCGGAGCGGGTCGCCCCGTGAGCCGCCGTGACGCCTCCGGCAGCCGGCGCGCCTGAGACGGGGATGAAGAACGCGGCGGCGACGGCCGCCACGGCGGCGAGGCGAGAGGCGCGGTGTCCGAGCATCGGCTCAGGGTACCGGTCCCGGAAGCGATTTTGACGCCCGCGGTCACCGCCGCGACTCCGCGTCAGTTGGACAAGACGGTGAAGAAGTCGCGGGCGTAGGGCGCGAGCAGGTGCCCGTATATCCCGAGCTGACCCGGGACGGCGGGCACGGGCGTCAGCGCTCCGCGCCGGTGGTGGACGTAGAGGTAGCCGGCCACCCAGGCCGGGTTGATGTCGAGTTCGACCGCGCGCTGAACGCCGGCGGAGGTCATGCCGGCGGCGAGCTGGCTCACCGTCAGGTTCTCGCCCGCAGCCCAGATGAGCTGCCCGTCGGTCCGGATGCCGAGGCCGCTCCGCGCCACCGTCGGCCCGCCGCCGAGCGTCGCGCCCCAGCACGACGCGCCGCAGCTCGCCACCGAGCCGTCCGGCACCCCGCGATCGATCAGCAGGTGAAGGTTCTGGCGCACCGAAGCGATGGCGAGGCCGCGCGCCGGGACCCCGGCCCGCCAGGCCCCGATCTGGGTCGTGCCGTTCATGTAGGTCACGATCGAGGCGTATCCGGAGCTCAGGGGCAATCCCACGCGGCCGAAGGAGACGAACCCTCCGCTCATGGTCGAGAACTTGAAGCCGCCGTTGAACCCGAGGATGAGGTGGTGGATCTCGCGGCCGCCCACCGCGTCGCCGTAGCGCCAGCCGGTGCCGCCCGGATCGATCGATCCCGCGTGCAGGGCGAGGTGCACCAGGCTCTGGTTCATGCGTACGACGGTCACGCCCTGGCGCACGGCGATCCACATGGCGGGCCGGCCGCGAACGGTCGCGATCGTCTGCCAGCGGGCGCCGAGGGCGGCCGGGTAGCGGTCGACCGGGAAGCTCGGGTACGCCGGGGCCGCGCGCTTGGGCGCTCGCGATGCGCTCGCCCCCGCGCTCACGGAGGCGCTCGCCCCCGCGCTCGCGGACGGGGTGGTGGTGGCGCTTGAAGTTTGTCCGGCGCCCGATGAGGAGGAGCTCTTTCGCGCCGCGGGCGACGCATTCGCATTGCCGCAGGCCGCGATGGCGGCGGCCGCGAGCACGCCGGCGGCGGGAGCCAGAAGGCGACGGCTAACGGTCACCTCCCACAGGCTGTCACGACTCGCTCAGCCACGCCGCCCCGCCGGGTGAGACTCTGCTTAGGGTTCGCGAGTCCGGAGCGCGTGCAAGGCCGAGTCCGCGACCCGCCGGTGCAGGGCCAGGTTCGCGGCCCGGTCGGTGCGGACCTCGATGATCGTGGTGCCCCGTCCCGCGATGCCCGACTGGACGGCGGCTTGGAGCCCGGCAACATCAGCGGGTCGCTCGTACGCGCAGCCGTAGAGCGCGGCCGCGTGGGCGAAGTCGAGCCCGTGGGGAGTGGCCACGTGCTCCTCGAACGCGTCTCCCTCCCGAGACACCGGGAGGAAGTGAAAGATGCCGCCGCCATCGTTGTTGAGGAGGACGATGGCGAGCGAAAGGCCGAGCCGCCGCGCGGCCATGAGCCCGCCGATGTCGTGGGCGAGCGCAACGTCGCCGATGAGGAGAACTACGGGGCCCGGGCTCACGGCCGCCGCGCCGAAGGCCGCCGACACGGTTCCGTCGATGCCGTTGGCTCCCCGGTTGGAGAGGACGCGCGGCGGGTCATCCCGGGCCGGGAAGAACTCCTCGACATCGCGCACGGGCATCGAGGAGGCGACGAAGAGCGTCGCCTCGCTCGGGAGACGCTCGCCGAGGCGGGCGGCGATGACGGGCTCGGAGAGCTCGCCGCCCAGCACTTCGGCGATCGCTCCGGCGACCGCCGCGTCGGCGGCGCGCCAGGCGTCGAGCCACGTCGGGTCGCGCTGGCCCACCAGCTTCGCCGCCTCGAACACCGCCTCGGGCTCGGTGGCGAAGTCGCCGGCGAGCTCTCCGCTCGGGTCTTGCCAGACGCCCTCCGGGTCGAGGGCGATCTGCGGGACCTCCGAGAGCGACGCGAGCCACGCCCGCAGAGGCTTTGAGGTCGGGAGATCGCCCACGCGCAGCACGAAGTCGGGGCGCATGCGTTCGGTGAAGTCAGAGTCGCGGAGCAGCAGGTCATAGGTGGCGATCGCATCCCGCCCGCGACGGGCGCCCGACAGGGGATCGGCCAGCACCGGATAGCCAACGCGCGCGGCAAACCTCGCGACCGCGGTGGCAAGGTCTGGACCGCGCTCGTAGCCTCCGACGACGACGACACCGCGGGGTGGCATGTCGAAGTCGCCCGGCGGGAGCCCGAGCGTCGGTCGCGGACGCAGCACCCACGGACGTCCACCGCCCCGGGCGGGAGCCGGATCCTCGGGCAGCGGCTCCTCGCCGAGCACCAGCGGCTCGCGCAACGGCACGTTGACGTGCACCGGCCCCGGCCGCCCCTCGACGGCCGTCCAGTAGGCGCGGCACGCGAGCGTCCTGATCCAGCGCATGCGCGCCGGAGTCACGTCGTGGTTGCCGAGCTCGAAGAACCACTTCACCGCGCTCCCGTAAAGCTTGATCTGGTCGATCGCCTGTCCGGCCCCCACGTCGCGCAGCTCGGGAGGACGATCGGCGGTGAGCACGATCAGCGGCACCCCGGCCTCGTGGGCCTCGATGACCGCGGGCGCGAGGTTGGCGGCCGCCGTGCCGGACGTGCAGGCGATGGCCACCGGCGTCCCTGATGCCTTCGCGGCCCCGAGCGCGAAGAAGCCGGCGCACCGCTCGTCGATGTGCGACCAGCAGTGAATCCGGGGGTCGCGGACGAGCGAGAGAACGATCGGCGCCGATCGCGACCCGGGCGAGGTCGACGCATGGCGCATCCCGCAGCGCCCGAGCTCGTCGCACAGCGCGCGCAGCAGCAGATAGGAGTCGGCGGTGGCAGTGACACTCCGCTCGGGATGAATTCCGGCGGCTTCTCGCTTCGTTGGCGGCTGCTCGTGCTCGCGCATGAGTCTTATGCTGCCTCTGCGACGGGCACTGCCCATGCCCGGTTGTAGATGTTGAGCGCGGCGTTGTGATCGCGATGGAGACTGAGCCCACACGCCGAGCATTCATGCCAGCGCTCAGACAACGCCTTCGCGACACGGGTACCGCACTGCGAGCATTGCTGGCTCGTGCCGTGCGGGTCGACGCGGACGAGGACCCCACCGCGAGGTTCCAGTTTCTCTGAGAGCACGGTGAGGAACTGGCTCCAGCCGGCGTCAAGGATCGCGCGGTTCAACCCGGCTTTCTGCCTGACCCTGCGGCCCGGCTTATCGAGCGTGCCTTTCGCGGAGGCGACCATCGCCGTGACCGTGAGGTCCTCGACAGCGATAGCCGTGTAACGCTCCGCCAGCGCGAGCGCCTGCTTGTGATGAAAGTCCCGTCTGGAGCGGGCGAGCTTCAGGTGCGCTTTCGCGACCCGTTCACGCTGCCTTTCTCTCCGGTGCGAGCCGCGCTGGCAGCGCGCGAGCGCCTTCTGCTCATGCCGAAGCTTCCGCGCCGCGTGACGGAGATGCCT
>JAXDGF010000219.1:0-5298 GCA_034665165.1 Solirubrobacteraceae bacterium | reverse complement strand
GTCCTGGCGCACGAAGTGACGGAAGCGCTCGGCGTCGAGCGTCCCGTCGCCGAGGCCCTTGACGAACGGGTGCGCGTGCTGCGCCTCCCAGATCCCGCCGGCGAACGAGCGCAGCTCGTCCGAATAGCGCGCGGCCGCGGCTCCCGTGCTCACAGCGCCCCACCCGCGGCGGGGGGCGCGGTCGGGTCGACGGTGGCGGCAGCGCCGTGCTCGCGCACGAGATAGTCCTCCACCGCCATCGGGGAGTCGCTCGAACGCTCGACCACCGTGAGGAGGGCCGACATGGTGGAGACCTCCTCGACCTGCTCCTTGAGGAACCACTGCACGAACTGCTCGCTCAGGTAATCACCCTCCTCGCGGGCGACCGCCATCAGGCCGGCGATCTGGTCGCTCACGCGCTTCTCCTGCTCGAGCGCGAGGGCCACGGGCGCGACAATGTCGCCGAACTGCGACTCCGGCTCGGCGACGCCGGGGATGACGACCGCCGCGTCAGCGTCCAGGAGGTAGCGGACCATCATCATCGCGTGGTTGCGCTCCTCGACAGCCTGGGCGTAGAAGAACGCGGCCAGGCGCGGAAGCGTCTCCGCCTCGAAGTAGACGGCGTTCGCGACGTACTGCTGCGACGCGGCCATTTCTCGAGCGATCTGCTCGTTCAGCCGCTCGACAAAACGTGCTGCGGCCATCGATCCTCCTTGCCTCGGGCTGACGGATCGTAGAGATGCCGCGACCCGGCGCGGCCCGGCGCTTGTCGGGGCGGACAGATAGATTGCCCGAAGTGCCTACTTGCCTGGTCACCGGCGGCGCTGGCTTCCTCGGTTCGCATCTGTGCGACGAGCTCCTTCGCCGCGGCCATCGCGTCATCTGCGTCGACAACTTCGAGACGGGCTCTTTGGCCAACATCGAGCACATCCGTAGCGACGACTTCACCAACCTCACCCTCGACATCATCGAGCCCTACTTCGTCGAGGAACGGATCGATTTCGTCTATCACCTCGCCTCGCCCGCGTCGCCGATCGACTACCTGCGGCTCCCGCTCCACACCCTCAAGGTCGGCTCCTACGGCACCCACCACACGCTCGGCCTGGCCAAGAAGCACCGCGCCCGTTTCCTCATCGCCTCCACGAGCGAGGTCTACGGCGACCCGCAGGTCCATCCCCAACCCGAGAACTACTGGGGTCACGTGAACCCGATCGGCCCCCGCGGCGTCTACGACGAGGCCAAGCGGTACGCCGAAGCGCTGACGATGGCCTACCACCGCCAGCAGGGCGTGGACACGGCGATCGTTCGCATATTCAATTCCATTCTCGCCGACGAGCAGGTCCTCTACGACGACGGGCGCGAGCTCCACCGGGAGACGGTCACGCAGTTGGCGGCCCGGCTTGCGCGCTATGCGGTCGCCGCTGGTTACGTACCGAAGAACCGCCCTCGGGCCACCGGCGTCGCCCTCCTCGACGCCGGCTTCTCGGCCGCGATGGAGTATCCCCTCGATCACGTCACCGTGCCGGCATTCGGGCCCGGAGGCCAGATCGTCTCCGCGCCGGCGACGGCGCTGATCGGCCATCCCACCGACCAGCGCTGCTACGAGATCCGCACGCGCTACGGACGCTCGGTGCGGGTCACCGGGAACCACTCCGTCTTCGTCGAAGGCGAGGGAGGCGAGCCCGTGGCCAAGCCCGCGGAGGAGCTCGAAGCCGGCGATCGCATCGCCATCGCCCGACGCATCGACGTGCCCGAGCGCGACCGCCGCTGGGTGACCATGATCGAGGTGTGGCGCTGGAGCGAGCACGACCCATGGGACATGACGGTCGAGGCGCCCGCGTTGGGCGAGCTCGCGTGGGCACGCCGGTTCGATCTCTTCGGGCTGCTCGTGTCCAAGCGCCGCGGCTCAGGACCCAACTGGCGCAACACCGCGTGGTCGACGATCATCCGGATGCGGCGCTCCGATCGCATTCCGCTGCCATGCCTATGGGCGGGGGGCATGGATCTTCCCGAGGGGGCGCGGGTGCGGATGCGGGCCCCCGGAAAGACCGCGTCCATGCCCGTGCACGTCGAGCTCACCGATGAGGTGCTGTGGCTGCTCGGGCTTTGGGTGGCGGAAGGCTGCTCGCACGAGAAGGGCAAGAACTCGTTCCTGACGATCTCGGGCGACGTTGAGCTGTTAGGTCGCGCCGCCGCGATCATCGAGCGCGCGTTCGGCCTCCACGTCGTGCACGCCCCCGCCAGCGAAGCCCGCTCCGCGTCGATCTTCATCCACTCGAAGCTCCTGCTCCGACTGATGGACTTCCTCGGATTTGACCACAACCGCAAGCGGATCCCGGGCTGGATCCTCGGCCTGCCCCTCAGCCGGCTGAAATGGTTCATCGAGGGGTACCGGGAGGGCGACGGGGTCCATTCGGGAGCGAGGCTCCGGGAGGGCATTCGCCATAGCTTCACGACGATCCACGACGAGCTGAAGGACGACCTCGTGGTCGCGCTTGCGCGCTTCGGGATTGTCCCTTCCGTGGGCCACTACGAGACCCGCATCAAGCGCAAAACCGGCGACCGCAAGTACCCGTTCTGGATGCTCACGGCGTGCAATGTCTCGCCCTGGAGCCCCCTCGAGTGGGACCACGGCGTCATCCAGCGACTGAACGCCCGCACCACCGGCGACCTCGTCTGGGCCCCGATCCGCAGCATCGAAGAAGTCCCCGCCACCGACCTCGTCTACGACTTCTCAGTCCCAGGCCTAGAGAACTTCTGGGCCGGCACGGGAATTCTCGCGAGCAATACGTACGGCAGCAAAATGCGCCCCCACGACGGCCGCGCCATCCCCACCTTCCTGCGCCAGGCGCTCCAGGATCGTCCCCTCACCGTGTTCGGCGACGGCTCTCAGACGCGCTCCTTCTGCTACGTCGACGACCTCATCCGCGGCATCATCGCGCTCGCGGAATCGGGGTATCACTACCCGGTCAACATCGGCAATCCGAACGAGTTCACGCTGCTCGAGCTGGCCAAGACGGTCCTCGAGGTCACGGGCTCCCGCTCGGAGATCATCTACGAGGCGCTGCCCACGGACGATCCCCAGGTTCGCCAGCCCGACATCTCGCTCGCGCGCGAGATCCTTGGCTGGGAGCCCGAGGTCGACCTGCGCGAGGGGCTCCAGAAGACGATCGACCTGTCGGGGCCCGAGGGGCTCATCGGCCGGGCGCGATAGCGGGCCATTAGCAAACCGGGCGGGAATCCTTCCGTTCCGCGTAACTTCGATGCCACGGTACCGTTCTACTCGCAGGGGACGCACGAACCGCGTGAAGGCGGCTTGACGATCGAGCAAAAAGAAGCAACGCCCAAGACGACCAATGGCGCCCGCGACATCCCAGTCACGCCGGCGCTGCCGCCTCGCGACGTGCGCCGCAAGCGCCCGCCGGTGCTGTCGTTCGTGTTGCGCCTCGAGACGCTACGTCGCGTCGCCCGCGTGTTTTCGCTCCTCGTGCTCGACTTCGCCGGCGTGGTGGGAGGGCTGTTCACGGCGTTGCTCATCAAGCTCGCCCTCGGCCACGACTTCAGCGTCGCCGCGGGCTGGCACGAGACGCAGCAGTGGATCGCCTTCGCCTATCTCGTGACCGTGCTCATGTTCGCGCGGGCGGACCTCTACGCCGATCGCCCGAGCCGGCCCGGCCTCGCCGCGATCGTCGCCGCGCTGTTCCAGGCGACGGTGATCGCCCTCGTGTTCGCCCTCGCCAGCGGCCAGCACTTCAACAGCTACTTCCTCTTCTACGGGTCGCTGTTCTTCGGCATCGTCTACATCACCACCCTGCGCTACGCGCATACGCTGCTCACCGGCAAGCTGCTCGAGAAGGCGGGCTACCGGCGCCGGGCCCTGCTCGTGGGATCGGGGAAGCACATTGAGGCGGTGGCGCACGCCCTCTCTGAGCGCTCGCACACGCCCGTCGACCTCGTCGGCTACATCTCGCTCAGGCCCCGGCCCCAGAACGGCCTGCGCTCGCTCGGCCAGCTCGCGGACCTACCCGAGGTGCTCGCCCGCGAGCGCGTCCAGGAGGTCATCATCGCCGACCCGGACTTCCCGCAGGAGCAGGCCGTCGAGCTCGTGGATCAGTGCCACCAGCGGGGCGTCAGCGTCCACATCGCGCCCTCGACGATGGAGATCCTCTTCAAGCGGGCAGAGTTCGTACCCGGCGAGTCGGTGCCGCTCTTCACGCTCCGTCCGCCCGTGTTCGAGGGGATCGACTATGCGATCAAGCGGACGTTCGATCTCGTCTTCTCGACCGTCTTGCTCGTGCTCCTCTCGCCCGTGCTCCTCGCGAGCGCGATCGCCGTCAAGCTGAGCTCACGCGGCCCGGTCATCTACCACTCGACGCGGCCGGGAATGGCCGGGCGGCCGTTTCGCTGCTTCAAGTTCCGGACCATGCGCGTGCACGCCGACCAGGTCCAGGCCGATCTCGAGTCCTTCAACGAAGCCTCGGGCGCCCTGTTCAAGATCCGCCGCGATCCGCGGCTGACATCGATCGGGCGCCTGCTGCGCCGCTTCTCCCTGGACGAACTGCCCCAGCTCGTCAACGTGATCCGGGGCGAGATGTCCCTCGTCGGCCCCCGCCCGCTCCCGATGCGCGACTTCGAGCGCCTCGAGGACTGGCACAAGAAGCGCTACCTCGTGCTCCCGGGCATCACCGGGCTGTGGCAGGTCTCGGGCCGCTCAGAACTCGACTTCGACGACCTCGTCCGTCTCGACTTCCTCTACCTCGAGCGCTGGTCGGTCTTTCTCGACCTCGTCATCATGCTCAAGACGATCCCCGCGGTCCTCTCCCGTCGCGGCGCCTTCTAGTGTCGCGATTCGGAAATTCGGATGCAGGATGCGGGATGGCTGGGCGTGGCTGGGTGCGAATTTTCGGATCGCGGCACTAGACCCGCGTATACGCGAGTTCGAAGTCGAGCCTCCAGTTCGACCCGTCGTCCGAGGTCTCCCACCGTCCGTCGATCGTGACGCCGTCCTCGCTGAAGCGACCGATGAAGCGCTGAGAAAAGTCGAGCGGGGAGAAATCGGGCTTGACGCGTAGGAGCTCCCACACCCCGTCGCCGAGGGTCATCTCGTAGACGCGGACAACACCGCGCGAGTCGAAGTAGTGCTGGAGATACCCGTCGCCGTCGGGCCTGACCCCAATGATGGCGATGCCATCGGGCGCCTCGGGGACGTCGACCTCCCAGCGCTGAACGAGCAGCCGGCCCCCGGTCATCCACTCGAACGCGGTCCGGGCCAGCGACCCGGACGGCGGAGCGTCGGGAAACGCCGCCTGCATCGCCCAC
>JAXDGF010000218.1:0-24214 GCA_034665165.1 Solirubrobacteraceae bacterium | reverse complement strand
CGTCTGGACGCGTCTGGCGCCAACGAGCTCAGACCTCAAGTACCACCAGTACTATCGTGGCGAGCGGGCGGCGCCAGCCACGCCCAGCCACTCGCCGGATTCCGCCACTTACTCAGTCGCGGACCCTTAGAACACCTTCTCGCACGCGGCCAGCGCGGCGCGCTGCCGGGCGGCGGGTACCTTGGTTCTGACCTCCTGCTCGCACGCCGGGCGGAGGATCGCGCGCAACGGCCCGATGTTGCCGGTCTTGAACCCGTTGCAGGCCGCCTTGGCGCTGGCGAGCTGGCTGGCGGGGATGTACGGGTAGGCCGCCACCTGCCGGCGGCAGGCGGCGATCGCCTGGCGCAGCCTCGCCGCGAGAGACAGCGTGACCGTCGGGGCGGCGGCGCTCGCGGTCTTGGTCGTAGCGGGCTTGGCGGGACTGCTGGCGCCGCAGCCGGCAAGGACTCCCGCCGGCGCCAGGGCGCAGGCCAGGAGGACACACAGGCGCCGGCGGTGGCGGTGGCGACTGCGGCTGCGGCTGCGGCTGCGGCGAACTAGAGCAGCTTGCACTGAGCCTGGAGCTTCGTGCGCTCGGGTTCGGGCAGGGCCGCGGCCTGGATCTCGCAGAGCTGGATGTCGACCTGGTGAAGCCCGGCCTGGTTTCCCGTCTTGATGTACTGACACTCGGTCTGGACCAGGACCTTCTGGTTGTCCGGGAGGCCGGGGTTGGTGAGCACGCGCTGGCACTGGGCGTAGGACTGCGCGGCGTTGACCTTGTTCAGCTTCTTGACCTTCTCGATCGAGAGGCCGGACGTGGCGCCGGACTTGGTCTTCGTGCTGCTGCCACAGCCCGTCACCACGCTGATCGGCGCGAGCGTGCAGACGAGCAGGACACAGATCCTTCTAGTCATCGTCCCTCCACGGCTTAGAAGATTCCCGCGATCGACCGCCCGGCGTGCGCCACCAGCCTGAGTAGCGGCGAGGGGATGATGCCAAAGACGACCCCCGCCGCGCCGAACACCGCCGCGACGATCGCTATCTCGGCGTTGGCGACGGCGCGGTCGGGCGCCGGCCAGCCGCCGGCATCGGCGTCGTCGGCCTCGGGCGATCCGCCCGCGATGGCGGGGCGCCCGCCCGCGCCCGCGCCCGCCGCCACGGTCGCGGCGTGGGCGGGCACCGGCTCACGCTCGGTCCCGCTCATCCACATCGTCGCGACGACGCGCAGGTAGTAGCCGAGCGAGATCATCGACCCGACGACGATGACGACGGCGAGCCACGTGTAGTTGCCGGCCACCAGGGCGCGGATCAAGTAGAGCTTGCCGATGAAGCCGACCGTGCCGGGGATGCCGGCGAGCGAGAGCATGGCGATCGTCATCGGCCACGCGAGCCAGGGCTGCCGCGATCCCAGGCCGCGCAGGGCCGAGATGTCCTCGCCGCCGGGGCGCTCGCGCTGGCGCGCGACGATGACGGCGAAGGCGGCGACGTTCACCGGCAGGTAGGTGAGGATGTAGAAGATGGTGGCGTTGACCCCGAGCTGGGTTCCGACCACCACGCCGGCGAGCATGTACCCGGCCTGGGCGACACCGGAGTAGGCGAGGATCCGCTTCATCGAGGACTGGCCGAGGGCCCCCACGTTGCCGACGATGATGGTGATGGTGGCGAGGGTGGCCAGCAGCGGCGCCCACGTTTCCTGGGCCCCGATCACCGCGACGTCGAAGAAGCGCAGGAAGACGCCGAGCGCGGCCGCCTTGGTGGCCGTGGCCATGAAGGCGGTGATCGGCGTCGGCGCTCCCTCGTAGACATCGGGCGTCCACTGGTGGAAGGGGGCGACCGAGGCCTTGAAAGCGAACGCGACGATGACGAGGCCGATGCCGGAGAGGAGGAGCGGGTCGTTCGCGAGGCCGCCGGGCTGGGCCGGGCCGCCGGTGATGGCCGCGGCGATGGCGGTGAAGTCGGTGGAGCCCGTGGCGCCGTAGATCAGAGCCAGGCCGTAGACGAGCGTGGCGGAGCCGACGGAGCCGATGACGAGGTACTTGAGGCCCGATTCGAGCGAAGCGCTGCGGCGAACGTCGGCGGCGCAGAGGATGTAGAGCGGAATCGAGAGGAGCTCGAACGCAATGAAGAGCGTGATCAGGTTCTGGGCGCTGACGAGCACGGCCATGCCGAGGATCGAGAAGAGCATCAGCGAGTGGTACTCGCCGTGCCCGGCCTTGCTCGCCGCCGGTTCTCGGGCCGATAGGGCCACGGTGGCGAGGCCGGCGATGGCGAACACGAGATCGAGGATGAGCGCGAGGTCGTCGACCCGAAGCGCCCCGGAGATGATCGTGGTCTGGTGGTGGAAGCGCGAGACCTCGAAGGCGATGGCCACGAGCAGGGTGATGGCGCTGAGCGCGGGCACGATGCGCTCGCGCGCGATCGGGCTCGCGAGCAGGCCGACGAGGAGGACGAGCAGAGCGCCGAGGGTGAGGACGACGATCGGTGAGAGCGCCGACCAGTCGATCGCGGGGCCCTTGATGTGGGCGATGGCGGCTACGGGAAGGAGTGCGGTCATGGCGCCGTCCCTCCGCTCGGAGACCCGGCGAGCCCGCTCGGAGCTGCGCGTTGGATAAGGCCCCCCGGATTGATGACGCCATTACCCCCCGGATTGACGACGCCATTGCCGCCGAACAGCCCGACCCTGCGCGGCGCGCCCGCCACCAGGCCGGCCACCACGGGCGAGAGACCCTCCTGGATCTCGGCCGGAGCCATCGCCGCCCGCAGGCTCTGGTCCGAGCGCTTGAGGCCGAACTGCGGGTAGAAGGCGAAGGCGAGGATCACAGCCACGAGGGGGACGATCGCGAGTCCGTCGCGCCAGGAGATCTCGCGCGACTGGGCCCGGGGCCCGAGCTGGTTGTGCATCGTCCTGATGTACACGCGCAGGGAGTAAACGGCCGCCCCGATGACGCCGAGGAAGGCGATGACGGAGATCGCCAGCTTGGCCTTGAACACCCCGAGGAGGATCATGAACTCGCCCGCGAAGTTCGACGACCCGGGCATGGCCAGGGTGGCGAGGGCGACGATCAGGAACAGGGCCGCGAGCACGGGGGCGCGGAACGCGAGCCCGCCCATGTCACGGATGTCCTCCGAGCCGCCGGCGCGCACGGCGAGGGCGGCGACGATGAAGAACAGGGGCGCGGTCACGAGGCCGTGATTCACCATCTGCAGCAGCGCACCCTGGCCGCCCTGGGGACGCAACGAGAAGATCCCGAGGGTAATGAAGCCGAGCTGGGCCACGGACGAGTAGGCGACGATGAGCCGCGCGTTGGTCGTCGTGAAGGCGATGGCCGTGCCCCACAGGATCGAGACGAGCGCGATCACGAGCATGAGCGTCTGGTAGTGGACCGAGGCGTAGGGGAAGAGGGGCAGAACGATGCGCAGGAACCCGTACGCGGCGACCTTGGCCACGACGCCGCTGAAGACGGCGACGGCGGGGATGGGCATCGATCGGTACCCGTCGGCGAGCCAGCCGTGGAAGGGGACGAGCGGCATCTTGACCAGGAAGGCAACCGCGAAGCACAGGAAGATCCAGTCCTGGGTGGCGTGGCTCAGGGGCAGGCCGCGGAGGGCGGAGAGGACGAAGGTGAGGCTGACGCCGTTGTCGTTCGAGGCGATGACGGCGGTGGCGATGGCGGCGACGAGCATGAAGAACGAGCCGACCAGGGTGTAGATCACGAGCTTCGTCGTCGCCCGCACCCGCTCGCCGCTACCCCACGACCCGGTCAGGAAGTAGAAGGGGATGAGCATCAGGTCGAAGAAGGCGACGAAGAGGAACAGGTCCTGGGCGCAGAACGCCCCCAGGACAGCGCTCTGGCCGAGCCCGAGCCAGAAGTAAAAGAGCCGCGGGCGCTCCCACTCGCGCGACGCCGCCCACGCCAGCGCGGCGGTGAAGAGCAGGGTGGTGAGCACCACGAGCGCGACGTTGAGCCCGTCGAGGCCCACCTTGTAGTGGATGCCGAAAGTGCTGATCCACGTGTGGTCGGTGACGAACTGAAGGCCGGCCTGACCGGCGTTGAAGCGGGCGAGGAAGGACAGCGCGATGCCGAGCGGAGCGAGGCTGAGGAGCGCGGTGACGCGACCGACGAATCGCGGTGGGAGCTGGGAGACCGCGAGCGCGATCGCCAGTGGGAGCCAGATGAGAATCGACAGCGTCATCGGCTGATGCTCCCGGCGGGTGGCGGAGGGCCGAGGTAGTCGAGCATCAGCTTGCCGAGGCCAGGAGGTAGATGAGGACGCCGCTGATACCGAGCAGCATCAGCGCCACGTAGTAGCGCACGAAGCCGGTCTGGGCTCGGCGCACCGCGGCCGAGACGGCGCCGACGACGGCGACGGTGCCGTCGGTGAGCCCGGTCGTCACGAGCTCGCGGTCGAAGATGTTCTCGACGACCTGGCCGAACCACAGCGCCGGGCGCACGATCGCGTAGTCGATGAGCTCGTCGAAGTACCACTTGTTGACGAAGAGCTGATAGAGGGGTGCGAAGCGCTCGCGCACCGCGGTGGCCGTCTTCGGGGCGAGGACCCAGATCCGGTAGGCAAGGGCGATGCCGGCGATGCCGATGGCGGCGCCGATCACCAGGCCGATCCACCCCGTGCCGGTCGAGGGCTGATGGGACGCGAGCGTCGAGCCGGCGAAGGTGGGGGCGAGGAAGCGGGTGATGGCGTCGTCGACGCCGGGGATCTGGAGCGCGCCGCCGATCACGGCGAGGACCGCGAGCACGCTCATGGCGAGCTTCATCGACCATTCGCGCTCGGCGATGAGGTGCTCGGGACCGGGGAACCCCACGTCGGTGTCCTCGGGCTCGCCGGTGAGCGGGTTGACGGGCTGCTCGGTGTGGGCGAGGTGGCCCTCCTCGAGCTCCTTGGCTTCTGGGGACGGCTCGCCGAAGAAGGCCCGGAAGATCATCCGGAACGTGTAGAGCCCGGTCAGGAAGGCGCCCAGGTACCCGGCGATGCCGAGAATCTCGAAGCCGCCACCGCGGTGGTTGAGGTACGCGAGGATCTCGTCCTTCGAGAACCAGCCCGAGAAGGGGGGGACGCCCGAGAGCGCGAGGCCACCGACGACAAAGCAGATGAAGGTGAACGGGAGGGCGCGCCGGAACCCGCTCATCCGGTCGAGCGACTGGTTCCCCGCCATCGCGCCGATCAGCGATCCGGCGGCCATGAACAGGAGCGCCTTGAAGAAGGCGTGCGTCATCAGGTGGAACATGGCCGCCGAGTACGCGCCCGCCGAGGCGCCCATGATCATGTAGCCGATCTGGGACATGGTCGAGTAGGCGATGACGCGCTTGAGGTCGGTCACGGCGAGGGCGATGGTGCCGGCGATGAGGAGGGTCAGGCAGCCGCCGACGGCGCCCACGTCGGCCGCCGTGGGCGCCAGCTCGAAGAGCGGGTGCATACGAGCGATCAGGGACACGCCGGCGGTCACCATGGTCGCGGCGTGGATCAGGGCTGAGACCGGCGTCGGGCCCTCCATGGCGTCCGGGAGCCAGGTGTGGAGCGGGACCTGGGCCGACTTGGCGAAGGCGCCGACGAGGAGGAGGAGGGAGCCGACGACGAGGTCGGTGCTGTTGTGGTGGAAGACATGCGGAAGCGCCCGGAACGTCCCCAGGAAGTCGAGCGTGCCCGTGTGGCTGAGGATGAAGAAGGTGCCGAGGACGAGGCCGACGTCGCCGACGACGTTGATCACGAACGCCTTGATCCCCGCGCGCGTAGCGGTGGTGCGCCGGTACCAGAACGAGATGAGCAGATAGGAGGCGGCGCCCACGAAGGCCCAGCCCACGATCAGCAGGAGGAAGTTGCCCGCGAGCAGGAGCAACAGCATCGAGAAGACGAAGTAGTTCAGGTAGGCGAAGTACCGGTTGTAGCCCCGGTCCGCGGTCATGTACCCGACCGAGTACAGGTGAATCAGAGTCGAGACGCCGCTGACCACGAGCGCCATGAACACCGACAGCGGATCGACGAGGATCCCCATCTGGGCGTTGACCCCGTCGCTCACGGCGTAGTCCCACAGCGAGGAGGTGAGCTGACGGTGAGCGGGGGCGTGGTTCAGGAGCGCGACGAGCATGACGACGGCGCACACGAACGAGAGACCGATGGCCGCGGTCGCGATCCAGCCCGCGGAGCGTCCCGGCCAGCGGCCGAACCCGAGCGCGATCACCGTCATGCCCACGAGCGGGCACAGGAGGACCAACCAGCCGAAGGTCGTCGCCGCCACGGGTTATCCCTGTAGTTCCCGGAGGTCGTCGACGTCGATCGGGAGCTGCCGGCGATAGATGGCGACGATGAGGCCGAGGCCGACCGTCACCTCGCACGCCGCGACCACCATCACGATGAGCGCGAAGACCTGGCCGTCCTCGCCGCCCCATAGGCGCGAGAAGGCCACGAGGGCGAGGTTGCCGGCGTTGAGCATGAGCTCGAGGCAGAGGAGGATGACAAGGGGGCTGCGCCGGACGAGCACGCCGGCCGCGCCGATGCTGAAGATCAACGCCGAGACGACGAGGTACCAGCCGATGCCCATGGCGTCAGCGCCTCCCGCCGCCGGTAGGCACTAGCGCTCGCTCCCGACGGCCTTGCCCTCGCTCGCGACGGCCGCGGCCTCGCTGGCGACCGGCTCGCCCTCCGGTTCGGATGCGGGCGCGGCGGGCTCCTCCTCGAAGTGAATGCCGCCCGCCTCCGCCATCGAGCCGACCCAGGCGGGGAGGACCGGGTGATACCTCGCTTGGAGCTCCGGGTCGGGCTCGAGTCCGCGCCGGCGACGCGCGAGGACGATGGCGCCGATGGCGGCGACGAGCAGGAGCAGGGAGGCGATCTCGAACGGGAGCAGGTACTTGGTCAGGAAGAGCTTGCCGATGTCGGCGGGCGTGCCGAAGCCGACGATGTAGATGGCGCCCTTGCTCGAGATGCCCTTGAGTGCCGTTCCCAGCAGGGCCACGCAAAGCTCGACCGCAAGCGCGAGGGCGAGCAGGGGTCCGATGATGCGCAGGCCCGAACGGGTGGGGAGCTCGTCGCCGCCGCCGACGTAAGCGACGACGAAGACGTAGAGGACCATGACCGCGCCGGCGTAGACGATGACCTGGGCGGCAGCGACGAACTCGGCGCGCAGGAGGAGGAAGAGGACGGCGAGACAGACGAGGTGGACGACGAGCGCGAGGACGCTGTAGAACTGGTTGCGGAGCATGACCACGCCGATCGCTCCCGCGAGGGCGCCGATGGCGGCGATGAAGAAGAGGACCGAGGCCATCGCGGGGTGTTACTCCCCTTCCGAGCGGAGCGGCGTGCGCTCGATCGGCTCGGCGAGCAGCATCTCCTTCGTGAAGATCAGGTCCGACCGGGTGTAGTCCGACATCTCGTAGTCGTGCCCCATGGTGATGGCGTCGAAGGGGCAGGCGACCTCGCAGTAGCCGCAGAAGATGCAGCGGCTGAGGTTGATCTCGTACACGGCGGCGTAGCGCTCACCGGCGGAGATCCGCAGCTCGGGCGTGTTCTCAGCCGCGACGACGCGGATGCAGTCGGCGGGGCAGGCGGCGGCGCACAGCGAGCAGCCGACGCACTTCTCGAGGCCGGTGTCCTCGAAGCGGTGGAGCTTGTGGCGGCCGCGGAAGCGCGGGTAGACCGGCGTCTTCTCCTCGGGGTACTGGAGCGTGACCGGCCCCTCGAGCACGCGCTTGAACGTCGTCTTCAGGCCGCGCATGGTCTCGCCGAAGGCGCGGTAGGTGCTGTGCGCCGGCCCCGGCGTCGGCTGGCGCTGGACCTTGATCACGTCGGCGCTGGGATCGTAGGGAGGGGTCATGTCACCACCAGAATTGCGGTCACGAGCGTGTTGAGCGTGGCCAGGGGCAGGAGCACCTTCCAGCCGAACGACATGAGCTGGTCGTAGCGCAGGCGAGGCAGGGTGAAGCGGATCCAGATGAAGAAGGTGATGAAGATCATCATCTTCGCGGCCACGATGATGGGGTCGACCCAGCCGGGCGGGTGGATGCCGAACGGCAGGAGCCAGCCGCCGAGGAAGAGCGTGGTCGCCACTCCGGCCACCACGATCATGTTCATGTACTCGGCGAACAAGAACGCGGCGTAGGCCGTGCCGCTGTACTCGGTGTTGAAGCCGCCGACGAGCTCGGCGTCGGCCTCGATGAGGTCGAAGGGGGCACGGTTGATCTCGGCCAGGCTCGCGACGATGAAGACGAGGAAGCCGACGGCCTGGGGGATGAAGTACCACATGCCGCCCTGGGCGTGGACGATGCCCGTGAGCGACAGGGTGCCGGAGGTGATCACCACTCCGACGAGCGCGAGGCTCTGGGAGACCTCGTAGGAGATGAGCTGGGCGGCGGTCCGCATCGCGCCGAGGAACGAGTACTTCGAGCCCGAGGCCCAGCCCCCGAGCATGACGCCGTAGAAGGCGATCCCCGCGAAGGCGAACACGTACAGGGGGCCGATCGATACGTCGATGCCGTAGATCCCGACCGGGCGGCCGAAGATGTGCTGCACGTCGCCGTAGGGAATGATGGCGAGGGCCGCGACCGCGGTCGTGAGCGCGATGGCCGGCGCGATCCGGAAGATGAAGCCCACGGAGGTGCTCGGCCGGAACGGCTCCTTGGCCCCGAACTTGAGGATCTCGGCCATGGGCTGGAGGAGTCCGAACGGTCCGACCCGGTTGGGGCCGAAGCGACCCTGGAGCCGCCCCATGACCTTGCGCTCGTAGACCGTGAGGACGGGAAAGACGGCGAGGATGACGGCGAAGATGACGAGCGCCTTGACGATCTGCAGCCACCAGGGCTCGTAGTAGTTGATGTTGGCGAGGATGGTCACGGCTTGCGCACCTCGACCTCGAAGTCGGTGAAGAGGTTGGCCGAGTCCTCGGCCAGGCCGTCGGCGAGGAACACCGTCCCCGGCGGGACCCCCGAGTGCACGGACACGGTGGCCTTGACGGCCGTGCCGTTGGAGGCGACCTCGACCGTCTCGCCGTCCTTGAGGCTCAGGCGCTGGGCGTCGGCGGGCGAGAGCTCGGCGTGCTGGCGCACGATGAGGAACTTCAGCGCGGGCGAGACCTCGACGTCGGGCGCGGCCCAGATCGGGCGGTGGACGCCGAGGCGGAGGGTGCCGTTGGTGGGAGCGGCCGGTGTGGGCGGGGCGGCGGCGGGGGCGGGGGTCGCCGCGCCGGAGGTCGCCGCGCCGGAGGCCGCCGCGCCGGAGGTCGCCGCGCCGGAGGTCGCCGCGCCGGGGGTCGCCGGGGTCGGGAAGGCGGAAGCCTGCGGTCGCGCGGGCCAGCGCACGCCGCGGCCGGCGAGCTCGTCGAGCGTGATCCCGGCGTAGAAGGGGACGGCCTTCACGAGCTCCTCGAAGGCGGTCGGGATGGTCGACACGCCGAGATCCACCCCGATCTGCCGCGCCAGGTCGGAGATGACCGACCACCCGGGTCGCACCTCGTCGGGATGGGCGATCGCGATGCGCAGCCGCTGCAGGCGCCCGTCGGGGTGGACGACGGTGCCCTCCTTCTCGGCGTGCGACTCGGCGGGGAAGACGACGCTGGCGTGGTCGCGGATCCCCTCGGTGAGGACGGAGGCGTGCGCGACGACGATGCCGGCGTGCTCGAGCGCCCGCTCCCACAGGCCGCGGTTGGGGAGCGCGCGGACCGGATCGATCTCGAACAGGTAGAAGGCGGTGACCTCGCCCGCGGCGGCGGCGGTCGCCATCTGCAGCGCCGAGCGCCCGGCGTACTCGAAGGCGACCTCGGAGTAGCCGGGTCCGGCGTCGGGAAGGACGCCCGCCTCGCGCAGCCCGCGCCCGTTGGCGGTGCCGGGGATCTCGAGGAGCCCGGCGCCCTCCCGGTTCGCGAGGCCGAGGAGGCCGGCGATGCTGAGCAGGTGAGGAAGGGCGTCGGCGCCGATGCGCTCGCCCCACACGATGACCACGTCCTCGCCGCCGTCACGGAGCAGGCGGGCGAGCTCGCTGCCCCGCTCGCCGGACCGCGCCGGATGGGCGGCAAGGTCGGTGGCGAGCTCGGCCAGGAAGGCGGCCTCGCCGCCCGGCGTGACACGGACGCTGAGCTTCGCGTTCCGGTCGAGGGCGCTCGGGCGCGCCGTCGCGACCGCGAGCTTGACGCCGTGGCGGCGAACGCCCTTGCGGATGCGCAGATCGAGGATCGGGGCGTCCTCCTGGGGCTCGCAGCCGACGACGAGCACGGTGTGGGCGAATTCGAGGTCCGTCACCGTCGCCTGGAGCGCCGGCGCCGCTACGGCGCGGGCCAGCGCGGGCGGAACGGAGCCCGCCACGCGGGAGTCGACATCGTTCGAGGAGAGACCGTCGCGCATGAGCCGGGACACGAGCAACCCCTCCTCGCTGCTCGCCCCCCCGCCGACGAGCGCCCCGACCCGGCCGCGGTGGCGCTCGAGGCCGGACGCGACCTCGAGGGCGCGCTCCCAGGAGACCCTGCGCAGCTCGCCGCCGTCGCGGACCATCGGTGCCGTTACCCGTTCATCAACGTGGATCGCCTGATACGCGAACCGCCCCCGGTCACAGAGCCAGCCGTCGTCGACCTCGGGGTTCTCGCGCGCGAGGACGCGCACGACCTTCTCGTCGCGCACGGTGAAGCTGACGTTGCACTGGGCCGGGCACAAAGTGCAGATGCCGCCGCCGTCCTCGATGTCCCAGGGACGCGCGCGGAAGCGATAGGGCTGCGAGGTGAGCGCCCCGACGGGGCAGAGCTCGACGATGTTCCCGCTGAAGGGCGCCACGTACGGGTGCCCGTCGTGGGTGGCGACAAAGGTGTCGGCGCCGCGCTCGGCAAAGATGAGCTGGTAGTCCTCGGCGATCTCCTGCGAGAAGCGCACGCAGCGGTAGCAGAGGATGCAGCGCTCGCGGTCGATGGCGACCAGGGGCGAGAGTGCGAGCGGCTTGACGAAGTGGCGCTTGGGCTCGATGAAGCGCGAGCGGCCGGCACCCCAGCCGAAGGTGATGTCCTGGAGCGGGCACTCGCCGCCCTTGTCGCACACCGGGCAGTCGAGCGGGTGGTTGACGAGCAGGAACTCGACGATGGCGTTCTGTGCCCCGCGCACGCGCTGGGTCTGAGTGTGGACGACCATGCCGTCCTTGACCGCGGTCGAGCATGAGGTCTGGAGCTTCGGGATCCCCTCGATCTCGACCAGGCACATGCGGCACGCGCCCACGGGGTCGCCGAGCTTGCGCTCGAAGCAGAAATAGGGGATCTCGATGTCACCGAGGCGGGCGGCCTCGACCAGCATCTCGCCCTCGGGCGCCTGCACCTCGCGCCCGTCGATCGTGAGCTGGATGATCTTTTGCTCGGGGCGCGGCATCAGTGGACGGGCATCGGGCCGCTGGCCTCGTCGGCGACGCCGAGCGGGACGACGTCCGCGAGGTCTCCGCTCCCTGCCCGCTCCCGCGCGGCCTCGATGTGGGCCTCGAGCTCGGGGCGGTACTTCGCGATCATCGAGCCGATGGGCATGGCCATGGCGTCGCCGAGGACGCACAGGCAGTTGCCGATGATCTGCTCCTGGACCGAGGCCATGATGTCGAGGTCCATCGGCGTCGCCTCACCGCAGTCGATGCGCTCGAGCATCTTCACCGTCCAGTTCGTCCCCTCCCGGCAGGGCACGCACTTGCCGCACGACTCGTGGGCGTAGAACTTGGCCAGCTTCATCGCCACCTCGAGCACCGTGTGGGAGTCGTCGACGACGATGACCGCCCCCGAGCCGAGCATCGAGCCCGCCTTGGCCATGGAGTCGAAGTCGTAGGGGATGTCGAGATCGTCGGCGGTGAGGACGGGCGCGCTCGATCCGCCCGGGAACCAGAGCTTGATCTCGCGCCCGTCGAGCGGGCCGCCGGCGAGGTCGAAGATGAGCTCGCGCGAGGGGATGCCGAGCTCGACCTCGTAGTTGCCCGGTCGCTTGACGTCACCCGAGACGGAGACGAGCTTGGTCCCGGTCGACGTCTCGGTGCCGATCTTCGCGTACTCGGCGCCGCCCATCGTGATGATGTGGGGGGCGGTCGAGAGGGTCTCGACGTTGTTGATCAGCGTCGGCTTGTCGTACAGACCTTCGACGGCCGGAAACGGCGGCTTCAGGCGCGGGTTGCCGCGCTTGCCCTCGAGCGAGTCGAGCAGCCCGGTCTCCTCGCCGCAGATGTAGGCGCCGGCGCCGCGGTGGAGGACGAGGCTGAGGTTGAAGTCGGAACCGAGGATGCGCTCGCCGAAGTAGCCGGCGCCGTACGCCTCCGCGATCGCCACCTCGAGGATGTCGGCCTGGTAGGCATATTCACCCCGGACGTAGATGAACGCGTGCTCGATCCCGCCCGCGTAGGCGGCGATGACGATGCCCTCGAGCAGCATGTGCGGGCTCTTCTGCATGAGCTCGCGGTCCTTGAACGTTCCGGGCTCGGATTCGTCGGCGTTGCACACGAGGTACTTCTCGGGGGCGCCCTTCGGCAGGAAGGAGATCTTCTTGCCCATCTGGAAGCCGGCGCCGCCACGGCCCCTGATCCCGGAGGTGAGCAGTTCGTCGAGCACCTGCTCCCGGGTCATCTTGAGTGCCTTGCGCATGGCGCTGTAGCCGCCGCGGCGCTGGTAGACGGCGAGCGTGTTGAGTCCGGGCTCGTCGATCCGGTCGAAGAGGATCTTCTTCATCGCGCGCGCTCCCGGGTCGGCCGACGGCCGCCGCTTGAGCTGCTTCTCCTCGAGCACCGGGCGCCCGGCCTGGAGATCTTCGACGATGCGCTTGGCGTCGCCGGGCTCGAGCGGGCCGATGTAGTCGCCGTTGACGGAGGCCATGGGGGCGATGTCGCACGCCCCGAGGCACTCGAAATGGCGGACGGTGATGTCGTCGTCGCCCTCGGCGGCGACCATCATCGCCTGGTAGAGGGCGTCGGCGCCGCGCAGGGAGCACGAGATGTTGGTGCACACGAAGACGTCGTTGGAGCCCTTGGGGCGGGTCACGAGCATGTCGTAGAACGTCGCGACCGAGGTGAGGTAGGCGGGGGTCACGCCCATGACGGCGGCAACCTGCTCGACGGCCTGGGGAGAGAGCCAGCCGTGCTCCGCCTGGGCGGCGTGCAGCGCGGGGATCGAGGCCGAGTGGTAGTCGGGGTAGCGCGCCATCGCCGCCTCGATCTTCTTGCGCAGGCTCTCCGGCACCGGCATCGTGGCCGGGTCGGGGATGACGGCGGGATCCTTGGTCAGGTCGACCGATTCGTCCCACCCCGGGACGCGGGAGCCGTGTCCGAAGCGCGGGACGGGTGGGAGCTGGGGGATCTCCCAGTCGAACGGTTCGGGGCCCGGCTCCGTCGCGGCCGCCGCCGCCGCCGCGCGGTTCCGTCGCGGGATCATCGGTCGATGCCTCCCAAGATCGGGTCGAGCATGGCGATGGTGGCGATCAGGTCCGCGATGTAGCCGTCCTTGACCATGGGCGCGAACGCCATCAGGTTCGAGAAGCTCGGGTCGCGCATGTGGACCCGGGCCGGCTTGGCCGAGCCGTCGGAGCGGACGAAGCACCCGAGCTCGCCGCGCGGGCCCTCGATCGGGTAGTAGGCCTCGCCGGGCGGCACGCGGAAGCCCTCGGTCACGAGCTTGAAGTGGTGGATGAGCGCCTCCATCGAGGTGGCGAGCTCGTGGCGGGGCGGGAGCGCGACCTTGCGGTCGTTCGTGATGTGGTCGCCCTCGGGGAGCCCGTCGAGGGCCTGCTCGATGATCTTCACCGACTCGTAGATCTCGGCGTGGCGGACGCGGTAGCGATCGTAGTTGTCGCCCACGGTGCCGACGGGGATCTTGAAGTCGAAGTGGTCGTAGCTCGAATAGGGCTGTGCCTTGCGCAGGTCCCACGGGTTCCCGGCCGCGCGCAGGAGCGGCCCGGTTACGCCGAGGCCGAGCAGGGTCTCCTGGTCGAGCGCCGCCACGCCGCGCAGGCGCTGGAGGACGATCTCGTTCTTCTCCATCAGGTCGGCGAACTGGTCGGCGCGCGTGGGCATGATGGCGAGGAACTTCCTGAGCTTGGCGTCGAACCCGGCGGGGATGTCCTCGAACACACCGCCGACCTGGATGTAGCGCGTGTGCATGCGCTGGCCTGAGGACATCTCGAACAGGTCGAGGATGCTCTCGCGCTGCTGGAAGCAGTACCAGAACATCGACACCGCCCCGAGGTCGAGGGCGCCGGTGCCGAGCCAGACCATGTGCGAGGCGATCCGGTTGAGCTCGAGGTGGATGACGCGCAGGTATTGCGCCCGGGGCGGCACCTCGATCCCGAGGATGGTCTCGACCGCGCCGCAGAAGGCCATCGCGTTGAAGTAGTAGGAGACGTAGTCCATCCGCTCGACGCAGGGGATGACCTTCCAGTAGGACTTGTCCTCGCACGTCTTTTCGATGCCCGTGTGGACGTAGCCGATGATCGGCTTCAGGTCACGGACAACCTCGCCCT
Organism: Solirubrobacteraceae bacterium; assembly: GCA_034665165.1. GTDB lineage: Bacteria > Actinomycetota > Thermoleophilia > Solirubrobacterales > Solirubrobacteraceae > Palsa-465. The sequence goes on along the minus strand of JAXDGF010000218.1, from coordinate 9,779 downwards.
CGAGCGTGACCAGGAGCCGGAGCACCCCGTGGGTGGCCGGGTGGTGGGGGCCCATGTTGAGGCTCAGGAGCTCGTGCGACTCCCCTACCGGCTCGGCCGTGAGGGTGATCGACTCCTCTTGCTTGCGGTAGTCCGTGGTGCTCATCTACTGGGACTTTCCGTACGGCTGCTCTTCGTTGTAGGTGAAGAGGACCGGCTCGCCGCCGACGGGGAAGTCGCGGCGCTGGGGGAAGCCCTCGTAGTCCTCGGGCATGAGGATGCGCCGCAGATCGGGGTGACCCTCGAACTCAACCCCGAACATGTCGTAGACCTCGCGCTCGGGATGATCGGCGCCCGGCCACACGTCGACGACCGATGCGATGCGGGGATCGTCGGTGTGGACGCGCGCCTTGACCGAGATGCGGTCGACTTCCTTCATGTCGAGAAGCTCGTAGAGGACGCCGAGCCGGGGCTCGTCGGGGTAGTAGTCGACACCGTGGAGCGAGGCGAGAAAGGTGTAGCCCCTGTTGCGTAGTCGCTCGAGTACGTCGTGCACTTGGGCGGGATTGGCCTCGATCGTGGCGCGGTCGCGGAAGTAGACCGTGCCGAGCACCGAGCCGGCGTTCGCATCGCGCAGTTCCTGGGCGATCAGCTCGAGGCCGGTGGCGTCAGGCACCGGCCGTGTCTCCACCCTGGAACACGTTTATCGCGCTGCTCCCTTGGGCGGCATCCGGGCCGATGACCTCCTCGGTGCCTTCGGCGCCGTAGCGCGCCCGCCAGCCGAGGTCGGGTCCCGCCTGGATCTTCTTGCGCAGCCTCAAGATCCCGTGCATGAGCGCTTCCGGTCGCGGCGGGCACCCGGGGACATGGACGTCGATGGGCATGAACTTGTCGGCAGGCACGAGCGCATAGTTGTTGAAGACGCCCATCGAGGAGCAGCAAGCGCCCATCGAGATCGCCCACTTGGGCTCGAGCATCTGGTCATAGAGGCGGCGGACGACCGGCGCCATCTTGATCGACACCCGTCCCGAGAGGATGATCAGGTCGGCCTGACGCGGCGAGGCGCGCAGCACCTCGTAGCCGAAGCGGGCGATGTCGGCCCGTGCGGCGACGATGCTCATCATCTCGATGGCGCAGCACGCGAGCCCGAAGGTCAGCGGCCAGATCGAGTTCCCCTGGCCCCACGCCACCGCCTTCTCGAGCGTGGTCGTGAGCACCCGCTCCCCGACGTAGCGCTCGAGCTGCTCGTCGTCGAGATCCCCGCGCAGCATGTCGCGCGCCGCGAGCTGGCGGGAGCGGAAATCGGTGGGGTCGATCTCCTCGGGTCCGGCTTTGAGGAGCTCGCTGGGCTCGCGCTTGAGGAGGTCGATGGGCTCGCGCTTCACCTCCATTCGAACGCACCCCTGCGCCACACGTACACGAACGCCACCGCCAGGAGCACGATGAACACGATCGTCTCCGACAGCGCGAACGTCCCAAAGGCCCTCAGCTCGACCGCGATCGGGTAGATGAAGATGACCTCGATGTCGAACAGTATGAAGAGCATCGCGATCAGGTAGAAGCTGATCCCGAAGCGGAATCCACGCTTGACCTCCGACGGCAGCCCGCACTCGTAGGGCTCATCCTTCGAGCGGTTGTGGAGCGGCGTGTGGAGAAAGCCGTTCGCCAGCGCGAAGACCGCACCGAGCAGGCCGCCGAGCACTAGGAACACGATCGCTGGGAGATACGTGCGCAGCACTACGGCGTCGTTATATCACTGGCGGGTGGTCGAGCCCCCCTGTGCGGGTTAGCTGGGCTTTAGCTCCCGGGCTGCCCGCCCGCGCCCGCCGCCGCCCTCACCCCGCCGTCATCGCCGCCCGCGCCGCCAGTCCCGCGATGACGAGCGCCGCCAGCGTCATCGTTCCCATCTCGCGGCGGAGGATGGCGACGACCATCCCCTGCTGCTCCTCCTCCGGGAGCTTGCCCACCTCGGCGGCAGATTCGAAGCCGTGCGAGGCGAGGACCATTTCGGCGGAGGAGATGCGGAGCTGCTCGCCGATGAAGGACACCGCGAGGGGGAGGAGGCCGTAGAGGACGTGGAGGGACGGTGGCTTCTTGCCCTCGAGGAGGAGGATGCCGCCGAGCGCGATCTGGACCAAGAGGACGACCTGGCTCGTGCGCAGGAGACGCCAGAAGAGCCGGCTTGCCTGCGAGCCCCACCAACACCACGCCCCCCACAACCCCGTGGCCGCGCTGAGGGCGATCACGGCCGACCCGACGACGATATGGACGTCCTTCATCGCTTGTGGGAGCGGTCCAGCTGCTCGGTGAGGTCGCGGTAGACGCCGCGGTACCAGATCAGGGGCGCGCCCTCACCTCGACCCATGGCGATCACCTCGCCGATCGCGATCTCGTGGTCGCCGCCGGCGAGAAGGTCGCGCAGGTCGCATACGGCCCACGCGAGCGCGCCGCTGATGATCGGTACCCCGTCCACGAAGGTGTGCTCGACGCTCTCGAGCTTCTCGCCCTCGGGCATCTTGGAGGCGAAGACCCCGGCCAGGCGCTCCTGGTCGGCGGCGAGGATGTTGACGCCGAAGCGACCGGCGTCGCGCACGATCGGGAGGGTACGGGCCTCGTGTTGGAAGCACACGAGGGCGAGGGGGGGATCGAGCGAGAGGGAGCACAGGGCGTTGGCGGTCATCCCGCCCGCTCCGGTGGGCCCGGCGCTGGTGATCACCGCGACGCCGGTGGCGAAGTGTCCGAAGACCTCGCGAAAGAGCTCGGGGTCAGGGGGCGCGGCCATCAGCACGGGTTATAGCTGTGCCGAGGCGCGCGCCGCCGGGGCGAGCCCGCGCCGCCGCCCCCCTTGCAGGACCCAGCCCACCCGTGGCGAATCCCACACAGTCCCCGGCGCTGGCCGTGCGACGTTCGCCTAAAGCTTCAGCGGCGCGATCGTCCCCTCGGCGGCAACCAGGCGGTTGGCGCCGGGGTCGCCATCGCCTCGCCAGGGCGGACCGGACCGTGGCAAGCGACCGTGGCAAGACGCCGCCGCTACGTCCTGCGGATCGCCACCACATCGAGGCTCCCCCACAGACCGAGCGCCTGATCGCCGGTGATGGTGGAGCGGAGCATGTACTTCCCCGGCGCGAGGTCGACGGTCATGGTCGTGGTTTCGCCGGGAGTGAGGTCCACGGGCTGGGTTTCGTTTACGTTGCCGAGCGAGATGGTGAAGTTGTGCGTGCGTGTTCCCATGTTCCGGATGGTGATGGTCAGAGTCCCCGCGTAGGCGCGGACGGTTTCGGGGGTGAGCTGGTATTCGGTGAGGGCGACGTGGAGGTCGCGGGACCCGCCGACGCGGACGGTGTGAGCGCAGCCGGCGAGCATGGCGGCGAGGGCGACGGTGAGGAGGACGCGGGCTGGAGGGAGGAGGCGAAGGCGAGGCATCGGGAGGCGATTCTTCCGTATGATCTCGGCCCGCATGAGCCGGCGCGTGAAGGTCCTCCTGGTCTCGGGCGCCACTGTGGCGGTCGCGGTGCTCTCTGCCGGGTGCGGGACCGAGAAGATTTCCGTCCCCAGGTCGAGCCCCTACTACGCCGGCGCCATCCTTTTCTCGCAGCGGTGCGCGGGGTGCCACACGCTCGGGGCCGCCGCCACCCACGGCTCGGCTTCGAACATCAAGACCCGGCTGATCACGAACGGCCCGAACCTCACCACTCGGTGCGAACGCCCCGCCATCCGCGTCCTCTACGCGATCGAGAACGGTGGCTTCTCGGGGGCGACGATGCCGCAGAACATCGTCGTCGGTCCGCAGGCACGGCAGGTGGCGGAGTTCGTCGCGCGATACGCCGGAAGCAGTAGTGCGACTCCTGTCGGCCAGCAGCCGTGCAGCAGCCGACCACTCGGGACCCTCCCCGTCGCAACGGCAACGCCCACGGCGGCGACGACGACCACCACGCCCGCGCCCGCGGCCGCGAACAAAGCCAAGGCCAAGAAGAAGACCGCGCCCGCGAAGAAGAAAAAGGCGGCGGCGAAGGCCCCGGCCAAGACCACACCAACGGCTCCCGCGGCGAACGGGCCCAAGATCGCCACCGCGAGGTTTCCGGGTCTAGGCGCGGTGCTGGTAAACGCTCAAGGGCACACGCTCTACATCTTCGTGCCGGACAACGACCAGAAGGTCACGTGTGTCGGCGGATGCGCGGCCGTATGGCCCCCGGCTTCCGTTCCCAGCGGTCAGACGGCGGCCGCTGCGGGCGGGGTCAAGCAATCGCTGCTCGGAAGCGACCCAAACCCGGCCGGCGGTCTCGTGATCACGTACGCGGGCTGGCCGCTGTACACGTATATCGCCGACGGCACGTCCGGCTCGGCGACGGGACAGGGAATCAATCTCAATGGCGGCCTCTGGTACGTGATCTCCCCGACCGGCAAGGTCATCAAGGCGAAGCCCCACAAGTAGTGAGCGCGGTCGACGACTCCAGCGGAGGCCCGGCGTTCTCGACATCAGGCTGATCCGCCACGATCCGGATGCGGTCAAGGAGGCCCTTGCTCGCCGCGATCCGGCGCTGGCCGAGACGGTCGATCGGTTGCTCGAGCTCGACGAGCGCTGGCGCGCGCTGACGGCTGAGCTCGAGGAGCTGCGCGCCGAGCAGAACCGCGCGAGCCGGGGTCGCCGCGGCGCCCCGACGCCGGAGGAGCGCGAGCAGCTGGCCCAGCTTGCCGCCCGCGGCCGCGAGCTCAGCGACCGCGAGACGGCCGTGCGCGCCGAGCGCGACGCTCTCCTTGCCTCGCTCCCCAACCTCCCTGCGCCTGACGCCGCCGACGAGGACACGGTGCTCCGCGAGGTCGGGGAGGCGGGCGCGACGGGCAAGGACCATCTCGAGCTGGCCGGCGCCCGGATCGACATGGAGCGGGGGGCGCGGGTGTCGGGCTCGCGCTTCGCTTACCTGGTCGGCGACCTCGCCATGCTCGAGCTCACGCTCGCGCGCTACGCGTTCGAGAAGCTGCGGGGGGAGGGCTTCGAGCCCGTGATCCCGCCGGTGCTCGTGCGCGAGGAGGCGCTGTACGGAACCGGGTTCCTGCCCGATACCGAGCAGCAGATCTACCGGCTCGCGGACGATGAGCTCTATCTCGTCGGCACGTCCGAGGTGCCCCTGGCCTCATTCCATCGCGACGAGATCCTCGCCGTCGATCAGGTCCCTGCACGCTACGCGGGCTTCTCGTCGTGCTTCCGCCGCGAGGCGGGCGCCGCCGGCAAGGACACGCGCGGGATCTTCCGCGTGCACCAGTTCGAGAAGGTGGAGATGTTCTCGTTCGTCCCGCCCGATCAGGCCGCCGAGGAGCACGAGCGCCTCCTGAGCATCGAGGAGTCGATCCTCTCCGAGCTCGACATCCCCTACCGCGTGGTCAACATCGCAGTGAACGACCTAGGCGCCTCCGCCGCCAAGAAGTACGACCTCGAGGCGTGGCTTCCTGGCCAAGGGCGCTACCGCGAGCTCACCTCGTGTTCGAACACGACCGACTTCCAGGCCCGGCGGCTCGACATCCGCTACCGCGACGCCGATGGGAAGCTCGCCCACGTGCACACCCTGAACGGGACGGCGGTGGCGGTGGGGCGGACGATCGTGGCCCTGCTCGAGAACGGTCAGCAGGAGGACGGCAGCATCGTGCTCCCGCAGGCGCTCGTAGCCATGGGCGCGCCCCCGACGCTCCCGCCCGCCTGAGCGGCACGCCTCGCCGTCCTAAACCACGTGCAGCTCGCGCTGCGGCGCTCCGCCTCGCAGCACGACGAGCGCCGCGCGCGGCGGACCGCACGGCGCGATCCGGGCCGCCATCCGGACTCCGAACGAATCCAGCGGGCGCACGAACATCGAATGCAGCTGATCGCTCTCCGTGCTCGCGGCGTGGAGCATCGCGGCCAAATCCCCGGGTCCGCGGGTCTCCGCGTCGGCGGCGGCCAGGAAGTCGGCCACGGGCCGGTCGATTAGGTTCTCCCCGCGGGTGTCGAGCAGCGTCTCCGCCGGGCGGGAGAGGGCCTGGATCCTCAGGCCGGAGTCCACGACGAGGAAGGCCTCGCCACGGGAGGGAATCGCGTCAGACCGGGTCTCGAGCAGCAGTCCCGTCTGGCACGAGCGACAGGCGCGGGCCAGGGGAGACACCGACTGGTGATCGGGCAGCGCGGCGCACTGAGAGCAGAACCACGACCACTCGGGCGCGTCTTCGAGCGCGCCCTGGATCAATCTCAGCCTCGGCCGGGGGGCCCACGTGGTCATGGCGTCAATACCGATATCGACACAAAGCGGCCGGCGCGTGAACGGTGGGTGGGGAGATGGCGGGCCATTACGGAGAGGGAGGGATTCGAACCCTCGAACGAGGTTAACCCCCGTTACGCGATTTCCAGTCGCGCCCGTTCAACCGCTCCGGCACCTCTCCGGGCCCGCCAAGCGTAGGGCACCGCAGTCGTTCCGCGCCTTCCCGCGCGCCGAGGCCAAGGGGTTCCGCGCCGCCCCGCGCGCCGAAGCTCATAACTGCCAGCTCCCGTTCCTGAGCGCCGGCACCTCTTCCCCGCCGCTCGTGATCCCGGTCACGGCGACGTCATCGCCGCCGATCATGAAGTCGATGTGGATCTGGCTGCGATTGATCGCGTCATGATAGGCCTCGTCGACGGTGAATTCGAACCCTGTTCCGAGAGCGATGTGGCTGGCCGCGTTCTCGTCGAGCAGGGTGTCGAAGAAGACGGTGTCGAGCGGTCCGATCCGACCCTCGCGATCGACGAGCGCGACCTCGCCGAGACGCGCGGCGCCCTCGTCCCGAGCGGCCATCGCGCGCAGGGTGTCGGCTCCTTGGTCGGCGTCGATCTCGACCGCGCGCCCGCCTTCGAAGCGGACCCGGAGTCCCTCGATCCGCGTCCCCGCGGCGAACAGCGGCTTGGTGGCACGCACGACGCCGTTGACCCGCGCCGGGTCAGGGGTGGTGAAGACCTCCTCAGTCGGGATGTTGGGGACGTGAGTGATGCCCTCCGCCGTCGACATGCGCGCTCCGTGCCAGCGGCTCCCGGGCAAGAGGCCGATCTCGAGGTTCGTGCCCGGGCCCTCGAAGCGCAGGGCGGCGAACCGTCGTTCGGTGAGCTTGGCCGCCGAGGCCTCGAGCGCGTCGAGCCGCCGGGTCCAGGCGGCGACGGGGTCGGGCTCGTCAAGTCGGCAGACGTGGGCGATCTGACCCCAGAGGACCTCTAGCGCCTCGGCGTCGTCGAGATCGGGGTGCACGAGCTTCGCCCACCCACTCGTCGGGGCCGGGGCGACGGTCCAGTTGGTCGAGTGGGCGTTGAGGAGCTCCATCCCCTCGCGCGTGGCCGGGAGGATGTCGCGGCCGACGCGGGCCGGGTCGAGGCCGTCGAGGGCGTGGGGCGAGGCCGGGCCCGTCAACGAGATCCTTGCCGAGCGATGCTCGCCGAGCGCGCGCATGCGCTCGCCGATCCACGGCGGCACGAAGTCGAGCGTCTCCTCCGCGGCGTGGAGCACGCGCGCACGCTTGAGGTGGACGTCGAAGACGGCGAGGTCGACGAACTTCGCCTTCGCCTCGTAGGCGACCTCGGCGATGGCCCGGGTCAGCTCCTCCTTGCCAGGCTCGCTGCCGATGGCGACGATCTGCCCGGGTTGGACGTTGGCGCCGAAGCGGACGATCAACTCGGCCAGCTGGCGGATAGTGTTTGGGTCGGGCATGGGGCGCGAGATTAAACCCGCGGCCCGCGGCGTGCGCTGCCGTGCTCCCTATGATGCCCGCTTGACGCGCGCTGGAAGTGCGCGCGCGAGGCGCTTAGAGGACCGAGAGGAGTTGCACAATGGCGTTCGAGGTTGGAGATCGAGTAATCGCCGAGAAGAGCGGACGTCGCTCGCGAGCCGCGACGGCGGGGCTCCGCGTCGGGCGACACGGGGTCATCGAAGAGGTGTTGCGCGGCGAGCCGCGGCCCCGGTACCAGATCCGGTGGGACCTGGGCGACGTGAGCATCTACTCGCCCGCCAACAGCGGCCTGCACCCGGATCCCGATCACGTGAAGCCGGCAGCCGCCAAGAAGAAGAAGAAGGCGACGAAGGATTAGACCTCGCGCACGTCCAGCACGTCGATCAGCGCGGCGAGCCGCGCTGCGAGCGACGAGCCCTGGCGGCGGTCGATGGCGACGGCGATCTCCAGCACCGGCGGTCGGTGGCGGTCGCCGCGCCGGAACTCGAGTGCAACGACCTCACCACAACGGCGGCGCACGAGGCCGATCACGCGCATGAGGACGTCGCCGCCATCCGTGGTGCTGAGCTCGTAGCGCCGCAGCGGTGAGGCGAGCGAGTCGGTCGCTGTCTCGGCTCGGGCGTTAGCCGTAGGTGGCATCAGGGCGTCTCCTTTCGGTTCCGCCAAAGCCGATAGCGCCACCCGCCACCGGATCCCGACGGGACCGGTTCGAGCCTGCGACGCGAGGTGCGCGCAGGCCTAGGTGGTAATTGCGAGGGTTACAGCGATCGCGGACGCCGAAGCGGTCCCGGAAGGGAAGGCAGTCGGTGTCTGAGCGCGAGACATCCCCGCCAGGTTACCGCGGGCCGGGGGACCCGGCAACTCGCCTGGACGCCGGTTAGGGTTACTGACGGGCCGGGTTGGCGGCGCCGGGCGGCGGGGAGCGCGCGGACGACGTTGTAGCCTCAACTACAAGCTGAGCACGATCGCCCTTACATCTCTGTCGCACGGCGCCGGGTGCGGATGCAAGCTCCCGGCGGCCGACCTTCTCCCCATCGTCCGCGCCCTCCCGCTTGTGCACGACCCGCGGCTGCTGGTCGGGTCCGCGAGCGGGGACGACGCCGCCGTGTTCCTGGTCCGGCCCGATCTCGCGCTCGTGCAAACGGTCGACTTCTTCACGCCGATCGTCGATGACCCCTACGACTTCGGGCGGATCGCGGCCGCCAACGCCCTCTCGGATGTGTACGCCATGGGCGGCACGCCGCTGACTGCGCTGAGCCTCGTCGCCTTTCCGCTCGAGAAGCTCGGCGCCGAAGTCCTCCAGCGGATCCTCGAAGGCGGCCTCGCGGTCGCCGAGGAGGCCGGGTGCGCAATCGTCGGCGGCCACTCGATCGACGACCCCGAGCCCAAGTACGGGCTCGCGGTCACGGGCACCGTCGACCCCGCCGCCATGCTCACGAACGCCGGGGCACGGGCCGGCGATGCGCTCGTCCTCACCAAGCCCCTCGGCGTCGGCGCCATCACCACGGCCCACAAGCGGGGCGCCGCCGATCCCGCCCAGCTCGCCGAGGCGGTGGCGACGATGGTGGCCCTGAACGCCGATGCGAGCGCCCATGCGCTTGCGGCCGGGGCCCACGCCGCGACGGACGTGACGGGCTTCGGGCTGCTCGGGCACCTGCACGGGATGGGGCGCGAGAGCGGGCTCGCGGCCGAGGTCCACGCCGAGGCCGTGCCGGCCCTCGACGGCGTCCTCGAGCTCCTCGGCGGCGACGGCGCCGCCGACGGCAACGGCCACAGCGACGGCGTCGGCGTCTCGGGCGGCGCCCGCAACAATCGCGCCTACTCCGAAGGCTTCACCACCTTCGCCCCGGAGGTCACCGAGGCCCGCCGGCGGCTGGTCTGCGACCCGACCACGTCGGGCGGGCTGCTGGTATCGCTACCCGCCGAGCGCGCCGCGGAAATCCCGGGCGTGGTGATCGGCCGCATGCTCGACGGTGAGCCGGGTGCCATCTCGGTCGTATAGTCGCGCGCCACGGAGCGGCCGGGGCCGGTGCCCCAACCGGCCTTCAAAGCCGGGAAGCCGTGGCAGCCCCACGGTGGGAAGGTTC
>JAXDGF010000217.1:0-19272 GCA_034665165.1 Solirubrobacteraceae bacterium | reverse complement strand
AGTGCTGCCAGACGCGCGTAGCTCTCGATCTGCCAGAGCGTGAGGGCCTCGTCGGCCGGCCGTACGGCGAACCCGAGGCAGAGCGCGCCCGGGGGACCGCCGGGCGGCCGGATCCCCGCCCCAGCGGCATAGGTGAGGGTCGCTCCGGAGGCCGCGCGGCCCAGGCTGGGATCGTGCGCGGAGTCAATCGGCTCGCCGGCCGACCGGGCTGACTCGAGCACGCGGCCGACAAAACCATCGCCGGCATGGAGTGCTACAGGCACCTCGCCTCCTGGTGCCGTCCCCCACGCACCGACGACGTGAACAAGGCGATCGGTCTGACTGAAGACGACGAGCGCGCACGTCTCTGCCCCCGTTCTCTCCACGATCCGACGTGCGATCAGGCTGAGCTCGCCGGCCGGTGTGGCGTCGTCCGCCCCCACAGAACGTTGTTCTGGATACGGCTGACTCGCGCGCTCGAAGCGTGAAACCTGCACCAGGTACCCCTCGGAACCGAGCATAGAGAGACTGTATGGACGTGGACCAAAGTGCGCGCGGCCATGCCTGTGACCCCGCAGCAGCTCCACTTTCATGTTGCAATCGCAGCCGGCGGTCTCTCCGTTACCACGCGTCCGAAATCGCCCTACCCGAAAAAGTCTACACCGGGCCGGGTCGAGTCCGGCTCCGTTAAAGGTGCCTGGACGAATGTTGGGGCGGCCACGCCGCAGTTTGAGACAAATGTCTCTTCTACGGTGCCTTGGCGCGGACTAGGCTGCTCCACAATGCCCGCCGCGGCCTCGGCCGAGCCCCGTTCTTCGTGATCCGACGCGCCTGCTTACCTTCAGCTCGTACGGCATCGAACGTCTGTGCGCCGCGATCCCTGCGGCGCGCGCGCGGATCCTTTGCCTCGCTGCCGGAAGACCCGTTGACTCATCAACTATAATCACTGATCATGGCGACTAAGAGCTTCAATGGATTGCAGGGGTCATCCCTCGAGGCGTGGCGGAGCTATCTCCAGAGCCAGCGCTCGATCCTGCGCGAGCTCGACGCCGATCTCGTCGCCGCACACGGTCTCACCGCGCGTGACTACGAGGTCCTCCTCTACCTGGCCCAGGCTCCGGACTGCAAGCTCCCGATGTCGGCCCTGGCCGAAAGCACCATGCTCACGCGGTCGGGCGTCACCCGCCTCATCGACGGGCTCGTAAGCGCCGGACTCATCGAGCGCGCCTCGTGCGCGAGCGACGCCCGCATCTCCTACGCGAGCCTGACCGACGCCGGCCTGGCGAAGCTTCGCGACGCCGGTCGGACCCACATCGCCGGGATCCGCCGGCTCTTCCTCGCCCACTTCAGCGACGACGAGGTCGAGCAGCTCGCCGATCTCCTCGGGCGTCTCCCCGGGGCCCCGGGCGCCGGCAACTGCTCGGTCCCCGCGGCCCCCGACGGCGGCAGCTGCTCGGTCGACTGACACTTCCGGCCTAGGGGCCAATACTTGACGGTGCAACCAATGTCACGTATAATGGTTGTCCCCTCAAGCATTGGAATCTAGGAGCACGAATGAAGATCCTGGCCATCTCCGGAAGCCTTCGCACCGCATCACACAACACTGCCCTCCTCAGGGCCGCCGCCGACCTCGCTCCAGCGGGCGTCGAGCTCGAGCTCTACGACGAACTGGAGGCGCTCCCTCCCTACAACGAGGACCGCGACGCCGATTTCGTGACGCCCGTCGCGGCGCGTCTGCGCGAGGCGATCGCCGGCGCCGGCGCGGTCCTCTTCGCCACCCCCGAATACAACGGCACCGTCCCCGGTCAGCTCAAGCATGCCGTCGATTGGGGCTCGCGCCCGCGCGGCTCCGGCGCGTTGTGGCAGAAACCCGTGGCGGTGCTCGGGGCCAGCCCCAGCGAGCACGGCGCGCTGTGGGCGCAGGCCGACCTGCGCAAGATGCTCGCCATCGCGGGCGCACACGTGCTCGAGTCGCCTACCGTCGTGGTCGGCAAGGCGCACGAGCGCCTCGACCCAGACGGAACCGTGGTCGACGCCGAGACGCGTGATCAACTCGAAGCGATCGTCGCCGGGCTCGCGGGACAAGCCTTGGCATTGCCGATCGCGGCGTAATGTACGGACCGGACTGTGGCGATCCATCCTGACACCGACGTGGGGGCCGTCCGCTTGACGGTCTCGGACCTCGAGCGCTCGCGGAGCTTCTACGAACGCGCGCTCGGCCTGCGCGCGAGCGAGACCGACGATGGGACCCTCGCGCTCAGCGTCAACGGTGAGGCGCCCGTGATCGAGCTCACCGGTGACGCCGCCGCGACGCCGCGCCCACGGCCCAGCACCGGCCTGTTCCATCTCGCCGTCCTCCTGCCGACGCGGCGGGACCTTGCCGTGGCCGTGCGCCGGCTCGTCGATGCGCGGGTGCCGCTCGATGGCGCTTCTGACCACCTTGTATCTGAAGCTCTCTACCTTCACGACCCGGACGGCAACGGGATCGAGATCTACCGCGACCGCCCGCGCGAGGAATGGCCCCACGCCAGCGGGAGCCTCGAGATGGCGACGCTCCCGCTCGACCTCGAGGACATCCTGACCGAGCTCCCCCCGGCGAGCGCACGGGACGCGGTTTCGCCCACGGGGACGCGCATGGGTCACGTCCACCTCCAGGTCTCCGATCTCGACGAAGCAGAGGCGTTCTACGCCGGCGTGCTCGGCTTCGACGTCACGGTCAAGGGGTACGCCGGCGCGCTCTTCGTCTCCGCCGGCGGCTACCACCATCACATCGGCCTGAACACCTGGCAGAGCCGGGGCGCCGGGGCTCCACCGCCAGGGGCGATCGGCCTGCGTTCCTTCGACGTCGTGGTCCCGGACTCAGCCGAGCTCGACCGCATCCTCGCGCGCGTGAACGAGGCGGGCCTCGACGTGCAGCGCTCCAACGGAGTCGTCACCGTGCACGACCCGTCCGGCAACGCCGTGCGCCTCATCGCGCGCTGACTCCGCCGCTACGCTACGACGTCTGGGCGACGTGGCGGAGTGGCTACGCAGCGGCCTGCAAAGCCGTCTACACCGGTTCGATTCCGGTCGTCGCCTTTACCGCCTGCCCCATCCCCAGCAGGTTCCCCTCGCTGTCCCGGAACCAGCACCCGCGCTCGCCCGTGCCCTTGCTCGGGTAGTTCCCCTCGATCTCGACGATCCCGTCCACCATCGGTAACCCGGGAAGATCGAACTCCTCGAACACCACCCCGCGGGCGCGGAGCTCGGCCACCGCCGCCTCGACGTCGTCGACGTCAAAACCCATCTGGGTGAACGTCCCCGGCGAGGCGCCGGTCGAGGCGAACAGGGCAAACGAGCCCTGGGCGCAGTGATAGAGCAAGCCTCCGGGACGCTCCTCGCTCGGCTCGAGGCCGAGCTTCTCGGCGTAGAACCTGCGGGCACGGTCGAGGTCCTGGGCGGGTAGGCGGGTGGCCACACGGGCGCCGGCGAGCGGCGATGCGGATGGGGACGGCGTCATGGCTCCTCCTGTCTCGGTTCGAAGACCTGTAGCTCAGACCCCCCCCCGCCCCCGAACTCATCGCGAGCGAGCGTCCACGTCCATTAGCCTCCCGCCCATGCCGTCAACGCCCGACGTCGGCCGCCTCCTGCGCGAGCACGCCGCTGATGCGATGGTGCTCAACGACCGCTTCCTGAACCCGCAGCTGGGGCGGATCGTGAGGATGCTCGGCTTTGACCGGGTGTGGACGGGCGGCGAGGGCGCGCACCTGATCGACTCCGAAGGTCATCGCTATCTCGATCTCCTGTGCGGTTACGGAGTGTTCGCCGTCGGGCGCAATCACCCCGACGTGGTTGGCGCGATAACCGAGACCCTGGCCGCGGGCACGGCCAACATGCCGCAGCTCGGGGTGACGGTTCTCGCCGGTGCCCTGGGCGAGCAGCTTGTCTCGCGCGCGCCTAACTCGATCTCCGCCATGGTCCCGGCCAACAGCGGCACCGAGGCGGTGGAGGCGGCGATCAAGATCGCGCGCGCGGCCACCGGGCGGCCGCGCATCCTCTTCGCCGACCACGCCTTCCATGGCCTGACCCTGGGCTCGCTGTCCCTCAATGGCGGCGAGGAGTTCCGGCAGGGCTTCGGGCCGTTCCTGCCCGGCGCCCACGCCGTCCCCTTCGGCGATCTCGACGCCCTCGAGCGTGAGCTGGGGACCGGCGACGTCGCCGCCTTCATCGTCGAGCCCGTGCAGGGCAAGGGCGTGAACATCGCCCCCGACGGCTACCTCCGGGGCGCGCAGGAACGGTGCCGCGCCGCCGGGGCCTTGCTCGTGTGCGACGAGGTGCAGACGGGGATCGGGCGCACCGGGCGCTTCCTCGCCCTCGAGCACTGGGGCGTCGAGCCCGACCTCGTGACCGTGGCCAAGGCGCTCTCGGGCGGCTTCGTGCCCGTGGGCGCGGTGCTGGCCTCGCGGCCCGTCTTCGACCGCGTCTTCGCCGGGATGGAGCGCGGCGGTGTGCGCCACGGGTCGACCTTCGGCGGCAACGATCTCGCCTGCGCGGCGGCGCTCGCGACCCTCGCCGTGATCGACCGCGAGGGGCTCATCGCCCGCGCCGAGCGACTCGGCGCGCTGCTGCTCGAGCTGACCCGGCCGCTCGTCGACCGGTACGAGATCGTGCGCGACGTGCGCTCGCTCGGACTGATGTGGGCGATCGAGCTCGGGGAGCCGAGCGGCGGCGCGGCGCGGACGGTATGGCGGGGGCTCGAGCGCGCCCAGCCCGGGATCTTCGCCCAGCTCATCACCGGGCCGCTGTTCCACGAACACCGGATCCTGTGCCAGGTGGCCGGGCACCGGATGAACGTCATCAAGGCTCTGCCGGCCCTCGTGATCGAGGAGTCTGAGATCCGCCGGTTCGCCGCCGCGCTCGAGGAAGTCGTCGCGCGCGCGGAACACGTGCCCTCCGCCGCGGCGCGCTTCGGCTGGCAGATGGCACGCCACGCCGCCCGCGCTCGCGGGCGGGCGGGCGGACGCCCAACATCTGTGGCGTGAACGACCCGGCCGCCGGGTCGACCATCAATGTTCGCTCGCAAATCGCGTTCTCAGCTTCCTCTCATGCTTAAAGGTCTATGTATTCCGGTATGAACCAAGAGACGCTGGCGGCTCCAGCGCCCAAGCCAACGGAGCCGCCGCCTTCTGTGGTGCCCGTTGACGACGCCCGCGCGGCCCTTGCGCGCGCGGTCGAGTACCTGCGCTCGCTCCAGCATCCCGACGGCTGGTGGAAGGGCGAGCTCGAGACCAACGTCACGATGGACGCCGAAGACCTGCTTCTGCGCGAGTTCCTCGGGATCCGCGAGCCGGCCGCGACCGAGCGCGCGGCAAAGTGGATCCGGTCGCACCAGCGCGCCGATGGCTCCTGGAGCCTGTTCTACGGAGGCCCGGCCGACCTCTCGACGACGATCGAGGGCTACGTGGCGCTCCGGCTCGCGGGCGACTCGCCCGAGGCCGAGCACATGCGCACCGCGGCGACTCTCATCCGCGAGATGGGAGGCCTCGAGAGCTCGCGCGTGTTCACGCGCGTGTGGCTGGCCCTGTTCGGGGCGTGGCCCTGGGACGAGCTGCCGGCCCTCGCGCCCGAAATGATGTTCCTTCCGAAGTGGGCGCCCCTCAACATCTACAACTTTGCCTGCTGGGCGCGCCAGACCATCGTCCCGCTCACCATCGTGTTTGCGCAGCGCCCGCAGCGGCCGCTCCCGTTCAGCCTCGACGAGATCCACGGCAACGCGACCTCGCGACCGGGGCGACCCTCGCTGCGGGCGCGGGCGCTGACCCTTCTCGACCAGGGCCTGCACGTCTACCACCGATTTGCGCCGCAATGGGTGCGGGAGCTCGCGATGGCGCGCGCCGAGCGCTGGATCATCCGGCGCCAGGAGGCCGACGGGTCGTGGGGTGGGATCCAGCCGCCATGGGTCTACTCCCTGATCGCGCTGCATCTGCGCGGGTATCCCCTCGACCACCCGCTCATGCAGGCCGGTTTCGCCGGGCTCGATGCCTTCACCGTCGACGACGGTCAGCGCCGGATCGAGGCGTGCCAGTCCCCGGTGTGGGACACGGCGCTGGCCACGGTCGCGCTCGCGGACGCGGGCCTGGCTCCGGACGACCCCACGCTGGTGACCGCGGCCGAGTGGCTCCTGAACGAGGAGGTCCGCGTTCCAGGTGACTGGGCCGTCCGCCGGCCCGAGCTCGAGCCCGGAGGCTGGGCCTTCGAGTTCGCCAACGACAACTACCCCGACGTCGACGACACCGCCGAGGTCGTGCTCGCGCTTCTGCGCGTCGCACACCCCGACCGCGAGCGCGTGGGGCGCGCGATCGCGCGAGGTGTCAAGTGGGTCGAGGGGATGCAGGACTCGAGCGGCGGCTGGGCCGCCTTCGACGCCCAGAACAAGAGCGCGCTCGTGCGCGAGTTGCCCTTCTGCGACTTCGGTGAGGTCATCGATCCCCCGAGCGCCGACGTCAGTGCCCACGCGATCGAGATGCTCGGGGCCGTCGACCGCGCCGGCACCCCCGGGGCCCGGCGCGGCCTCGACTGGCTCGCCGCCGAGCAGGAGCCGGGCGGCTCGTGGTTCGGCCGCTGGGGCGTCAACCACGTCTACGGGACGGGCGCGGCCGTGCCGGCCCTGATCGAGGCGGGGGTGCCGCCCGCCGATGCGCGCATCCGCCGCGCCGTGCGCTGGCTCGAGGAGCATCAGAACGACGACGGAGGCTGGGGCGAGGACGTGCGCTCGTACCGAGACCCGGCCTGGGTGGGCCGCGGCGAAAGCACCGCGTCGCAAACGGCGTGGGCCCTGCTCGCGCTGCACGCCGCTGGCGAGCGCTCGCCCGCGGTCGCGCGCGGCGTCGAATGGCTGATCGGCACCCAGCGGTCGGACGGTGGCTGGGACGAGCCGCAGTACACGGGCACCGGGTTCCCGTCTGACTTCTCGATCAACTACCACCTCTACCGGATCGTGTTCCCGATCATGGCCCTCGGGCGGCTGACGCGGTGACGGCCACCGCGCCATCGCGATCCCCGCTTGCCGAGGCGCCGACGCGCGCTGCCGTCATGGCCCAGGCCGGGAGCGAGAATTTCCCGGTCGCCACCCGCATCGTGGGGGCCCGTCGGCGCTCGCAGCTCCTCGCGATCTACGGCTTCGCCCGGCTCGTCGACGACGCCGGCGACGAGGCTGCGGGCGACCGGTCAGCGTTACTCGACGAGATCGAAGCCGACCTCGATCGCCTCTACGCTTCCGCGACGCCCGAGCACCCGGTCCTGCAAGCGCTCGTCCCCACCGTGCGCGCCCTCGATCTCCCGTCGGGGCCCTTCCGGCGTCTGATCGAGGCCAACCGCCGTGACCAGGTCATCGATCGCTATCCGAGCTTCGAAGCGCTGCTCGACTACTGCCAGCTCTCGGCGGCACCGGTGGGTGAGCTCGTGCTCCACGTCTTCGGCGCCGCCGCGCCCGATCGGATCCGGCTCTCGGACCAGGTCTGCGCGGGCCTCCAGGTCACCGAGCACCTCCAGGACGTCGCCGAGGACCGCGAGCGGGGGCGGGTGTACCTGCCCGCCGAAGATCTCGCGCGCTTCGGCTGCACTGACGCGGATTTCCGAGCACAGGCGCCCAGTCGCGCCTTCACTGAGCTCATGGCCTTCGAGGTAAACCGCGCCCGCTCGCTGCTCGCTGCCGGCGCGCCCCTCATCCGCTGCCTCGAGCCTCGCGCTGCCCTCGCCGTCGCGGGCTTCGTGGCCGGGGGCCGCGCCGCTCTCGACGCGGTCGAGGGCGCGGGCTACAACGTCCTCAGCGCCCGCCCCCGCCCCACCCGGCGCGCGTTCGCGACCACATTCGCCACGACCCTCTGGAGGCGCCGATGAGCCTGACGACCGGAAGCACCCGGCGCGCCCATGGCGCCACGCCGGCGACGGGACCCGTGCGGCCGATGATGGTGAGCGAGGACGTTGAGCAGGCCTACCGGAGCTGCGTGCGGACGACCAGACAGGCGGCGGCCAACTTCTACTACGGCATCAGCCTGCTCCCGCGACCCAAGCGCAGGGCCATGAGCGCCGTGTACGCCTTCAGCCGCCGCGTCGATGACATCGGCGACGGCGCGCTCGACGACGCGACCAAGCTGGCCCTGCTCGCGGCCGAGCGCGAGCGCCTCGGGCTCCTGCGCGAGGGCCAGGTCGACGTCGGGGATCCCGTCCTGATCGCGCTGGCCGACGCCCAGCCCCGCTTCGAGCTCCCGCTCGACGCGCTCGCGAGCCTGATCGACGGGGTCGAGCTCGACGTCCGCGGCACGACCTATGAGACGTTCGATGAGCTCGTCGTCTACTGCCGCCACGTCGCAGGCTCGGTCGGGAGGCTGTGCCTGGCCATCTTCGGGGTCGGCGATCGCGAGGCCGCGACCCCGCTCGCCGACGACCTCGGAGTGGCGATGCAGCTGACCAATATCCTCCGAGACGTGCGTGAAGACGGGGAGCGTGGCCGCGTCTACCTGCCGGCTGAGGACCTTCGCCGCTTCGGCGTCGAGGATCCCGCCACGGCACGGCCCGAGGCGCTCGCCGGGTTGATCCGCTTCGAGGCGTCGCGCAACCGTGAGTGGTTCTCGCGGGGACTTGCATTGACGAATCTCCTCGACGCGCGGAGCAGCTCGTGCCTGCTGGCCATGACGGGGATCTACCGGGGCATCCTCGAGCGAATCGAGCGCCAGCCCGCCGAGGTGCTTCAGCGCCGGATCTCGGTACCGGCATGGGAGAAGGCGTGGCTCGCCGCCCGCAGCCTCGCGGGGGTACGGGCATGAGCGTCGCGGTCAGGAGCGGCCAGGATTCCGAGCGTGACGCGGGCGGCGGACGCGTCGCCATCGTCGGAGGCGGGCTGGCCGGCATTACCGCTGCGCTCGACTGCGCCCGCGGCGGCGCCCAGGTCACGCTGCTCGAGTCCCGCCCGCGCCTCGGCGGCGCGGCCTACTCGGTGGAGCGCAACGGCCTTAACGTCGACAACGGCCAGCACGTCTTCCTGCGCTGCTGCACCGCCTACCGCGACCTCCTCGAACGCATCGGCGGAGTCGGGGGCGTAACCCTGCAGGACCGGCTCGCGATCCCGGTGCTCGCCCCCGGCAGGCCGACCGTGTGGCTGCGCCGGACGGGCCTCCCCGCGCCCGTGCACCTGGCGCAGTCGTTGATCGGCTATCGCTTTCTCACCGTCGGCGAGCGGATCGCCGCCGCGCGGGCGATGACCGCGCTGCGCGGCATCGACTACGACGACCCCGCCGTCGACGGGCGCTCATTCGGGGGCTGGCTGCGCGATCACGGCCAGAGCCCGGCCGCGATCGAGCGCCTGTGGTCGCTGATCGCCCGCCCGACGCTCAACCTGATCCCCGATGACGCGTCGCTCGCCCAGGCCGCGTACGTGTTCCAGACCGGGCTGTTGCGCCAGGCCTCGGCCGGGGACATCGGCTGGGCGCGGGTGCCGCTGTCGGAGATCCACGACGTCGCGGCCCGTCGGGCCCTGAGCCAGGCCCGGGTCGAGGTCAACCTGCGCATGCGGGCCGAAGCGATCGTCGTCGACCCCGACGACGGTTTTCAGATCGAGGCGAACGGGAGGCCGACGGTCCACGCCGACGTCGTCATCGTCGCCGTCCCTCACGACCGGATCGGCCGGCTCGTACCCGCGAGCGCGCGGATTCCTGCGAGCCTCGCGCGGCTCGGCACTTCGCCCATCGTCAACCTCCACGTCGTCTACGACCGCCGCGTTCTCGACGTGCCTTTCGCGGCCGGCGTCGACACGCCGGTGCAGTGGGTCTTCGACCGCACAGCGGGCGCCGGACTCGACGGCGGGCAGTACCTCGCCGTCTCCCTCTCGGCCGCCGACCAGGAGAGCGGGATGACCGTCGAGGATCTGCGGGAGCGCTACGTGGGGGCACTGAGTGATCTGCTCCCGCTGGCGCGCGAGGCGCGCGTCGAGCAGTTCTTCGTCACGCGCGAGCACACCGCGACGTTCCGCGCCGCTCCCGGTGCGCGCTCGCTGCGACCGGGCCCGCGCACGGCTCAACCGGGCCTCGTGCTCGCCGGGAGCTGGACCGACACGGGCTGGCCCGCGACGATGGAGGGCGCGGTGCGCAGCGGCACCGCGGCCGCGCGCGAGGCGCTCGCGGCGCTGGGCGCCGGCGGGCGCGCGATGACGATGGCGGGAGCTGGGTGAAGCGAGTGGTAGCCCTCGCCCGCCATCCCGTGCACGCCGATGGTGACACGCCCCGGTCGCCGGACGCCCCGCGCGTGCTCGTGCTGGCGCCGTTGAGCGTCGAGGCGCGCGCGGTCCGGGCGGGAGCGCCGTGGGCCCAGGTCGAGCGGATCGGGATGGGCCCCCACCGCGCCCGCCGCGCGGCGTCGCTGACGCGCCGGGGACCCGGCGGGGCGGTGGTCATCGCCGGCTTCTGCGGGGGGCTCGACCCCGATCTCGAACCGGGCGACATCGTGCTCGCGAGCGAGCTGCGCGGGCCGACCGGCACCACCCCGTGCCCGCACCCCGCCATCCTCGCCGGTCATCTGCGCCGCGGCGGCTTCAACGTCCGCGTCGGTCCCGTGGCCTCGACGCAGCGCCTCGTCGTCCGCGAGCGCCGGCGCGCCCTGCAGCGGACCGGCGCCCTCGCCGTCGACATGGAGTCGGCGTGGCTCGCCCCCGATGCGCACGCCCAGCCGCTCGTGACCCTCCGCGTCGTGCTCGACACCCATCGCCATGAGCTCCATCGCCCGCTGCGCACGGTCGCGGGGGCCGCGCGCGCCTACCGCGCTCTGCGCGGCGCCTCAGCCCTCGTCGAGGGGTGGGCGGAAGCGCTCGGCGAGCGCGAGGTGGTGCTCGCCTCGCCGCGGGCGTCGTGCGCGGGCGTCGTGCGCGCCGTCCAGATCGTCGAGACGGCCCTGGCCGAACGCGGCGCGCCCATCTACGTACGCAAGCAGATCGTCCACAACGCCCACGTCGTCGGCGAGCTCGAGCGCCGCGGCGCCGTGTTCGTCGAGGACGTCGACGAGGTCCCCGACGGCGCCACCGTGATCTTCTCGGCCCACGGCGTCTCCCCGGCGGTGCGCAGGCAGGCCCGCGCCCGCGGCCTCGAGGTGATCGACGCGACCTGCCCGCTCGTAGCCAAGGTCCACGCCGAGGCGCGCCGCTTCGCCGAGGCCGGACGCGAGATCGTCCTCATCGGCCACGAGGGGCACGAGGAGGTCGAGGGCACCGTGGGCGAGGCGCCCGAGCGCACGCACGTGATCTCGAGCGAGGACGATGTCGAGGGGCTCGCGCTCGCCGACCCCGAGCGCGTCGCCTACCTGACCCAGACGACGCTTGCGGTCGACGAGACGGCCGGCGTCGTCGACGCCCTGCGCCGGCGCTTCCCCGCGCTTACCGGTCCCTCCTCGGACGACATCTGTTACGCGACGCAGAACCGCCAGGACGCGGTGCGCGCGCTGGCGTCCGAATGCGAGCTCGTGCTCGTGGTCGGGTCGCAGAACTCCTCGAACTCGCAGCGCCTGGTCGAGGTCTCAGAGCGCGCCGGCTGCCCCGCGCGGCTCGTGGGCGACGCCGGCGACATCCGGCCCGATTGGCTCGTCGGCGTCCACCGCGTCGGCCTCACCGCAGGTGCGTCCGCCCCCGAGAGCTTGGTCGGCGACGTCGTGCAGGCCCTCGACGGCCTCGGCGGCGTAACCGTGAGCGAACGCTCCGTGGCCGAAGAGGACGTGCATTTCAAGCTTCCGCCTGGCCTACGAAGGGAGTCCTGAGCAATGTCGGTACCGCTCCGTCAAAGCGTCCGCCTCGGCGCCTATATCGCCAAGCAGCGGCTCGCCCGGCGCGAGCGGTTCCCGCTCCTGGTCGAGCTCGAGCCGCTCTATCAGTGCAATCTGGAGTGCGCCGGGTGCGGGAAGATCCAACATCCCGACCACGTCCTGCGGCGCCGCATGCCCGTCGATCAGGCCATCGCCGCGATCGAGGAGAGCGGGGCGCCGATGGTGTCGATCGCGGGCGGCGAGCCCTTGATCCATCCCGAGATCGACAAGATCGCGGGGGAGCTGGTGCGGAGGAAGAGGTTTGTGTTTCTGTGCACCAACGCGCTCCTGATGGAAAAGAAGATGGAGCTCTTCAAGCCCTCGCCCTACTTCGCCTGGGCCGTGCACATCGACGGTCTGCGCGAGCGCCACGACGCCTCCGTGTGCCGCGAAGGAGTGTTCGACAAGGCCGTGTCGGCGATCCGGGCCGCGCAACGCGCAGGGTTCCGGGTGACCACGAACACAACCTTCTTCACGCACGACAGCCCCGACACCGTGCGCAAGGTGCTCGACTTCCTCAATGACGAGCTCCGCGTCGACGCGATGATGATCTCGCCCGCCTACGCGTACGAGAAGGCGCCCGACGGCGAGCACTTCCTCGGCGTCGAGCAGACCCACTCGTTGTTCCGCGAGGCGTTTGCAGACGGCCGCCGGCGCAAGTGGCGGCTCAACCACAGCCCCGTCTTCCTCGACTTCCTCGAAGGCAAGCGCGACTTCGGCTGCACCGCCTGGGGCATCCCCAGCTACGGCGTGTTCGGGTGGCAGCGACCGTGCTACCTGATGTCCGACGGCTACGCCAAGACCTACCAGGAGCTCGTCGAGACGACCGAGTGGGAGCGCTACGGACGGGGACGCGACCCCCGCTGCGAGAACTGCATGGCGCACTGCGGATACGAGCCCACGGCGGTGCAGATCACCAGCCGTTCGCTGCGCGAGTCGCTGCGGGCCGTGGTAAGCGGCTAGCCCGGTAGGCACAATACGCACATGCGTGTGCTCGTAGTCGACGACGAGGTCAAGCTCGCGAACCTGCTTCAGCGGCGACTGCAGCGCGAGGGCGTCGGCGTCGACGTGGCCGCGAGCGGCGAGGCGGCGCTCGAGCGGGCGGGCGCCACGCAGTACGACGCCATCGTCCTCGACCTGATGCTGCCGGGCGTCGACGGCTTCGAGACATGCCGTCGCCTGCGCGCCGAGGGCGTGTGGTCGCCGACGCTGATGCTGACCGCCCGCAACGACGTCGAAGACCGGATCCGCGGGCTCGACAGCGGCGCCGACGACTACATGATCAAGCCCTTCTCGCTCGAGGAGCTCCTCGCCCGCCTGCGCGCCCTCACCCGTCGCGGCGTCCATCCGCGCCCGACCGTGCTCGAGGTCGGGGACCTGCGCCTCGATCCCGCCAGCCGGCGCACCTGGCGCGGCGAGGTGGAGCTCTCGCTGACCACGCGCGAGTTCTCGCTGCTCGAGACGCTCATGCGTCACCCCGGCGAGGTCGTCGGCCGCTTCGATCTCCTCGAGCACGTGTGGGACCAGAGCTATGAGAACCGCTCGAACGTGATCGAGGTCTACATCGGCTACCTGCGCGACAAGATCGATCGCCCGTTCGGCCGTGCCTCACTCGAGACTGTGCGCGGGGCCGGCTACCGGCTCCGAGCCGACGGCGGCTGATGGCTTTGGCTCGGCGCGTCCTCGCGGTACTCGGGTCCTTGTTTTCGGCGGTCGGCGGCCGTATCGACCGCGTCCCCATCCGCCTGAAGCTGGCACTCACCTTCGCGGGGATGATGATCGTGCTCTTCGGAGTCCTGTCGCTGCTCCTATACATCCAGTTCGCGGCCGGACTCGACGCCGGGATCAAGTCCTCGCTCGAGACGCGCGCCGCGGACCTTTCGGCGGTGGCAAGCGAGAGCGACAAGACGCTCTATGCCCACCCGCAGCTGCCCGAGGGATCCGGTGGCTTTGCGCAAATCGTCAACCCGCAGGGACGGGTCCTCGCCTCGACCCCGGACCTCGGCGATCGCTCGCTCCTGAGCGCGAGCGAGCTCGCTCGCGCCGCGCAGGGACGGGTGGACGTCAACCAGGGCGAGCGCGTCCAGCTCCTCGCCTACCGCCCCCAGCGCGCGGCCACGAACGTGCTCGTGGTCGGGGTCTCGACCGCGGAGCGCGACAGCGCGCTCGCCTCGCTCCAGCGCTTGCTCTTCATCGGCGGACCGATTGCGTTGCTGATCGCGTGTTTCGCGGGGTATGTGGTCGCGGCGCGGGCTCTCGGTCCCGTCGAGACCATGCGCCGCCGCGCCGCTCGCCTGTGCGGCTTCGGGTCCGACGAGCGCCTGCCCGTGCCCCCGGCGCGCGACGAGATCCACCGCCTGGGCGAGACCCTCAATGAGATGCTCGCCCGTTTGGAAGACGTGGTCGAACGGGGGCGAGCGTTCGTCGCCGGCGCTTCGCACGAATTGCGCACGCCGCTCACCATCCTCCAGCTCGAGCTCGACGAGGCTTTATCGGGAGACCGTTCCGACGAGGAGCTCCGCGACGCGATCGGCTCGGCCCGCGAGGAGGTCCGCCGTCTCACCTCGCTGGCGGAGGACCTGCTCGTGATCGCCCAGAGCGACCACCAGCGCCTGCCCATCATCAGCGAGCGCTTCGAGGTCCATCGGGCGATGCGGGTCATCGCCGAGCGCTACTCCCACGTCGGGCAGGCCGGGCACACCGTGAACGTCGAGCCCGAGAACGAGGTCTTCATCGAAGCGGATGTCGCCCGCCTCGACCAAGCGCTCAGCAACATGGTCCACAACGCCCTGCGCTTCGGCGAGGGCCCGGTCGGCATGCGCGCGACCAAGCGCGACGGCTTGGTGGAGCTGCACGTGCTCGACCGGGGTCCCGGCTTCTCGCCCGAGTTCCTGCCTCACGCCTTCGAGCGCTTCTCGCGCGCCGATCCTGCCCGCTCGCGGGGCGGGACCGGTCTCGGCCTCGCGATCGTGAGGGCGATCGCCGAGGCGCACGGCGGGCGGGCCGAGGCGGAGAACCGCGCGGGTGGTGGCGCCCACGTGTGGCTCACGTTGCCCGTCGTGGTCGACGGGACGCGGCTTTCGGGTCCCGCGGAGCCGGCAGGCGCGGTCGACGGAGCCGGCGCTATACCGTGAAGGTCGGTTCGGTCGCCGGTTCGGCCGCGAGTGCGGTCTGCGCGCGCCGGGCGGGTGGGGGCGCCGCCTTGGGCGCGAGGAGCACGACAACGAGGCCGGCGAGAGCGAGTAACGAGCACGCCAGCCGCAGCGACGTGAGCTGGCCGACGCCGCCGATGAGCGGCGGCCCGGCCAGGAAGCCGAGGTAGCCGAGCGAGCTGACGACGGCGAGCGCCGGTCCGGTTGACACCCCGGGTTCATTGGCGCCGGCGCGAAACAGGGTAGGAACGACACCGGCGAGCCCGAGACCGAGGGCCGCGAAGCCGGCGATCGCGGCGGGCACGCTCCCGGGTGCCAGCCCGGCCGCGAACCCGGCCGCCGCCAGGGCACCGGAGCGCCGCAGCAGGCCGACCGAGCCCCAACGCGCCCACAGCCGGTCGGCGACAAGGCGGCCCAGGCCCATGGTGATGCTGAACACCGCGTAGGCGAGGGCGCCGAGCGCGGCCGAGCCGGCGAGGTCGTCGCGCACGAGCTTCGCGCTCCAGTCCGACGCGCCGCCCTCGGCGAGCAGGCAGAAGAAGCACGCCGCGCCGAGGAGCGCGAGGCGGGCGGGAACCCTGGTCAAGGCGAGCGCCGGCGCGTGTGCGTCGGCGTCCTCGTCCTTCAGGAGCAGGTGGCCGGTGGCGGTCAGACCCGGGATGCCGAAGAGGAGCGCGGCGAAAGCGAGGTGCGGGAGGGGCGCGATGGCGAGTGCGGCGGCGAGGGCACCCAGGCCGGCGCCGGCGAAACCGCCGAACGAGAACGCGGCGTGCAACGAGGAGAGGATGGGCCGGCGCAAGTGACGCTCGACCGATACGCCCTGGGCGTTCATCACGAGGTCGAGCGTGGAGTTGGCCACGCCTACGAAGAACAGCGCACCCGCGAGCGCCGGTACGCTGCGTGCGAACGCCGGCAGCAGGATCGCGACCATCAGCGCCGCCACCGCGACGCGGCAGAAGGTCCGGCTCGAGCGTCCGGGGAGCAGGCGCCCCACGAGTGGCATGGCGATGATGGCGCCCACCGCCGGCGCCAGCAACGCAAGCCCGAGCACGCCGGTGGTGGCGCCCGCGTTGTCTGACAGCGCGGGGATCCGTGACGCCCACGAGGCGAACAGAGCGCCGTTGACGAAAAAGATGAGGGTGATGGCGCGGCGCGGGCTCACGCGCGCAGGACCTCGATGCCGAGCTCGCGGTCCGGGCTCACGCGCGCAGGACCTCGATACCGAGCGCGAGGTAAGGCGCGAGGGCGGCCTCGTCGGCGTCGGCGTCGGTCACGAGCTGGGTCACAGCGGTGATGGGCGCGACGACCACCGGCATCGCCGTGCCCAGCTTGTCGTGATCGGCGAGGGCGACGACCTCGGCCGCGCCGGCGATCATCGCGGCCTTGACGTGGCGCTCCTCGAGATCCTCGGTGGTGACACCGATCTCCGGGTGAAGGCCGCAGACGCCGAGGAAGACGACGTCGGCGCGGATGAGGCGGAGCGCCTCGACGGCGGCGGCGCCGACGGTGACGAGGGCGTCCGGGCGCAACACCCCCCCCACCACCGTCACCTCGAGCCCCGGGTGCGCGGCGAGAGCGATGGCGATGGGCGGGCTCGTGGTGATGACGCTCGCCCTGAGGTCGTCCGCGAGGGCACGGGCAAGCTCGAGCGTGGTTGTGCCGCCGTCGAGGACGACGACCTGGCCCTCGCGCACGATCTCGGCCGCGCGACGGGCGATCGATGCCTTGGCCTCAGGCGCCCGGCGCTCCCGGCTGGCGAAGGGCGAGGCGTCGCCGTGGCGCGGCAGCGCGCCCCCGTGCACGCGCCGCAGCAGTCCGGCGTCGTCAAGCTCGCGCAGATCGCGCCGGATCGTGTCGGCGGAGACGTCGAGCTCGGCCGTCAGGTCGGCGGCCAGGACCCTGCCCTGGGTCCCGAGGCGGTCGAGGATGAGTGAGCGGCGTTCATCGCTGAGCACCTGCGGGAGTCTACAGGTTTATGCGTGTTTGTGCATGAACCGGCAGAACCATGAAGGCGGCGGCGTCTACTCGAGCTCTTCGGCGGAGGCCTGCATCCTCTCCTTGACCTGGGCGGGCGAGAGCCGGCGGCTGAGGGCGAACGCGTAGATGATCAGGCTGAAGGCGGCGGCAACGCCCATGTCCACCCCGAAGTGGAGGTAGTTCTTGCCGCCGGGGAAGCTGCTGACGAGGCTGAGGACGAGCAGGCCGCCGAGCCACGGCCACATCCACGCCGAGGAGGCCCAGTCGAGGTTGACCCGATCCTCGGGCCGCCGGGTGAGCTGGGAGACCGCGAGGAGGACGAGCCCGATGCCGATCGCGGCGAACATCTTCCAGTCGATCGTCCACCCCGCGAAGAGCACGATCAAGTTCGCGACCACAAACCCGAGGGGCGCGAGCACCTCGGCGCCCTTGAGGCGGAACGGTCGCTCCCAGTCGGGCAGCTGACGGCGCATCGCGGCCAGGCTCAGGCACTGGGCGGCGTAGATGATCACGGAGACCGAGGTGATGAACCCCACCAGCTTCTGCCAGCCGGGGAAGGGCAGAAACACGATCATCCCCACCGCGAAAGCGAACACCACGCCGATCCAGGGCACTCCGTGGTCATTCATGTTCTCGAAGGCGCGCGGGATGTAGCCGTTGCGGGCGAGCGCGTAGGACACGCGCGCGCTGGACCCCGTGTAGATGAGGCCGGTGCCGCCTGGCGAGACGACGGCGTCGATGTAGAGGATCGTGGCCAGCCAGCCGAGGCCGAGCACGGTCGCGATGGCGGCGAAGGGCCCGAACTGGTTGAAGGTCAAGTTGGCCCAGCCGTGGTCGGCGGCGTGCGGCCCGAGCGCTCCCACGAACGCGACCTGGAGCGAGATGTAGATGACGGCGCCGATGACCATGGCGCCGATGACGGCGAAGGGGATATTGCGTTTCGGATTTCGGGTCTCGCCGCCGAACTGGATCGCTTGCTCGAACCCCAGGTAGGCGAAGACCACCCCGCCCGTCGCGATCGCGCTGAGGATGCCCTTGACGCCGGCGGGGGCGAACCCGTTCCCGGCCGAGAAATTCGAGCCGTGGAACTGGGTCGCGATGAGCGCGATCACCGCCAGCACGGGTACGAAGATCTTCCACCACACGATGGCGGTGTTGGCCCGGCTCAGGCGACGGACGCCCCACAGGTTGATGACGGTGAACACGAGCATGAGCGCCGCCGCCACCGCATAACCCGCGCCGTTGAGGATCACGCTGCTCTTCCCGGCGATGTGCATCATGTGGAAGCCGAAGGCGTCGTGGACCCATTTGTCTGCGTACTGGATCGCCGCCTCGACCTCGACGGGCGCGAGCGTCACCGACCCGAGGTAGTAGATCCAGCCCATCCCGTAGCCGACGAGGCTCCCGAACGCGTAGTGAGGGAAGCGCGCCATCCCACCGTTGACCGGATACATCCCGCCGAGCTCGGCATGGATCAGGGCCAGGAGCATGATCGCCACCGCTCCCACGACCCACGAGATGATCGCCGCCGGACCACCGATCTGCGTCGCGTTCATCGCTCCAAGCAACCACCCAGAGCCGATCACCGACCCGACCGAGGTGAACAGCAGCGCGATCCGTCCCACGTCGCGGCGCGGCCGCCGGGCGGCGGCGCGGGGCGTGGTGGCGGTCGTTCGATCGGCGATCGTCGACATGGGTGCGTAACGGCTACCCGGGAAGCGCGGGGATCTCACATGAGTTGGGGGGAGCGGGCTTTCGCCGGCGGCATGGCGGCGCGCCGGCCGCGTGCGGTGGCGGCGGCGCTTGCACCTCCACCCCGAGACCGGGGCTATACTCGGCTCCCGTTCACGCGGCTGTAGCTCAGTTGGCTAGAGCGTCTGCTTGCCATGCAGAAGGTCGAGGGTTCGAGTCCCTTCAGCCGCTTGTCTGTCATTTCCATGCATGAAGATGAAGTGCATTGCATCCGGGAGCGCTGGTAATCAGCGCTTTCTGGGAGCCCCGCCAGCGGCGCACGCCCCAGCTCCGCTGATCCGGTCGCCGCTCCCCTGGTCGCCGTTCAGGTTTGCCGGATCCCTAGCTGGTGGGCTAGCGATCCCGCCGCCGTTCGCGTGCTGACGCTGAGCTTGCCGAGGATGCGTGAAACGTGGTGCTCGGCGGTCTTGTCACTGATGTAGAGCGTGGCGGCGATCTGTTTGTTGGTGAGGCCGTCGGCGAGGAGCCCCAGCACCTCGGTCTCCCGGGGGGTGAGACCGAAGTGGGTGGCCGCACTCGGGCCGGGATCGGTCGTGAGCGAGATGCGTGCGCGTCGGGCCAGAGCCACGATCTCGCGGGTCAGCGGCTCGTG
>JAXDGF010000216.1:0-7097 GCA_034665165.1 Solirubrobacteraceae bacterium | reverse complement strand
ATCGTATTTCAAGGGTTTCGCAGCACGCCCCTTCGCCGCTTCCGCCTCACCCTGCCAGCAGCGCCGACAGCGTCGCCGCCGCCCGCCCATCCCGCAGCGCCTCGCGCGCCTCGCGTGCCCCGCTGAGCGCATCGGGCGCCAGGCCCGCCGCGTAGAGGCGGACGCCGGCGCTGAGCGCGACCGTGTGGGCGAGGAGATCGTCGCCCTCGGCGCGTAGCGCGACGCGGGTGAGCCACGCCGACTCCTGAGCGCCGCCGGTGCTGCGCAGGCGCGCGCCGAGGAGCTCGGGGAGCTCGAGGTTGCCGGCGCGCTCGCGCGCGGTCGGCCGCCCCGGGCGCATGACGTCGGATCCCTCGAGACCGCGGACGGCGATCGCGCTCTGAGCGCCGAGCCGCTCGAGCGCGCCGACGAGGCGCTCGGCATAGGAGGCGTGCGTATGTCCGACCACAAACCTCTGCGCTCCGAACCAGTCGACCAGCTTCTCGGCCGAGTGCACCGGCCCGCGCAGGCCGATCTCGTCGCGCAGCCCGGCCAAGTGACTCCAGCCCGGCAGCGCCACCCCGGCGTGAACCACGCACGCACCGCTGCGCTCGAGCATCGCGCGTGACTCGGCGAGCTTGGGGCGGGCCGGGCCGCCCAGGGCGGCGAGGACATCTGCCACGGTCGTCCCGCGCTTCGGCCCGAGGGTGTCGCCACAGTGCATGACCACCCCGGCCCCGCACGCCGCCGCCGCCACCCCGACCGCAAGCGAGAGCTGGGGCGCCTCGGCGGTGCCGTCGTAGGCGCCGGCGCAGGCCACGAGGGGCCGGTCGACCTGGGGTCGCATCGTGGGGGCAACGTCGCGGAGGGCCTGGGTCATGCCCGCGAGTTCGTCGGGCTGCTCGCCCTTGATGCGCATGGCGACGAGGAAGGCCCCGACCTGGGTGTCCGAGACCTCGCCCGCCAGGACGGCGGCCATCGCCTCGCGCGCCTCGTCGAAGGTGAGTGCGCGCGCGCCCCGCACGCCGGTCCCGACGGTGCGGATGGTGGCGCGGAACCCCTCGTAGCGGCTGTGCCCGAGGCTGGCGCCCACGCTCGAAGTCGTCATCACATCTCCCACCGGTAGCCGACGCGGCGCACGGTTTTCAGCTTGGTCGCGTGCTCGGATCCAAGCTTGGCCCGCACTCGGCGCACGTGCACGTCGACGGTGCGCGCACCGCCGTAGAAGTCGTAGCCCCACACGCGGCTGAGGAGCGCCTCGCGCGAGAACGCCCGCCGCGGATGGGTCATGAGGAACTTGAGGAGCTCGTACTCCATGTAGGTGAAGTCGACGGGGACGCCGTCGACGGTGACCTGATAGGTCGCCAGGTTGAGCTCGAGGCGGTCCGAGCGCACCATTTCGTCCTCCTCAACCCCGTGGACCTGACGCCGCGCGCGGGCGATGCGCGCCGAGAGCTCGGCGGTGGTGAAGGGCGCGACGATGAGCTCGTGGACCTCGAGCATCTCGGGGCTGAGATCGAGGTCGCCCGGCTCGACGGTGACGACGATCGGCACCTCGCCGAGCTCGTCGTCGTCGCGCAGGCGCACGCACACGGGCGTGGCGTCGCCGCGGTCGTCGACGACGAGGGCGAGGTCGGGCCGGCGCACGGTTCGCCCGTCCTCGTCCCGGGGTCGGAGGGATCCGTTGATCGCGACCCGCAGGGGGCTGAAGCCGAGCTCAGCCAGCATCCGGGCTGCCTCATCGGCGGCCTCCGAACGCTGGGCGTATATCCACGCGACGCCCATCCTCACAGCGCCCGCAGATAGCGGCTGCGCTCGAACTCGGTCACGGTCTTGCGGTATTCGTCCCATTCGCGTCGCTTGTTGCGTACGTACCAATCGCAGAGCCGGTCCCCGAGCGCGTCGCGGGCGAGTTCGGAGGCCTCGAACAGCGTCACCGCCTCGCGCAGGTCCTCCGGAAGGCGGCACGCTCCCGGTGGCGGCTCGTCGCCGGCCTCGGCGCCGAGCTGGTAACCGCGCTCGATCCCGCGCAGCCCGGCGGCGAGCACGAGCGCGAAGCACAGGTACGGATTGCACGCCGAATCGGGCGAGCGCAGCTCGATGCGGGCGGCGGCTTCGCTGTCGGGGCGGCTCGAGGGCACGCGCACGAGCGCCGAGCGCGCGTGCCGGGTCCAGCTCACGTACTCGGGCGCCTCGAAGCCTCCGGCCAGGCGCTTGTAGCTGTTGACCCACTGATTCGTGACGGCGGTGAGCTCGGGCGCGTGCGCGAGCACGCCGGCCAGGAAGGCGCGGCCCGTGCTCGAGAGCGGGCCGGGCTCGTCCGCGTCGTAGAAGACGTTGTGCTCGCCGTCGAAGAGCGAGAGGTGGACGTGCATCCCCGAGCCTGACTCGTCCTCGAGCGGCTTGGGCATGAAGGTCGCGAACACATCCTGCTCGCGCGCGACCTCCTTGACCGCGAGCCTGAACGTAGTCACCGCGTCGGCCATCGAGAGGGCATCGGTGTGAGCGAGCTTGATCTCGTGTTGCGATGGCGCGACTTCGTGGTGGGAGGCCTTGACCGGTATCCCCATCTGCTCGAGGTACTCGATCGTGCGCCGGCGGAAGTCGCTGCCGTCATCGAGCGGGGTGAGGTCGAAATAGGTGCCCTGGTCGAGGGGGACGGGCGGCTTGCTCGGGTCAGACCCCTCTTGAAAGAGGAAGAACTCGACCTCGGCGCCCACCTGCATCGTCAGCCCGAGCTCGGCCGCCTGCGAGAGCACGCGGCGGAGGGCGTGACGCGAGTCTCCGGGGAAGGGAGTTCCGTCGGGAAGCCTGACGTCACAGAGCATGCGGGCCGCGACCGATTTCGGCCGCCACGGGAGGACCTGGAACGTCCTCGGGTCGGGATGGGCGATCACGTCGCGCTCGGCGAGGCGCGAGCCGCCCTCGAGCGCCGAGCCGTCGAGCCCGACCCCCTGCTCGAGCACGGTCTCGAGCTCGGTCACGGGGATCGCCATGCTCTTGAGCATGCCCAGCACGTCGACGAACCACAGGCGCACGAAGCGGATGCCACGCTCCTCGACGGTGCGCATCACGTAGTCGCGATTGGAGAGCGTCAGGTCTGTGTCTGTGGGCATGCCGCCGCCGGCGCAGGGGACGGGCCCGAGGGTTGCATCTGTCCGCGCGCGCGTCATTGGCCGGATGTCGAAACCGCCCTCGACATGCGATGAAGTTCACACAGCGTTCATCTTGGCGTCGCGGCGGGGTAACCGCGACCCCCCACCATTGCCTGAGTGTCGGTTCCCACCGAGACCCGTTCGCTGTGCCCGTACTGTGGCGTGGGCTGTGGCCTGCTCGTTTATACCGAGGAGGGACGGCTGCGCGGGGTGAAGGGCGACCCTTTGTATCCGGTCAACCGGGGCCGGACGTGTCGCAAGCCGCTCGAGATCGCGCCCGCCGTGCACGCCGCCGACCGGGCCGTGACCCCGCTCGTGCGCGGGAGCCGGGACGCTCGCTTCGAGCCCGCGGGCTGGGATCAGGCCCTCCGATCGCTCGCGGCCCGGGTCGCACGCATCGCCGCCGAGCACGGGCCCGACGCGCTCGGCTTCTACATCTCGGGCCAGCTCCTGACCGAGGATTACTACGCCGTCGCGAAGCTCGTCAAGGGCTTCCTCGGAACCAACAACCTCGACTCGAACTCGCGCCTGTGCATGTCCTCGGCCGTCGCCGGCTACACCGGCGCCTTCGGCTCCGACGGACCGCCGGGGGCCTATGCCGACATCGAGCTCGCCGAGTGTTTCCTCCTCCTCGGATCGAACACGGCCGCGTGCCATCCGATCGTGTGGTCGCGGATCCGTGACCGCCAGCGCGAGGGGGCGTTCGTCATCTGCGTCGATCCGCGGCCCACCCCGACGGCGCGCGCCGCCGACCTCCACCTGCCCGTGCGCCCGGGGAGCGACCTCGCGCTGCTGGCGTCGATGCTGGGCGTGGTCGAGGCCGAGGGGATGCTCGACGAGGAGTTCATCGCCGCCCACACGAGCGGCTTCGAGGCCGCCATCGCCGTCGCGCGCGAATGGCCCCCGGAGCGGGCCGCCGCGGCGTGCGGCGTAGCGTCCGAGCTCATCGTCGAGGCAGCGCGGCGCTTCGGGGCGGCGAGGACCGCGATGGCGATGTGGTCGATGGGCGCCAACCAGTCGACGGTCGGCACGCTCAAGAACCGCGCGCTCATCAACCTCTGCCTCGCCACCGGGAATCTCGGCCGCCCGGGGTCGGGACCGTTCTCGCTCACCGGTCAACCGAACGCCATGGGGGGCCGCGAGACGGGCGGGCTCGCCCAGCTCCTGCCCGGCTACCGGCGAGTCGAGAACCGGGCCGATCGCGCGGCCATGACCTCGCTGTGGGGGATCCCGGCCTCCGCGCCCGGCATCTCCGCGCGCCCCGGCCTGCCCGCCGTCGAGCTCTTCGAGGCCGCGGCCGAGGGCAAGGTCAAGGCGCTGTGGATCGCGGCCACCAACCCCGTCGTATCCATGCCCGACGCGGGCCTCGTGCGCGCCGCCCTCGAGCGCGCCGAGCTCGTCGTCGTCCAGGATGCGCATCACCCGACCGAGACCTCGGCCCTAGCGCACGCCGTCCTCCCCGCCGCCGCCTGGCCCGAGAAGGAGGGGGCGATGACGAACTCCGAGCGTCGCGTGGGCCTCGTGCGCCGCGCCCTGGAGCCGCCCGGCGAGGCGCGCCCCGACTGGCGCATCTTCGCCGGTCTCGCGCACGCGCTCGGGTTCGGCGAGCACTTCGATTGGGTTGACGAGGCCGCCGTGTTCGACGAGTTCGTCCGCTGTACCGCCGGCAGGCTGTGCGACTTATCCGGCTTTTCCCACGAGCGGCTGCGGCGGGGCGGAGGGATCCAGTGGCCCGACGGAAATGCCCGCCTCTACGCCGACGGCCGCGTCGCCACTCCCGACGGTCGGGCTCGCTTCGAGCCCACGCCCCACGCGCCACCGGCCGAGAGCACCTCCGACAAATACCCTCTCACCCTCACCACGGGCCGGATCGCCGACCAGTGGCACACGATGACTCGCACGGGGAAATCGCGCGCGCTGGGCAAGGCGGTGCCCGAGCCCCTGCTCGAGCTCCACCCGGACGACGCGCGGGCGGCCGGCGTCGCCGACGGTGACCTCGCGCTCGTCTCCTCACGCCGCGGCGAGGTCCGCCTCCGCGTCCAGCTCGTTCCCGACCTCGCGCGCGGCGTCGCCTTCACTCCGTTTCACTGGGGGGCGCTCAACGCCGCTCCCGGCGCCGGCGCAGTCAATGCCGCCACCCACCGGGCTACCGACCCCGTCTCCAAGCAGCCCGAGCTCAAGGCGCTCGCGATCCGGGTGGCGCGCGCCGCCGACGCCCGCCCGGTCCGGCGCTCGCGGTCAGGGCCCCGGCGTCTCGTGGTGGTGGGGACGGGCATGGCCGGACTTGCGGTCATCGAAGAGGCGGTGCAGAGGCGCGGCCGGAGAGAGCTCGAGGTGACGATGCTCGGCGAAGAGGCAGTCGCCCCCTACAACCGGATCCTGGTCTCGAAGCTCCTGGCCCGGACCTGCGGCCTGGGTGACCTCGAGCTTCGCCCCGACGCTTGGTACGAGGCGCACGGCGTCGACCTCAGGGCGGCGTGTCCCGCCACCACGCTCGATCTCGACGATCGCTCGGTCACCGACGCGGCCGGTGAGCGCCACCCCTGGGATGCACTCGTGCTCGCAACCGGATCGCGCCCCTTCTTGCCGCCCATCCCGGGCGTCGACGCCGCCCACGTGTGCGTGTTCCGGACCCCGGGTGACGTCGACGCGCTCGCCCACGCTTGCCGGTCCGGGTGCACGCACGCCGTCGTCGTGGGCGGGGGGCTGCTCGGGCTCGAGGCGGCGGCGGGCCTGCTCACCCGCGGGGTCCAGGTCACGGTCGTCGAGCTCGCCGAGCGTCCCATGCCCCAGCAGCTCGATCGCGGCGCGGGCGCCATGCTCGAGCGCGCCCTCCTCGGCCTCGGCCTGCAAACCCGGCTCGGGCGCTCGGTGGCCGGGATCGCCGCCGATCACGTCGTCCTCGACGACGGCGAGACGCTCGAGGCGTCGCTCGTCGTCGTCGCCACCGGCGTCCGCCCGGAGACGACGCTGGCCCGCACGGCCGGGATCGAGTGTCGGCGCGGGATCGTCGTCGACGACCAGCTCCGCACGAGCGCGCCGGGCGTATGGGCGGTCGGGGAGTGCGCCGAGCATCGCGGGACGGTCTACGGGCTGTGGGCGCCCCTCGCCGACCAGGCTCGCGTAGCGGGCGCGGACATCGTCGGTGACCCGGCCGCCTTCCACGGCGCCACACCCGCCACCACGCTCAAGGTGGCCGGAGTCGACCTCTTCGCGGGAGGCGCCGCCGCCCCCGACGCGGCGCACGACGAGATCCTCTTCGCCGACACCCGCCGGCGCCGATACCGCAAGCTCGTCCTCGACGGTGACCGCCTCGCGAGTGCCACCCTCCTCGGCGACGTCGCCGAAGCCAAGACCCTGTCGGGCCTGCTCCGCACCGGCGACCCCGTGCCGGCCTCGCTGCTCACCCCGATGGGCGCACCCGGCCAGGCCGCCGACGACTCCCCGTCCGCGATCGTGTGCTCCTGCAACTCGGTCACGCGCGGTCAGCTCATCGCCGCGATCCGGGACGGGGGGTTCAGCACCCTGTCGGGGCTCGGTCGCGCCACCCGCGCGGGGACCGGGTGCGGGAGCTGCACGGCCGATCTCGAGGCCATGCTCGCCGAGCACCGGTCCGCCACCGCGAGTGAGCCCGTCGACGCCGGAGTGCCGGCATGACGACCGGGTTCTTGGGGATCGTCGACGCCGGAGTGCCGGCATGACGCTTGGGCGGTCTGGGATCGTCGTCGTGGGAGGAGGCATCGCCGGCCAGGCCGTGGTCGAGGCGGTGCGCGACCACGACCACGATGTGCCGCTGACACTCATCTGCGGCGAGCCGCGGCTCCCCTACGACCGGGTGCGCCTGTCCGAGATCCTCGCCTCGGGCGAGGACCCCGAGGCCCTGACGCTCCGGCCGGGCTAATGGTACACCGATCGAAAAGTGAGGGTGCTGCCCGGTCAGCACGTCGCTCGCCTCGAGCTCGA
>JAXDGF010000215.1:0-2556 GCA_034665165.1 Solirubrobacteraceae bacterium | reverse complement strand
CCCCCGAGACGTCGATCACGTAGCCCGGATCGCGGGGCGCGAGGTAGGCGATCGCGGAGTGCATGTTGCCCGCGCCCACCTGGGCCCGCTGGCGGTACCAGTAGTACTGGTCGATGAGCCCGAGTTCTGCCTGTCCGCGGTTTATCTGGTCGGTGGTGGCCTCGTTGTTCGGGTAGATGTGCGAGCCGGCGTTGGCCTTCAGCCCCTCGAGCCAGCGCAGGGCCGCCGCGTCGCCGTAGCTGCGCGCGACGGAGCTGACGATGGGCTGGAAGTCCGTCTCGGAGGGGGCGAAGGCGAGCTTCCCCTTCCACTGCGGCTCGGCCAGCTGCATGATCGAGGTGGGGAGCTGGCTCCGCTTGAGGAGCTGCGTGTTGTAGTCGAGGACGCTGACGCGAGCGGAGACTCCGACCCAGTCGCCCTGCGGCGAGTTGTAACGGCTAGGCGCGCGCGCCAGGGTCGCGGGCGCCACGGGGACGAGCAAGCCCTTCTGGCGCAGGTACTCGAGCGGCGGCGAGTTCTCGGCGTAGATCGCGTCGGCGGGGGAGTTCGCGCCCTCGGCGGCGATCTGAGAGACAAGCGCGTCCTCGTCGTTACTGCGGACATTGACGCGGATGCCGGTGAGCTTTTCGAAGCGCGCCACGAGCGCGGCGGTGGTCTGCGCGTGCTGGCCGTTGTAGAGCGTGATCGACTTCGACGACGAGGAGCCGCCACAGGCGGCCAGCAGCCCGCTCAGTACGACAACGGCGGCGCCAGGGCGCCAGCGCCGGCTGGCTGCCCCGGACGGGGAGGAACACGACAGCGTCATCATGCGCTGCCCACGCTACCAGGTATTAGGGTTCCCTAATACCCGCTGGGTAGCGCCCTGACAGCGAGCGACTGCTGGGGAGCGCGAGTATCATCCTCCCAGATCGGAGGTTTGCGATGAGCGTCGTGGCGTGGCTGGTCGTGATCCTGGTGGTGATCGCCCTCGTCCTTGCGCTCGGCGTCTTCATCCGGCGTCGTCGGCGGGCGGGCGGCGCGATCGCCACCCGGAGAAGGAAGCAATGAGGCTGCTGGTCACGGGGTCGTCGATCCGCGGCCTGCCCGTGGTCACGATTCGCGGCGGCGAGGACGTGGCCGAGGTCCGCGACCTGATCTACGACCCCGAAGCGGGGCGCCTCGTCGGCCTCACGCTCAACAAGCGCGGCTTCCTCGCCGGCCGGCGCCGCGAAGTGCTACCGGCGCAGGCGATCCACGCCATCGGCCGTGACGCGGTGATGGTCGACAGCGAGGAGAGCCTCGTCCGCCCCGATGCGGCGCCCGACGAGGTCGGCACGGCGTCGGCCGAGCGCGACGTGACCGGGAACGCCGTTCTCACCGAGCAAGGGAAGAGCCTCGGCACCGTCACGGACGTCGTCGTCCTCGCCGGAAGCGACGGCGAGGTGGTCGGGTACGAGATCGAGACCGCCGCCGGGGGGACCGCCTACATCCCGCTGCCGAGCCAGCTCGCCATTTCCGGCAGCGCTCTCATCGTTCCCAATGCGACGCAGGACTTCGTCGAGGCCGATCTGGTCGGGCTGGGCGGCGCCGTCGACGAGTTCCGCTCCCGGCTCGGAATGCAATGAGCGAGCGCTTCACCGCGGCCGTGGGGCGCAAGCTCATCAGCCGCACGAGCGCCGAGGAGCTCGGCCGGCTGAGCCATATCGTCGTCGACGTGGGGACGCGCCAGGTCACGGCCCTGGTCGCCGGCAAGGGTCGCAAATCCGCGCTGGTCGACTGGGACCAGGTCGCCGGCTTCGGACCCGACGCGGTGATGGTGGCGAGCGAGGAGGCACTGCATCGCCCGCGCGACGAGCGCGAGAGCGCCGCCGCCGACGGCAAGCTCGAGCTGATCGGCAAACGCGTACTCACCGACATGGGCGATGGCTTGGGTGAGGCGAGCGATGTCGTCTTCGATCCCGAGAGCGGGGCGGTTGAGACGATCGTCATCGGCGAGCGCGAGGTGCCGGCGAGCTCGCTCCTCGGAGTCGGCTCGTACGCCCTGGTCGTACAGGCGCCGCCGAGCAGTCAGCCTCCGGAGCCAGCGGGGCCCTGAGTGGTCGTCTTCTCAAGTTCGGTGACGGATTTGAGGGTCACGCGGCGGAGTTGAACGTGTGGAGTGGGCGGCTCGAGCGTGTCGATCGTCGCGATGATGCCGCGCTTGGCCGGCCGGGCACGCCGTCGCTGCCGCGGCGCGCGGTGCCGAGGGTCCGGCACCCCCGCTGCCGTGTGCGGGGGCTGAGGGTTCGGGCACCAGCTCAGCGCTCGACCAAGCGAGGGCGGAACGGCTCCCCGGACGCCGGGACCGCCGCCGCCCTGGGGAGGATGGGGCGCGGGGGACGGGGCAGAGGGGGGCGGTTTGTGCGGGGTGTGCTGCGAATGCATTGACATACGATGAAAACGCAGCACGGGTCGCCGCCGGCAGCACGGGTCACGGCCAGGAAGGGTGCGCGACTTCCGGTACCGCAGGGGACCGTTATTCGCACACCCACCGAGATAGACCGGGCCACGCGCCGGAACCCACCGGACCGCCACACC
>JAXDGF010000214.1:0-14545 GCA_034665165.1 Solirubrobacteraceae bacterium | reverse complement strand
ACGGCAGTGACATGACCCGGGTCACCTTCCGCGCACTCGACGCCTACGGTAATCAGCGCCCCTATCCCAGCGGCGACGTAACCCTGACCGTGACCGGGCCCGGCACCCTGATCGGCGACAACCCGTTCCCGTTCGCGACCTACGGCGGCGTGGGCGGTGCCTTCATCCGCTCGCAGGCAGGTCGCACCGGCGCTGTTACCGTGAGCGCAAGTCACCCGACGTTGGGGGTGGCCAGCGGTCAGGTGGCGGTCACGCCGGCGACGGGGCGGGTGTTTCCGTAAGGGGTGGACGCACTTAAGCCGCATATATCGGCTCAAGAGCAGCCACGTCTCTCGCCCGGACCCGCCCGCCTTGCCCCGCCCGCCCCGCTACGCCTCCCCGTCCCAGTAATCCACCGCGTCCGCCTCGCGGAAGATCTTCCCTGGCGGCCACACGCCGATCTTGCCGCTGTCGGGGTAGACGGCGGTCGCCGGCTCCCCAGTGGTCGAGAAGAAGACGAGGCGGGTCGTCTCGTCGCCGCGCCCGGTGAGCTTGTGTGCGCCCCTCGGTCCCTCGGGGAACCAGACGAGGTCGCCCGGGTCGAGGACGTCCTCGCCGTCAGGATGGCGCAGCAGCGGGTGGCCCGAGAGCACGAGGAGGCTCTCCTCGACGCCGTGCTCGTAGTGATAGGGACAGATGCTCTCGCCAGGATCGAGCTCGTAGATGGTCGCGCCCAGCATCTCGGCCTCGAGCATCGGGCCGACGCGCACCGCGCGCGCCCGATAGCCCGCCGGATCATCAGCATCGCCTTCGACCGGAACGCCGAAGGCGTTGACGACGTTCACTCGCCCTCCCAGTAGTCGACCGCGTCGGCGCGGCGGAAGTTCAGGCGGTCGCTGTCATCCCCGGGGCGCGTACCGAGCTTGTCCGACTCGGGATACACCGAGATCGACGGCGACCGGTTGGCCGAGAGGAGCATCACGCGCCCTGGCCCGAGCACGGTGTGGGCGCCCTCGCGCCCGGATGGAAAGCACACGAGGTCACCCGCCGCGAGCTCGTGCTCGCCGCCCGGGGTGCGCACCGTCGGAGTCCCGGCAATCACGCAGAGCCACTCCTCGACGCCGTGATGGAAGTGATAGGGGAAGGTGAGCTCGCCGTCGTCCAGCTCATAGACACTGGCACCCATCCGCTCGCCGCCGAGCCCGGCACCGACTCGACTGGCCCCGCGCCAGCGATATCCCGCGCGCCCGGAGTGGTGATCGAGATCGCCCGTCAGTACGTTGAAACGCTCCATGGAGCGACATCTTGGCAAGCCGCCGCCCATCGCGCCCGACCTCGACCGCTGGATCGACCGGCCGAGCGTGCGCATCAGGCACAGCCGCGAGACGAGCGCGGAGCCGGCGGACCTGTGGGCGGCCGCGCAGGCCGTGCGGACGTCCGAGACGCGCCGGCTCGGGAGGCTCGTGCGCCTGCGCATCCCGGGACTGCCGGCTGACCTGTCCTATGCCGAGCTCTTCCGCTCACCGCCGTTCCTCGTTCTCTGCGAGGACGAGCTCGCCCTCATGTCCGGCATCGTGGGCCGGATCTGGACCATCCGCCGCGATTACCCCGTCCTCGCCGACCCCGACGAGTTCCGGCACTGGTCGGTGCGGGGGACGGTGCGCGTTCTCTTCGCCAACTGGGTGGAACCGGCGGGCCCGCACGGGGCCGTTCTCGTCAGCGAGACCAGGGTGTCCGGGGGCGACCGCCTGGCGAGGCTCGGGCTCGCAGCGGTCAAGCCCCTGATCGTTGCCTCCCACCAGCTCATCGCGAGCGAGGGGCTCGAACGGGCCGTGAGGCGAACACGCCCTGCTTCGAGGCCGTAGCCACTCGGTAACGATCGAGGAACATCTTGGTACGTGGAGCGGTTACACACCCATCCGGGCGGTAACGTCGTGCCGCGATGGACTACAACGCGCAGGTGACGGTCAGGCGAACCCGGTTCGCCAACGAGGCCACCGGCTGGGCCGTGGTCGAGGCCGTTGACGAGTCGGGCGACGAGGTCGTGCTCGTCGGGCCGCTCCACCACCTCGAGGACCGCGAGCGCGCGCACGTGGTCGGCACCTGGCAGGACGACTCGCGCTTCGGTCCCCAAATCAAGGTAACCCAGGCCGACCCCCTTCCTCCCTCCGACGAGCAGGCCCTCCTGGCCTACCTCGTCCGCGTGCGCCACATCGGTCCGAGGCGCGCGGCGAAACTGGTCGAGCGCTACGGCGAGGCCGGAGTGCTCGACGCGATCGACCAGGATCCCTCAGGGGTCTTCCTGCGGGAGGGGCTCTCCCCGCGGCGCGCGCGCGAGGCGGCCCAGTCCTGGGACGGACTGCGGGTCACCCGGCGGCTTCACCTCCTGCTCGCGCCCCACGGACTCGCTTATCTCGTCACCGGCATCCAGCGCGAGTTCGGCGACGCCGCTCACCGCGTCGTGCGCGAGCGGCCCTACGAGCTGACGAGCGTGTTCGGAGTGGGCTTCAGCGTTGCTGATCGGATCGCCTCCACCGCGGGCATCTCGCGCGAGAGCCCGGAGCGGGCCCGGGCCGGCATCCTCCACGTGCTCGCCGAGGCCGAGCGGAGCGGGAGCACGTGCCTGCCCATCGATGTCCTGCGCGCCACCTGCGCCGAGCTCCTCGGCATGGAGGCGCCGAGCGAGGAGCTCATCGACGAGCTCGTCGAGCGGGGCGATCTCGAGCGAGCCGGCGAGTGGATATACCGGGCCGTGACGGCGCGGCTCGAGGCCGAGCTGGCGGAGCTCATCCGCGCCATGCTCGACAGCGAGGGCTCCCGTCGCCTGCGCCCACCACCACCCGGGAGTTCGGCGCCAAAACCACCAACACCGCCCAAGCCCGCGACCGAACTCCCAATGGAATCCGCTTTAGCGGATTCCACTGCGACCGAACTCCCAATGGAATCCGCTTTAGCGGATTCCGCCTCCACTCTTAGCGACGAACAATGGGCCGGCGTCCGCGCGGCCTTCGCTCACCGCCTCTCCCTCGTCACCGGCGGTCCGGGCACGGGCAAGACGGCGAGCATCCGCACGATCGGGACGCTCGCGGTCGCGCGCGGCGCCCGCGTCCTCCTCGTCGCGCCCACCGGCCGGGCCGCGGTGCGAATGGCGGAGGCGACCGGCATGCGCGCCTCGACCGTGCACTCGGCCTTGGGGTGGATTCCCGGCGAGGGGCCGACGCACGACGAGGACGATCCGCTCCGCTGCGATCTGCTCATCGTCGACGAGACCTCGATGGCGAACCTCGAGCTGCTGCTAACGCTGCTCAGGGCCGTGGGCCGCGACACAAATGTCGTCCTCGTCGGCGACGCCGATCAGCTCGCGCCGGTGGGGGCGGGGAAGCCTTTCGCTGAGCTCGTTGTGTCCGAGCTCGTCCCCACCGCTCGGCTCACGCACATCTTCCGCCAGGCGGCGGGGAGCATGATCGTGCAGGGCGCGCACGCCATCCGGCGCGGCGAGGCGCCCGACTTCGCGGCGAGCGACGGGATGCGCCGGGACCTCTTCCTCATCGAGCACAACGACCCCGTCGCTGCTCGGCAGGAGATCGTTGATCTCGTCTCCGCGCGGCTTCCCAAGCACTACGGGGTCGATCCGATCAGAGACATCCAAGTCTTCGCCCCCGTCTACCGGGGCGAGCTCGGGATCGATCGCCTGAACGAAGCGCTCCGTGAGGCGCTCAACCCCGACGGCCTCCCGGTCCGCGGCGGCCGGCTCCGGCTCGGGGACAAGCTCATGCTCACGGGACGCAATCTCCACGACCTCGGGCTCATGAACGGCACCCTCCTGCGCCTCATCGACGAGGTAACCGCCGCCGATGCCCAGGATGACGAGGAGGCCGCCCTCATCCTCGCATCCGAGGAAACCATCTTCCGCCTGCCCCCCGAGGACGGCGAGCGACTCAAGCTCGCCTACGCGTGCTCGGTGCACCGAGGCCAGGGGATCGAGCTCCCGGTCGCGGTCATCGTCGCCCACCAGGCGGGCGGCGCGTTCTTCCTGCGCCGGGAGATGCTCTACACGGCCATCACGCGGGCCAAGCTCGCGACCGTGATCGTCGGAACCCGCGACGTCCTCGCCCGCGCCGCCCGCACGCCCGACACCGGCCGCCGCCACGGCCGGCTCACGGAGCGGCTCAGGGAAGGCTGACGGCCTGCTCGGGCAGCGCGGCCTCGACCGCCTCGATGATCTGCGGGTCATCGGGCGAGACCTTGGTCGGCCAGCGCGCGAGGAGGTGCCCGTCGGGACCGACGAGGTACTTGGTGAAATTCCATACCGGCGGCCCCGAGTCCGGCTGCGCGGCGAGGTCGCGCCAGAGTGGGTCGGGATCGGCGCGGACCGACATCCGCTCGGTGAGGCGGAAGCTGACGCCGTAGTTCTCAATGCAGAAGGTGCTGATCTCCTCAGCCTCCTCGTACTCCTGCCTGGCGAAGTCTCCGGAGGGCGAGCCGAGGACTTGGAGGCCGCGAGCCTGGTAGCGCTCGTATAGGGCCTGCAGGCCTGCGTACTGCGGGGTGTAGCCGCATTTGCTCGCCGTGTTGACGATCAGCGTCGGCCTCCCGCGGAGCGACTCCAGGTCGAGCTCGCTCCCGTCGAGCATCTTCACGCGATGGGAGTAGATGTCGGTCGCGTCCTTCAGCTTGGGCGTCCGACGCATGTACATGCGCAGGGTTGATAACACGCTCATGCCTCACATACGGTAGCGAGGCGCGAGCGCCGGTTCAGCCGGTTCCGAGCACCGGGCCGAGCGAGCCGAGCCGCCCCGCGACGCCGACCTCCCGCGCCACTGCCGCCGCCCGCGCGCGGTCGTTCGCTCCCAGCCGCGACGCCACCGGCACGAGCCGGTCCTGGAGCGCCGCGTTCAGGGTCACGAGCGGGAGCAGAATCGACCACATGTCGCGGTCGCGCACGATGGCCACGATGCGTTCGAGCACGCTCGGGTCGAACCCGGCCGCGAGCGAGGCGACCGTATCCCGCGAGGCGGCGGGAAGGTGCTCGACGACGGGCAGGAGCGCCGCCCACAGGTCGTAGCGTCCGGCCGTGTCGAGGATGGCCGCGAGTGCTCGGGGGTCCTCGACGATGCGCAGCCGGGCCAGGCTCAGCCGCGACGGTTCGGTCATCAGCGGGATGACGGGCAGGACGATGTCCCACAGTCCCTCGGCGTTCGCCGTCTGGGCCAGGCTCTC
Source organism: Solirubrobacteraceae bacterium (assembly GCA_034665165.1). Taxonomy (GTDB): domain Bacteria; phylum Actinomycetota; class Thermoleophilia; order Solirubrobacterales; family Solirubrobacteraceae; genus Palsa-465. Next base: position 9,346 of record JAXDGF010000214.1, on the reverse strand, counting down.
GAGCAGGCCCTCGGCGGTGGCGATCTCGGCCAGCGCGCCTTTGCGCTCAGGGCTCAGGTGATCGAGGAGGTCGAGCGCCTCGGGCCAGAGTCCGGCCCGATCGGCGGCGCGCATGACGCCGGCGAGGCGCTGCTCGGGCAGGAGCCCCACGACGTGGTCGAGCCGGTCCTTGCCCTCCATCACGAAGGCGATGCGCAGGAGCCCGGCATCGTCGATCTGCTCCATCGCCGCGCTGATCGCCTCATCGCCGAGGTAGGCGACGAACCGGCCCATGGCCACGTGCTCGTTTCGGCGCGTGAGCTCGGCGGCGACCTCGCCCACTTGCCAGGCCGGCATGCGCTCGATGACCTCGGCCGCGCGGCGCGGATCGAGCTCGACCGCGATGTCGGCCAGGAACGACGCCGGCAGCCGCTTGGCGATCTCGACCGCCTTGGACGGAGAGAGCAGTCCCGTGACGCGTGCGCTGAGGAGCGCGCCGAGGGCCCAGCGCGCGATCACGGCCGCGATCGACGAGGGCAGGATCCGGCTCGCGAGCGCGAGCTTGTGCAGGCGCTCGTGATCCTTCTCGAACAGCGTGTCGGTCGCTCGCTCGCGCAGGGCGCGCAGGTCCTCGGGCGAGGCGCGCTCGAGATAGCCGAGCTGGTCCTCCGGCGTACCCAGCACGCGAGCGAGCTTGATGATCTCCGCGCGGGTTTCGAGCGCGGTGGTCACAGCAGGATCAGCTCGACGGCGCCGCGAAAGATGAAGGGCACGTGGCCGAGGGCATCCTTGATCGCACGGTCGAGCGCCTGCGACTGGCGTCGCTTGGCCTCGCCCAGGCTGTCGGCGAGCGTCTGGAGCTCTGCGGGCGAGAGCACCGCGACGAGCCCGCTCGGCGGCGCATCGCCGAGCTCGTCACCGAGGGCGGTGGCACCCAGGTTCACGTCCATCAGGCTAATACGTCAGCCGGTAACACATAGCGCAGCGCTCGGCGCTGGTCTGCTCGCAGCGGCTCGACCGTTCGTGAGCCGTGCAACCCGCGCTCCGGGCCTGCGCTGCGCGGTGTGTCGGGCCTTCCGGAGTGGTCCATGATCCATTCCACAACCTCCGGAAAATCGGCCCCCTCAGCCAGGATCGCCGCGCGTTCAACCACTTTCCCGCCCGATGGATGCGGACGCGCAAGCCGGATCAGCAAGGCGCGTATTTCAGGCTCGTCCACTGTCAACACCATAGTCCCATCGAGGCTGCCATGCGGACTTGAAGTCACGACTTCGCGCCGCGCCAGCTTGCCACAGGGTCTAAGCTCGAATGAAGATGATGGCTCAGACATGACCCGAGCCTGTCGCCTCGTGCCGGCGCCCTTGCCCCAGCGCCGGCATCCCACCCTCACCGCGGGATGCGCGCTCAGCCGGCGTTGACGCACGCCGCTGAACGCTCAAGAACCGCCTCGTGCATAGCGACTGCCAGAGTTCGCGGGCGCCGTCGCTGCGCAAGCGCGTGGCGCTCAGCATGGTCGGGTTCGCCGTCGTCACCGGCGCCCTCGGAGCTGAGCTCGCCGGTCACCGCGGGCAGTTCACCGCCGCTCTCCACGCGGCTCCGTTGTGGACTCTGGGTCTCGCCGCGCTGCTCGCCGTCGTCGCGCTCCTCGCTCGCACCGAGGCGTGGTTCCTGTGCGTCCGCGCTGCGGGCGGGACGGTGGGGCGTCGGATGCTGTTTCGGGCGGCCGGAGTCGGCTACCTCGCCAGCGTGATCAACGGCTCCCTCGGCGTCGCCGCCCGCATCACCTCGCTGCGCCGCTCCGCGCGCGGCAGCGTCCCTCGCGTCCCGGCGCTGCTGGCGGCCGAGGTGCCGATCATCACCGTCGAGGTCGCGCTCGTGGCCATCTTCTCCTTCACCCTGATCTCGCCCCTGGGGCTGCCGTGGTGGATTCCCCTGATCGCGGTCATCCTCACCGGCAGCGCCGTGTTCGGTCTGCGGCGCTTCTCGCAGCGCCACCGGGCCGGCTTGTGGGCCGGCCTCGCCGCCATGCACAGCGGTCGCGGTCGCATGGTCGTGCTCGTCCTCGTGGCCGTGTGCTGCCAGATCGCGCGCAACTGGCTCATCCTGCAGGCGATCGGAGTCCACATCTCCGTCTTCGACGCGATGGCGCTTCTCATCGCCATGTTCACCCTGGGCCAGATCCCGGTCGGACCCAGCCTGGGCGCGGCCGCGACCGTGCTCATCCTCGGCTCCCACGGCGTCGCCCTCACGGCCGCCGCGGGCGTGATGCTCACGGCGACGGGCACGGTCGGGTCGCTGACCTATGCCACGTGGGCGGTCGCCGATCGCCTCTTCGCGGGCCGGATCACGGTGGCCCCCGAGGTCGCCGTGGCTCCCGTCCAGGCGTGACCCGGTCCGGCCGGAAGGACAGACAGCATTGCGCTCGCCCGAGGCGGTACCCTCACCGCGGGTGAAACGGTGCAGCGCGCAAGCAAGGGGGTGATGCCTTGATCACTACCAAGATGACCCTGGTGACCGGGGAGCGCTACGACGTCCAAGGATCGCTCGAGCAGGTCGAAGCGGCGATCATCGCTGCCTCTCGAGGCTCGATCATGCAGTTCGCCTGGCTCACCGACCTCGGCGGCGAGAAGTTCGGCGTCAACCCCGGGTCTGTGGTCTCGCTCCACAAGGGCGACTAAAGGCAACCCGATGCCCCTCGCCGACGGTCCGCATCTCGACCTGTTGCGCGAGGCGATCGCCGTCGAAGGCCGTGCCCAGAGAGCGCTGCTCGAGGGTGACGAGACGAGCGCCGCCGACGCGTTTCTCGAAGCGTCGCGCCTCTACCGCGAGTCGTGGGAGCTGGCGTCGCCCACGGCCTTCGGTCGCCTCATCGGCATGCTCAAAGCCGCGGTGATCGCCGGGGACGCGAGCGCCGCGGCCGCCTACGCGCGCACGCAGATCCCCGATCCGCCCGAGAGCGCGCCGTCGAGCTACGCGCTGGCCATCGCCGCGCTCGTCGAGGGCGACGAGGGGACTGCTCGGGCGGCGAGCGCCGGGATGCGCAGCGGTTCCCCGCCCTTTCTCCGCGCCGCCGACGCCATTGACGGCCTCCTCGACCGCGACACCGTTCGCTACGCCGCCGCGATACGGGCGATCGTGGCCGACTTCGAGGGTCGCGAGGAGTACCTCACCGGCGTACCGATCGCCGACACCGCGCTGATGTTCGAGCGGCTGGCTGTCGCGCGAGGGATGGCGTGCGCGCCCGAATCGCCGCTGCTGCCGGCCGGCGGGTAACCCCCCGCCTGCCGCTGCCCGCGGGCAGTAGCGCGCTTACGCCCGGTGGTTCGCGCGCCCGTTCCCGTAACGCGCCAGCCACGGCCGCGCCGCCTCGGCCGCCTTCCTGAGCGGCGAGGTCAGCCTCCAGCTCCGGCTGTCGAGGACGATCGAGACCTTGGCCAGCTCGCGTCGCAGGGAGGCCACGTTCTGCTGGAGGGCGGCAAACTCGCGCGGCTCGTCGGGCTCGGGTCGCTCCAGGTCCTCGAGGGTGAACGCTCCCGGTCGCTTTCGCATCACCACGGCGCTCTGGCCGAACAGCGGCGGCGGCCCGGCGGGATCCCCCCGGCGCAGTTCGACGATCTCAAATAAGCGTCCCCAGTGGGCGCGCAGCCACCACTCGGAGTGCCAGATCAACGGGCCGCCGATGTCCCACGACGCCGAGGGAAACATCACGTTCATGCCGATGATGTCCTCGGAGATCGGCTCCTCGACGAAGGTCACATGTCCGGGGCCGACCACGGTGGCGATGAGAACGCCGTCGTCAGCCAGGAGCCGGTGCAGTTCGAGCAGCCACGCACTCCAGGAGTCAAGGAGGTGGGTGAAGACCGAGAAGGCGTAGATCACGTCGAACTGGCCATCCGACTGCTGCGTCGGGGGCCGTTCTTGGGTCTGGAAGACGTGGGCCGGAGGCGACAGGTTCTCGCGTAGCCACTCGACGCTCGGCGTGTGGATGTCGCAGGCCCAGAACTCGGCTTCGCGATCCTCCGCGACCGCGGTGCGCAGGATGCGCCCGACGCCGCACCCGAAGTCGAGGATGCGCTTACCGCTCAGGTTCGAGTCCGGGCCCAGGAGCGACTTGATCAGGTGCCACTGCTCCCGACCCCGTTGCTCGAAGACATCCCCCGCACTGCGCGCGTATACGGACCAACCCACGCGGTGCATGAGCTCGGCGGGCGGGAGCGGAGCGGCCACCGTCCTGAATCCTAACTCGTTACCGGCGCGCGGCGCCCCGAGCGGTCCGCGTGCGTCCCCGCCGGGCGGCCCGGAGTGAACCCGGGCAACTCGAGCTCGAGCCGCGCCCCCGGCTCGTTCGCGGTCACGCGGACGTAGGCGCGGCCGCCGTGGGCGTCGGCGATGGCGCGCACGATGGCCAGTCCCAGTCCGGCGCCGCCGGCGGCGCGCGTGCGCGAGGGATCGGTGCGGTGGAAACGCTCGAAGACGCGCTCGTGCTCGCCTGCGGGGATCCCGGGCCCGTCGTCGATGACGGCGAAGCGGATCGTGTTGGCGCGGATGCGGTCGACCTCGAGCCTGACCAGGCCGCCGGGCTCGGCGGTGTGCTCGATCGCGTTGCGCGCCAGGTTGCGTAGGGCCTGCGCGAGCCGGTCGGGATCGGCGAGGAGCGAGCCGGCCGGGACCGCCCCAAGCTCGAAGCGGCGCGCGGCGGTGAGGCTGATGCCGTCCCAGAGCTCCTCGACGTAGGTCCCGAGGTCGACTGGCTCCAAACGCAGGAAGTCGGTCCGCTCGGACTGGGCGAGGAGGAGGAGGTCATCGACGAGACGGCCGATGCGCGCGACCTCGGCCTGGACCAGGCGCTCGACGCGGCGCACCTCCTCGCCCGTTGGGTCCGGCTGGGCGGCGAGGACCTCGAGCTGGCCGCGGATCACGGTGAGCGGAGTACGGAGCTCATGCGAGGCGTCCGCGACGAACTCGCGCTGACCCTTGAAGGCGTCGGCGAGCCGGTCGAGCATGTGGTTGAAGGCGTCGGCGAGGACGCGCACCTCGTCGCTGCGCGCGTCGGCCGTCGGGATCCGGGGCGCCAGGTCGCCGGCGTCGACGCGGGCCGCGACCGCCGCCATCCGGCGCAGCGGCGCCGACACCCGCGCGCCGGCCAGGTAGGAGGCGAGGAGCGCGATGGCGAGGATCAGCGCCCCGGCGAGGATGAAGGCGCTGGCGATGCTGCGCTGTGCGCGATCGACGATGGCAAGGGGCTCGCCGGCCCCGACCACGACGTGGAGCTTGCCCACCGCGACGCGGCGCTCGAGGATCCTGATCCCGCCGACATCGGGGACCTTGTGTGTCGTGTAGCCCAGGCGGGACCGGAGGAGCTCGCGCCCGAGCTGATTCTCGAGCGCCTGCTCGGCCGCCGTCTCCCCGTCGTCGTGCAAGGCGCTGCCGAAGAGCTCGGGGTGATTACTCACCGTCCCGGCGCCGGGGACGATGGCGAACAGAAGCGTCGAGGTCGCGCTGAAGGGCTGGGCATGCACGTACCGGCCCGCGGCGGCGGCGATCTGCGCCGGCGATTCGCCCGCGAGCGAAACCAGCGACTGCCTGAACTGGGTCGTATCGCCCAGGGCGTCGTGGTCGATCTGGCTCCGGAGCTGGGAGCCGGTGTCCTGGTAGACGACGACGAACATGACCGCCGCCGAGACAAGGAGCACGGCCGCGACCCAGGCCGTGAGGCGCCAGCGCAGGCTGGAGCGAGCCGGCAACCTAGTCCACATCGTCGAGCCGGTATCCGACTGAGCGCACGGTCGCGATCGGCGTCCGCCGGTCGCCCTGGCCGAGCTTACGCCGCAGGTAGCCGACGTAGACGTCGACGACATTGGTCCCCGGGTCGTGCTCGTAGCCCCACACCGCCCGGAGGATCTGCTCGCGGGTGAGGACGCGTCCGCGGTTGTTGACCATGTAGACGAGAAGCTCGAACTCGGTGCTGGAGAGTCGCACCCGTTCCCCCCCGCGCCTCACCTCGCGCGTGAGGAGGTCGACCTCGAGGTCGCCGGCCCGGACCGCGGTCGCGGGGGTCTGCATCGCGGCCCGGAGCTGGGCGCGCACGCGCGCGGCGAGCTCGCCGAGCGAGAAGGGCTTGACCAGGTAGTCGATGGCCCCAGCATCGAGCCCGTTGATCCGGTCCTCGATCTCGCCCCGAGCGGTGAGCGCGATCACCGGCAGCCCGGGCTTGGCCGCCGAGAGCTCCGCCAGCACCTCGAGGCCGCTCCGCCCCGGGAGGAGCATGTCGAGGATCACGAGGTCGACGTTCTCGCTCACAGCGCGCTCGGTGCCGGTCACGCCGTCCAGGGCCGAGATGACGTCGAACCCGTGCGCACGCAGGCCGCGCTCGAGGAAATCGACGATCCCCGGCTCATCTTCGATGACGAGGATCAGGCCGGGCACACAAGGCCACCATGACCGCTGCGGGCGGCGTAGCGCATGTATCGATAATAGGCGTGGTATTCGGTAAGAACGGCCGAAGAGGTTTCTCACGCGGCGGTGAAGGGGTCTTTAGGGGCCAAACGAACACTGTGTCGCTGATGGCTACGAGCCCAGAATTCGCGGGCGCGCGTGACGCGCCTTCTCTTGCCGCCCCCGCGCGCCGCGGCCGGCGCCGGATGTTCGGGCGCCAGATCACGGGCGGCGGTCCCGAAGGCAACGAGGAGCTCACCACCGTCACGGGCACCATCCTCCTGGTCCTGCTCGCTGCCATCGGGGTGACGATCGTCTTCATCGGCCAGTTCCTCTGGCTTCATCTCTTTCTCGGCCTGCTCCTGATCGGACCGGTGGCGCTGAAGATGGCGAGCACCGGCTACCGCTTCGCCCGCTACTACACCCGCGACCCGGCCTACGTCCGCAAGGGGCCGCCCGAGGTCCTGCTCCGGCTCATCGCCCCCCTTGTCGTCGTGACGACGCTCGTCGTCTTCGTGAGCGGGGTGGTGCTCCTGTTCGTGGGGCCGGCCAATCGCGGCCAGCTCGTGCTCATCCACAAGGTGAGCTTCTTCGCCTGGATCGCCTTCACCGGGCTCCACGTCCTCGGGCATCTGCCTCACCTGCCGGCCTCGCTGCGCGCCGTTCACCGGGCCAGGCCCGAGCTCCCCGGGATGTCCACGGGGGCCGCCGGACGCTGGATCTCGATCGCCGGTGCACTCGTCGGCGGGCTCGTGCTCGCCGTCGTCCTGATTCCCGACTTCTCCATCTGGACCGCCCACACTGCCCTGCTGCACCACCACCACGACTGAGGTTTACGCCCCGTGCCCAGAAGCCCATCGCTCGCCCGTGACGCCGCGCTCGACCGGATGCGACGCCTCAACCGCTGGATGGTCGCCGGCGCGGTCGTCGGCACCGGGCTGTTGACCGACGTCGCCGCCCAGGCCTTCCCCGGGCACACGATCAAGCGAGCTACGAGCTCGTCGTCGAGCACCTCGGCCCGCCGGGCCAAGACCACGACCCATCGCCGCCGGACCCACCACCGCGCCGTGCACCACGCCCTGACGCCGCCCGCTCGCGCCCCGCAGCCGCAGGTCGTCGAGCCCGTCCCCGGGGCGAGCTCCGCGCCCGCGCCCGCACAAGCCGCCCCCGTGCAATCCGCCCCCGCCCCCGCGCCCGCCGCCCCGGCCCCCGCGCAGACCGCCCCCGCCCCGGCCCCCGCCCCGGCCCCGGTTGTCTCCGGAGGCTCCTGACCGAGTGCGGATGCTCAGCCCGCCATCGCCGTCCGGCGCGGAGGTTGCGACCGCGCGCTGGGAGGCGCTCGGGACGACCGTCGTACTCCGGGTGACCGACGCCGGCGCGCTCCTCGCGGCGCGTGCCCTCGTCGAGGAGGAGCTCGCCGCCGTCGACCTCGCGTGCAGCCGCTTCCGGTCCGACTCCGAGCTCGAGCGCGTGAACGCCTCCGCCGGGCGGTCCGTCACCGTGAGCCCATTGCTCCTCGAGGCGCTCGAGGTGGCGCTCCGGGCCGCGTCGCTGACCGACGGCGCCGTCGACCCCACCCTCGGCGAGGCGATCATCCTCGCGGGCTACTCACGCGATTTCGCCGATCTCGACCACCCGCATCACGAAGCGCCCGCGGCCGCGCACGAAGCCTCGCCACCCGCCGAGGACCCCACCCGCTGCCGTCCCATCATCGGCGCCCGGCGCGCCTCGGGCTGGCACCTGATCGAGATCGGGCACGACCCGCCCCGCGTCCGCATCCCGGCCGGCGTTCGCCTCGACCTCGGCGCCACCGCCAAGGCCCTCGCCGCCGACCGCGCGGCGGCCACGATCCACAACGCAACGGGCTCGGGCGTCCTCGTCAGCCTCGGCGGTGACATCGCCACCGCGGGCCGGCCCTACGCCGGCGGGTGGGCGATCCACGTCACCGACGATCACCGCAGCGCCCCCGACGCTCCCGGCCAGACCGTCACCATCGCCGCCGGCGGGCTCGCGACCTCGAGCACGACCGCGCGGCGCTGGCTCCGTAGCGGGCGCGTCATGCATCACATCCTCGACCCGGTCACGGGCGAGCCCGTGGAACCTGTGTGGCGGACCGCGAGCGTGGCCGCCTCGAGCTGCGTCGACGCCAACATCGCGACGACGGCCGCCCTCGTCCAGGGCTGGGCAGCCCTCGCGTGGTTGCGCGCGCTGAAGCTGCCCGCGCGCCTGGTAAGCGTGAGCGGTGAGGTGCACACGATCGCCGGGTGGCCGCAAGGGCCAGGGCACGCGCGACAGGAGCACTCGCCAGGAAGTCAGGCAGCGTGAGCCTGCCCCTCGCGAGCACGGTGGGACCGAGCGCGTACTGGTACCTAACGCGCTCGACGGGCACGATGGCGCTGATCCTGCTCACGGCCAGCGTGGTGCTCGGAGTCGTCGATGTTCAGCGCTTCACGACCCTGCGCATGCCGCGCTTCGTTGTGGATGGGATGCATCGCACGGTGTCGCTCCTCGCCGTCGCCTTCCTCGTCGTCCACATCGTCACCGCCGCGCTCGACAGCTTCGCGTCGGTCCCCCTGATCGACGCGGTCGTCCCGTTCGTGGGCAGCTATCGCCCGCTCTGGCTCGGGCTCGGGGCCGCGTCGTTCGATCTGGTACTCGCCATCGTGATCACGAGCCTGGCGCGGCGGCACCTCGGTTACGGGGCCTGGCGCGTCACCCACTGGCTCGCCTACGCCTCGTGGCCGATCGCGCTGGTTCACGGCCTCGGCACCGGCAGCGACGTCAAGTCGTCGTGGATGATCGCCATCAGCGGCGGCTGCCTGGCGGCGGTGCTCTTCGCCGTGTGCGCGCGCACCGCGTCGGGCTGGCCGGGCCGGCTAGGGCTCCGAAGCACGGCCCTCGGCCTCGCCGTCTGCTTCACCGGAGGGGTGGC
>JAXDGF010000213.1:0-29639 GCA_034665165.1 Solirubrobacteraceae bacterium | reverse complement strand
GCCCGCCCGCCGCGCAGCGCCCGCCCGCCCGCCCGCGCGGCGCCCGCCCGCCAGCCGCGCGGCCACCGCCCCCCCGCCACCCCTTATCGCTCATTACTACGTGTGTGTAACATTCCCGCCATGGGTCGCGTCCAGCGACGAGCAAGGGTCGCCTTGGCCGGTGTCGGCGGGCTCACCGCTGCCGCGGCGTGGGCGATCGAGCACCGGCGGTACGAGCGCCGGATCACCGCCGACCCCGAGTACCCGTTCCTCTCGGCGCCTCCAACCGGCCGCGCGATCGACGTCGCCGCCCGCGACGGCACCGTCCTCCACGCCGAGGTGTTCGGGCCCGAGGGCGCGCCGACGATCGTGCTCGCGCACGGCTGGACGGAAGCGCTGCGGATCTGGGCCTACCAGATCGATGACCTCTCGCGCCGGGACTTCCGGGTCGTGGCTTACGACCTCCGCGGCCATGGCCAGAGCACGAAGTCGCCGACCGGCGACTATTCCATCGGCGCCTTCGGCGACGACGTCGAGGCCATCCTGCGGGCCTGCGTGCCCGCGGGCGAGCGGGCCGTGCTCGTCGGTCACTCGCTCGGAGCGATGTCGATCGCCTCGTGGGCGGAGCGCCATCCCGTCGCGGAACGGGTGAGCGCCGCGGGACTCGTGTCCACCGGTGTGGTGGATCTCCTCACCGAGCACATGGTGTTCAGGCCGCCCCGGATCCCGGCGGCCGTCTTCCGTCCCATCAGCGCCTACGTGCTCGGCGCACCGGGAACCATCCCTGGCTTCTCCCCTTCGCTGCTCGACGCCGTCATTCGCTACGTCGCCTTCGGACCCACGGCCGGTCCCGCTCAGGTCGCGTTCTACGAGCGGATGCTGCGCGACTGCCCGGCCGACGTTCGGGCGGGGACGGCGGCGGCGATGTCGAACATGAACCTGCTCGGTGCGCTGTCACGGCTCACTGTCCCCACCCTCGTGCTCGCCGGGAGCCGGGATCGGCTCACGCCTCCCTCTCACGCCCGCCGCATCGCCGCCGCTCTCCCGGCGCCTGCCGAAGTCGTCGAGCTCCCGCTCACCGGCCACATGGCCCCGCTCGAGCGTCCGGCCGAGGTCAGCTACTGGCTCCGGGCTCTCGCCACGCGCGCGCAGGACAGCGCCGCGCCCGCCGATCGAGGCACCGGCACCCCGTCGCGGAGCGCGGTCCACGCCGCCTAGTGCGCCGTTCTCGAAATCCCTTTGCGCTCTGGCGGCGTCTGGACGCGCCTGGGCGTGTCCGCCGGCCATCCAAGTACGCCCGGTACGAGGAAGGCCGGCGAACACGCCCAGTCACGCCCAGCCCCTCGCCAGACCATCAAAGGTCTTCCGGAACGCCGCACTAGTCACGCGTCGGGGCTCGTGCGCCCACCCTGATGGTTAGGATCCGCCCAATGCGTCTGTGTCGCGCCCCCGGGAGGGGGGCACAGCAGGGGGTCCAGGCCCGTGCCCGTCGTTGACGCCGCGCCGTCGTTCGCCGACGCGGCGGCGGCGGACGGCATCGAGTTGCACGCCCTCGCCACCTTCGACTGGCTCACCGAGGCCGGGCATCGGGGGCTCGAGACTGCCGCCATGAACCGGCGCGATCCCGCGCTGAGGGAACCCGTGACCGCGGCGGTCGCGGCGCTGAACGCGATCTACGAGCGTTTCGGGGGTAACGCGGCCGTCATGCGCTCGCTGCGGATGAACTTCTTCCTCACCGTCGACCTGCTGCACGAGCCCACCAGCACGGTGATCCAGCTCGACGAGTTGCCGCACTTCACCTCGTTTCGGCTCACCACGCTTGACCTCTATCCCCCGGACGTGGCGCTCGGCTTCGACGTCGACCAGTACCGCGAGCTGTCGCGTGAGATGGCCTCGCAGACGGACAAGCTCGACCGCGCCTTCGCCGCCAAGGGTTTCGGCTTCGGCGGCCGGCAGAAGGAGCGCGCCTACCGGGATGCGCTGCTTGACCTCGGCGCCCCCGCAATGGGACTCCCGCCCGTGGTCAGGATCGTCGCCCTCGACGGCGACGGCGCCACCGCCTACGCGCGCGAGCGCGAGGCGCTGGCGAAGCGGCTGGGCTGACTATCCGCGCCCGCGGGGCCTCGCTAGCCCCCCGAGCTCGCCGAGGCCCCCGCGGCCTCCTCGTCGTCGGGCTCGAGGGCGACGTTGATCGTCGCGCACACGCCGCACTTGACCCTCACCTTGACGTTCATCTGGAGCGGATGCATGTCGTGCGCGAGGAGGTTTCCGCAGTTAACGCAGATGTAGTCATTGGGACCGTTCCCGGTGAAGGCGGGTCGGGTCGGGTCGTCCTGCACGGCGGTGCCGGCCGCGAAAGGGATCTCCCCTTCGCGGATCGCTCGCATCTTGATCGTGGCCATTTCGAGACTCCTCCTAGTGGATCTTTCCTGCGGCTCGCTGCGACAGCCGCCCGGCGTCGCGGCCGTAGCGGACGGCGACGAGCTCGGCCATGATCGAGAGCGCGACCTCCTCGGCGCTGACGGCCCCGAGGTCGAGGCCGACGGGGGCGCTGATGCGGCTGAGTTCGTCCTCGTCGACCCCGGCGGTCAGGAGACGCTCGCGGCGCTCGGCCTGGGCGCGCTTCGAGCCCATGGCGCCGATATACGCGGGCTCGCCGGCGAGGGCCAGGGTCAGGACCTCGTCATCGATCTTGGGGTCATGGGTAAGGACTGCCAGGTAGGTGGCACGATCGATCCCACCCAGGTGCTCAAAGGCGTCGCCGGGCCAGGACACAACCACTTCGATCGCATCCGGGAACCGCTCCCGCGTGGCGAATTGGGCCCGAGGGTCGATCACGTACGGCCGCCAACCTGTCACCTTGGCCAGGTGCGCGAGGTGGTTGGCGTACTCGACGGCTCCGAAGATGAGCAGCCGCGGAGCCGGCGCGGTGACGTCGATGAAGAGGTCATCGCGGAGCTCTGAGCGCTCCTCCCACATCAGCTCGTTGGCGGCGTCGACCGCCTCGGACTCGAGCTCGGCGTCGCCGAGTGAGCCCTCGCGGGTGCCGTCGGCGCGCACGAGCAGGCGCTGGCCGGCGTGTGGTCCACTGACCACGGTGACCAGCGCCGCGCGCCCGTCCTCGCGGGCGACCTCAGCGAACGCGCTCTGGGCGCTCACGGCTCGTAGCGTTCCACCCAAACGTCGATCTCGCCGCCACACGGCAAGCCGACGTCCCAGGCGTCGCTGTCGGGAATGCCGTAGTGGATCAGCTGCGGCTCACCGCCGGCGAGGACGGTCTCGGCAACCTGAACCACGGCCCCTTCGACGCAGCCTCCGGAAACCGCTCCATAGACCTCGCCGCGGCTATTGATCGCCATCTTCGACCCGGGGGGCCGAGGCGCGGAGCGCTTGACCTCGACGACGGTGGCAAGCGCCACGTCGTCGCCGCGGGCTACCCACTCGTCTACCTGCTCGATTACATCCTTCATCTCTCCTGCTCCTTCCGGCCTCGGCTCACTTCGCGCCTGCGCATAGCGCACGGGTGCCTATACGCAGACGCGGCGGCCGCTGGATCACATCGTTGCGAGCTTGCCAGTGAAGTCCTTGATCATTGCGTCGAGCACACCGACGATCGCGCCTTCGCCCATCGACGCCGCCTTGCCGGTGATCTGGGCGCTGGTGTGGATGTTGCCGCCGCCGCTGTTGAGCGCGAACGTGACGTTCGCATTGGCGTGGCCTTGGCCACCCTTCTCGCGCGCCTTGACCTGCATGACGGCGCGATGAGCAGAAGGATCCTGCTCGGTGATCTGCACCGTGCCCGTAAACTCGAGCGCCATCGCGCCCATCTTGACGTTGATCTCGGCGTTGACCGTGTTGGCGTCGACCTTCCCGAGGACTCGCCCACCCTGCACGCAGGGGACGATGCGCTCGAGGTCGGTGATCGCCGCCCAGCTCTCGTCGACACCCTTGGACGTCTGGAACGTGTGGTCTAGTTCTGTTGCCACTGACAATGCTCCTTATGTAGAAGAGTAGTACTCCGCGTGTTGTGCTTCTGGTACCCGCGGATGCTCCGCGTACCTATAGGAAAATCGGGAGCATCACAGAGCATATCTGAATATTGGTCTATGCCGCGCGGCGCGCGAGATCATATAGGCTGCGCGTATGTCTATTCAGCCCGGTACACACAAGCTCGGACCTGAGAACGGGACGCTCAAGGTCAATACCAAGCGCACAGGCGCCGCCGCCAAGGCCGGCCACGACCTCACCATCGCCGTCGAGAACTGGGACGCGACGCTCACGATCGGCGACGACCCCTCGCAGTCGAGCCTCGAGCTCAACGCCGATGCCGACTCGCTTCGCGTCGTCGAAGGCCAGGGCGGCATCCAGTCGCTGGGTGACGACGACAAGAAGAACATCAAGAAGACGATCGACGACGACGTGCTCAAGCGCAAGGGCATCGAGTTCCACTCGACATCGGTCTCCGGTGGTGACAACGGCAAGCTCAGCGTCCAGGGCGACCTCACGCTCGTGGGCAAGACGGCGCCGGTCAGCTTCGATCTCACGGTCGGCGACGACGGCATGGTCAGCGGCAGCGCCGTGGTCAAGCAGACCAACCACGGGATGAAGCCCTACTCCGCTCTGTTCGGGGCCTTGAAGGTGGCCGACGAGGTCACGGTCTCGATCGAAGAGTGCGCCCTGCCCTCGAGCTGATGGCATGAGCCGCCCCGAAGGCCTCGCCGAGCCGCGCACGCCGTCTAAGCTGCTCACGATCGACGAGGCCCTCGGGCTGGTCGAAGCGCACATCCGGCCGCTGCCGGCCGAGGAGGTTACGCTGGATCACTCCTACGGGCGCTACATCGCGCAGGAGTTGCGTGCGGCGATCGACCTCCCCCCCTTCCCGAGCTCGGCCATGGACGGCTACGCGCTCCGGGCGCAGGACACGCCGGGGACGCTGACCGTCGTCGGCGAGTCCTCGGCGGGCGCGCCCTACCTCGGTGAGCTCGGGCCAGGCGAGGCCGTTGCCATTTCCACCGGCGCGGTGGTTCCCGACCAAGCCGACGCGGTGGTCCCGATCGAGGACGTCGCCGGCACCAAGGAGCAGATCGAGCTCGCGTCCGCCGTCGCGCCGGGAGAGTTCGTGCGCGACCGCGGCAGCGACATCGAGCGCGGCGAGGAGATCCTCGCCGCCGGTGCCCGCCTCGGATCGGCACAGATCGGCGCGGCCGCGGCCGTAGGCCTGGCCACCGTGATGTGCCGGCGCCGGCCGACCGTCGCCGTCCTCACGACCGGCACCGAGCTCCGCCAGCCCGGAGTGGAGCTCGAGCTGGGCCAGATCTACGACGCCAACGGACCGATGATGCGCGCCGCGCTTCTCACCAGCGGCGCGGGCGTCGAGCACATCCCCGCGGCGGCCGACACGGCCGAGGCGCACCGGGCCGCTCTCACGCGGGCGCTCGAGCACGACGTCGTCATCAGCTCGGGCGGCGTGTCGGTCGGCCCCCACGACCTCGTCCGCAGCGTCGGTGAGGAGCTCGGCGTCAAAGAGGTGTTCTGGCGCATCGCGCTGCGGCCGGGAAAGCCGCTCTTCTTCGGCGTGCGTGACTCGACGCTCGTGTTCGGCCTGCCCGGGAACCCGGTGTCCAGCCTCGTCTGCTTCGAGCTCTTCGTCCGGCCCGCCCTGCTCGCGCTGCAGGGCGCGACACACGTTCAGCCCGCATGGATCACCGGCGCGCTCGGCGCTCCGGTCGAGCGCAACCCCACGCGCGACGATCTCATCCGTGTCCGTTTCGAGACCGTCGAAGGCGCCACCGTGCTCCTGCCCGTGCACGGACAGCAGTCGCACCAGATCGCGATCACGGCGCAGGCCGACGCGCTCGCTCGGATCCCCATGGGCACAGGCGAGCTTGCCGCCGGCACCGAAGTCGGGTGCCTACCGCTGCTGCGCTTCTAGTTACAGGCGAGCGCCGGGGGATTTGGCTCTGCCAAATCCCCCGATGGAATCGGCGCCAGCCGATTCCACCGCCCCCTGCCTGAGACCCGCGCGCGAGTCGGGTCCTTAGTCCGAGTAGACGGCTTGCCCGTCGAGGAAACCTTCGTCACCCGGGGGCAACTCACCGGCGCCGAACGTGTACAGCGCGACATCCTCGAGCGTCTGGCTCTGGGAGCCGTTCACCCACGCGCCACCGTCCCACCGGAGCTGGGCCGGCGAAACGCCAAGCGCCATGCCCGCCATCCGCTGACCCTTGGCCATGATCTTGCCCACGGCGCGCTGGATCGCGGCCGGGGTCCCGTTCGACGGGTTGGTGTCGTAACCATTCCCCTCGCCGAAGCGGTCGTTATCGCTGGGAACCACCTTCACATCGAGCGCCGGAACGCCGAGCATGTCGGCGACAAGCTGAGCGTACTGCGCTTCCTTCCCATCGGACCGGGTCGACAAGCTGAGGACCATCTTGCCCGTCGGGTGTACGCGCAGAAAGACCGCACGATAGTAAGCCACGGCTAGTTCTCCTCCTCGTTGCTGGGATCGCTACGCATCGCTCTCGGACAAGCCGGGCGGCTCTTCGCCCGCCTGCCGCAGCCGCTCCTGGTGAGCGCTTAGCGCATTGTGCTCCTCTAGGTCACAAAATGCCGGCTGGGGTCCCCCCAACGGATGGGGCGGCACCGCGGAACGATCGCAGCCCGGATAGATGCACGTCTTGGTCGTCGTCTCACTCATGTCACACTGCTCCTTGTTATTCCGTGGCCCATCCCGGCGTTGTCTTACCCCGGCTGGGGTTCTCACCACTAGGCATAGCAAATGAACTCCCGCGCACCGGGGTGGCGCTCCCCCACGACTCCTCCTCGGCTTCGAGCTCGTCGGCGGTCGGGGCCTTGTAATCGAGCATCGGTGACGTGCGCCGGTCCCAGGACTCGCACGCGATCGCATCCGCCACCTCGTCGAGCGCCTTCATGGTGTGGCCGCTGACGAGCGCGTCGCAGTGGGGCAGAGCCGCCGCCATCCCCCCGGCTCGGGGCGCGAAGTCGCTGGCGCTCACGCGCGGATTGACCCACACGACGCGGTACGCGAGCCGCGCGAGCCGCTCCATCTCGCGGCCTACGAGCTCTGGGTCGCCGCGCTCCCAGCCGTCGGACATGATCACGATCACGGCGCCGCGGGCCATGCCCCGGCGCCCGTGGGTGTCGTTGAAGCGCTTGAGCGCGTCGCCGATCCGGGTGCCGCTCGACCAGTCGGGGGCCGCCGCCGCCGCACGCCGGATCGCGCGCTCGGGGTTGCGACCCGCCAGCGCCTTGGTCAGGCGGGTCAGGCGAGTGGCGAACACGAACGCCTCGGCGTTCGGCCCAGCGCCCATGGCGCACATCAGGAACTGCAAGTAGGCGCGTGCGTAGGGCTCCATCGAGCCCGAGATGTCGCACATCAGGACCAGACGGCGCGGGAGCACGCGGCGGCGGCGGTGCGAGAGCCGGATCGGATCCCCGCCCGTGCGCAGGCTCGTCCGCAGGGTCCGCCGCATGTCGACGTGCTCGCCCCGGTGGGCGCGCCGCTTGCGCCGGGTCCGGCGCTTGGGCGTGGAGACCTCGAGACGGGTCATGAGGCGGTAGAGCTGCGCGAGCTCGTCCGGCGAGAGCTCGTCGAAGTTCTTCTGCCCGAGCTTCTCTTCCTCGCTCGCCTGGGCGACGGGAACCTCGACCGACTCGTCGTCCTCGTCGTCGTCCTCGCCCTCCTCGTCGGCGGTGGCCGACTGGGAGTTCATGTCCGCGCCCGCCGGGCGCTCGCGTTCCTTCGGCGTCTTCGTCTTGGGCTTGGGAGCCTCGTCGTCCTGGGACGAGCGCACGACCTCGATCTCGTCGGGCTCGAAGTCGTCCTCCGGGCGCGTGCCGAAGATCGAGAAGAAGACGGCGTCAAAGGCCGTCAGCTGAGCCATGTCCGATACGAGCACCGCGCGCGCCGTCGCGTAAAGGCGCCGGCGGCTGATCGGCTTGGTCAGATTGAGCGCTCGTGCGAAGTTGATCGCGTGCTGAGGGGTGACGGACACCCCCGCGAGCCGTAACCGCTCGGTGAAGGCGCTGACGACCGCGGGCAGGTCGAGATGGATCGTCTCGAGGCGAAGCTTGCCGTCGCCGGGTGCGAGCGTCTCAGTCACCGCTTCGCACGAGCTCCTCGAGGCCGGCCGCGCGGATCACCTCCTGATCCTCGCTGTATTTGAGAACCGATCCGAGCGTGCGATCGATCGCGTCAGCGTCGAGACGCTCGACCCCGAGCAGGTTGAGGGCGGACAGCCAGTCGATCGACTCGGCCACGCCCGGCGCCTTCTGCACGTCGCTGGCGCGCAGACGGGCGATCACGTCGGCGACCTGGACGGCCATCTCCGCCGAGGCTCCCTTGACGCGCCGGCGGACGATCTCGACCTCGCGCTGACGGCTCGGGTAGTCGATCCACTGGTACAGGCAGCGGCGCTTGACGGCGTCGTGGAGATCACGGGTGCGGTTCGAAGTGAGGACGATCACCGGCGGGTGGGTGGCGCGGATGGTGCCGATCTCGGGAATCGTCACGCTGCTCTCGGCCAGGAGCTCGAGTAGGAAGGCCTCGAAGTCGTCGTCGGCGCGGTCGATCTCGTCGATCAGCAGCACCGCCGGGCGCGGTCCAGGGTGCTCGAGCGCGCGCAGCAGGGGACGGCGGATCAGGTAGTCGGGACCGAACAGGTCGGCCTCGCTGAGCTCGCCCTCGTGGGTGTCGGCGAGCCGGATGCTGAGCAGCTGCCGCGGGTAGTTCCACTCGTAAAGCGCCTCGGAGGCGTCGATCCCCTCATAGCACTGCAAGCGGATCAGCGGCGTGTCGAGCGTCGTCGCGAGCGCCTTGGCCGCCTCGGTCTTGCCGACGCCGGCCTCCCCCTCGAGCAGGAGCGGCTGGGGCAGGCGCAGGCAGAGAAAGAGCGAGGTGGCCAAGCTCTCGTCGACCAGGTAGTCGATCTCGCCCAGACGCACCGCGAGCTTCTCGACGGTGGGAATGAGATGGGCGACCTCTTCGGAGGCGTCCCCGCGTGCGCTCGTGTACTGCCAGGTGCGGCCTTCCTGGGTCACGACGGGCCCTCACTGGGTGAGCCAAGGGCCGCCAGGGTGGGCTCGCGCGCCTGCCCGAGCACGGCCTGGTAGTGCGCCAGCACGGCCTCGTAGTCCTCGGGGGTGTCGACGTCGAGGGGGATGGGCCCAGGACGGGTGACCTCGACCACTTCGGCCGCCCGCTGGTCGAGCAGCCGCCACACACCCTTGTCGCCGTGGAGGTTCGCGAGCTCGCCGAACACCTCACGACTGAAGGCGAGCGGGTGCCCGGGGCCGTCGTCGTATTGGCAGACGGCTAGGGGGGCATCACCGCGACCGGCGAGGAGCGCCTCGACGGTAGCGGGGGTCACGCCGGGCTGGTCGCCGAGCATGAGGACGATGACGTCGCAGCGGGGATCGACCGTGCCCAGGGCGGCGGCGATCGAAGACGAGCAGCCCGCGCCGAAACCTTCATTGACGATGATCTCAGCGCCGGCCAGGTCGACCTGGGAGCAGACGTCCTCAGCCGACCCGCCGACCGCCACGACGAGCTGGTCGAACGGGCACGCCCGCGCGACGCCGACGACGTGGCCGAGTAGGGTCGTCCCCCCGTACGGAAGCAGCTGTTTGGGCCTACCGAGGCGGCGCGACCCGCCGGCGCCGAGGACGAGCCCGGTGACGAAGGGATCAGCCTGCGGCCGTTGCATGCTGGTGCTGCGCTTCGTACTTCGCCTTGCAGCCGTCGCAGCAGAAGTAGATCGTTTCCCCGTCGTGCTCGACCGAGGGCGTTCCAGGGACGGCGGCGACCGTCATCCCACAGATGGGGTCCACGGCGATGATGGGCGCTGCGGAGCTCGTCGCGCTCTTGGCACGGGCCGGAGGAGCGCTCTTGGCACGGGCCGGAGCCTTCTCGTGGGCGCGCCCGCCCGCGTGATGCACGGCAAGACCGCCGACGGGCCGGGGGACGTCAATGCGCTCCTCACGCCGCACGGAGACGATCTTGGCCAGGATCGAGACGGCGATCTCACCCGGTGAGCGGGCGCCGATGTTGATCCCCGCGGGGATGTCCACGAGCTCGAGGAGCCCGGCGGGGACGCCGTCCTCACGCAAGTCGTCGAGCACCGCCTTGCCGCGCTTGTGACTCGCCACCAGCCCGACGTAAGGGACGCCGGCCTCGAGGCCGCGGCGGATCGCGTCGTATTCGTCGCGACCGTGCCCGGCGACCACCACGGCGAGGTCATCGGCGCTTGGCTCTGGTCCGTTCTTCTCCACCGTTACGATCTCGAGCCCGAGCTCCTCCCCGATGCGATGGATCGCGCCCGCGATGGGAGCGTCGCCGACGACAAGCACCCGGGGCGCCGGGACCACAGGCTCGAGGAAGACCTCGATGGCACCGCCCGACAGGCAGGTGTTCTTGACCGTCACGGTGCCCTCCTCGTTCGAGACCTCCTCGCCCGCGGAGATCTGGTCCTCGTCCCCGGCGAGCTCCTCACCCGATCCGTCGGGCAGGATCCGGAGCAGCACCGGATCGCCGTTCTCGATCGTCTTCAGCGCGTACACGCGCACGCTGTGCTGCGCGCACACGCCGCCGACGAATCCCTCGATGGTCCCGTCGTCGAGCACAAGTGCCACGTCGCCCGGGCGGGCGCTCGTGGGACGCTGTGTCCGCACGACGGTAGCCGTCACGAACGGGGCGCGCTGCGCGGCGAGCTCGGAAGCTCGCCGCGTCATCACGCTCTTCATCATTGGATCGGCGCCGCCTTCCCTTGCATCGCCATCCAGATCCGCGCCGGGTTGCACGGCATGTCCATGTGTCGGATGCCCTTCGACCGGTACAGGGCGTCCACCACCGCGTTGGTGATGCTCGGCGGGGTGCCACAGCAGGGCGACTCGCCCACGCCCTTCGCTCCGAGGGGATGGTGCGGGCACGGGGTAACCGTCTCGCCCAGCTCGTAGCTCGGGCACTCGAGTGCGGTCGGGATCAGGTAGTCCATGAACGACGAGTTCAGGCAGTTGCCCTCCTCGTCGAACGAGAGGACCTCCATCAGGGCGATCCCGATTCCTTCGGCGATGCCACCGTGGATCTGCCCGTCGACGACCATCGGGTTGATGCGCACGCCGCAGTCGTCGACCGCGATGATCCGCCGCACCGTCGGAGCGCCGGTTCCGGGGTCGATGTCGATGACGGTGATGTACGCGCCATACGGGTACGTCAGGTTCGGCGGGTCGTACAGGGCCTGGGCGTCAAGCCCGCCCTCGAAGCCGGCGGGCATGGGCCTGCCGCTGTAGGCGTACTCGGCGATCCCCTGGATCGTTGCGGCCCGGCTCGGGTCGCCTCGGACGTACCACTTGCCCTTCTCCCACGCGAGGTCCTCGGGCCGCGTCTCGAGCATCGTCGCCGCGATCATCCGCGCCTTGTCGCGCAGCCGGCGGGAGACGATGCCGACCGCCCCGCCCGACACCGGGGTGGAGCGGCTCCCGTAGGTACCGAGGCCGTAGGGCGACTTGTCGGTGTCGCCGTGACGCACCTGGATGTCCTCGGGCGGGATCCCGATCTCCTCGGCGACGATCTGGGCGAACGTCGTCTCGTGGCCCTGACCCTGGGTCTGGCAGCTAAGCGAGACGACCGCCTTGCCCGAGGGGTGAACCCGCAGGTCGGCGCCGTCGTTCATGGCCAGTCCGAGGATGTCCATGTGCTTACGCGGGCCAGCGCCGACGCCTTCGGTGAAGAAGGCGATCCCGATGCCCATCATCTCGCCATTGGCGATCTTCTCGGCCTGCTCCTTGCGCAGGTCCTCGTAGCCCGCCATCTCGAGGGCCACGTTCATGGTCTTGGCGTAGTCACCGGAGTCGTACACCCACCCGGTGGTCGTCTCGTACGGGAACTGCTCGGGCCGGATAAAGCTGCGCAGGCGCAGCTCAGCCGGGTCCATGTTGCCGTCGATGGCCAGGGCGTCGACCATCCGCTCGACCAGGTACACCGCCTCGGTGATCCGGAACGAGCAGCGGTACGCAACCCCGCCGGGCGCCTTATTGGTGTAGACCGCCTTCACCTTCACGTGCGAGGCCTGCAGGTCGTAGGACCCGCACACGATGTGGAAGAAGCCGGCCGGGAACTTGGTCGCCTGGGCCGTCGAGTCGAAGGCGCCGTGGTCGGCGATCACGTCAACGCGCAAACCGGTGATCCTGCCGCCCTTGGCGCAAATCTCCGAGTGCATGACGTAGTCGCGCGCGAAACTGTCCGCGATCAGGTTCCCCGTGCGGTCCTCTAGCCACTTGACCGGGCAACCCGCGACGATCGACGCCGCGATCGCGCATACGTAACCGGGGTAGACCGGCACCTTGCCGCCAAACCCGCCGCCGATGTCGTTGCAGATGATGCGGATGTAGTGCTCGGGCAGACCCGCCACCTGCGCGTAGACCGTGCGGTGGGCGTGGGGGGCCTGGTTGCCGTTATAGATGTCGAGCTGACCGGTGTTCGGATTGAAGTCGGCGACCATCCCGCAGGTCTCCATCGGCGCCGGGTGGCACCGGGGGAAGAGGATGTCGCGCACCGAGGTCACGTCGGCCTCGGCGAAGACGCGGTCGGTGGCTCCCTGGTCGCCGGCCTCCCAGGTCGGGCTCGCGAGGTTGTCGCGCTGGCCGGCCTTGTCGTCGCGGATCAGGGGCGCACCGGGATCGAGCGCCTTGCGCGCGTTGACGATGGCGGGCAGGGGCTCGTACTCGACGTCGACGAGCGCGACGCCGTCGTTGGCGATGTACTCGTTGTCGGCGACGACGAAGGCGACCTCCTGGCCCTGGAAGCGCGCCTTGTCGCCCGCGAGCACGGCCTGTGTGTCGTAGGAGATCGTCGGCATCCACGCCAGGCCCAGGGTCTCGAGGTCCTTCGCGGTCACCACTCGGTGCACGCCGGGGAGGGCGAGGGCGCGCGTCGTGTCGATCGAGATGATCTTGGCGTGCGCGTAGGGGCTGCGCACCACCTGGCCGAAGAGCATGCCCGGGAGACGGATGTCATCCAGGTAGTTGCCCTTGCCACGGATGAAGCGCGCGTCTTCCTTGCGCTTCAGGCGACCGTACCCGATCGGACGCTCCTGATCGGGCCCCGGGCCCGGAAGATTCTGCTCGATAACTGCCATATTCGTTCCTCCCTATTGGACGCCGGCTGGGGCCAAGCCCTGCTGCTTCTCGTACCGGGCAGCCCACTGTGTGGCGGCCACGATGTTCTGATATCCCGTACAGCGACAGATTGCTCCTGAGATCGCTGTACGGATCTCGTGCTCAGTTGGATCAGGGTTGTCGTTCAACAGGGCCCGACAGGTCATGAGCATCCCTGGCGTGCAAAACCCGCACTGAAGCGCGTGCTGCTCGTGGAACCCCTGCTGAATCGGGTCCAGCACACCGTCCTTCTCGAGGGCTTCGACGGTATGGATCTTGTGGCCCTCGGCCATGACCGCGAGGCAGGTGCATGACTTGACCGGCTTGTAGTCCATCCACACCACGCACGCACCGCAGTTCGAGGTGTCACAGCCCCAGTGCGTACCGTGCAACTCGATGCTCTCGCGGATGAAGTGGACCAGCAACAAGCGCGGCTCGATGTCCCGCGTGTAGTCCTGATCGTTGACGTTGATCGTCACTTGCATAGTCAGCTTGCTCCTAGTCTAGAGAACTGGTTGCGCGGGCTCCTCTGGCCTAGCGTCGCCATCTGATCCTCGGCGGATCGTCGTCGGGCGGCGGCGGCGGCGGGGCGGCCTCGGGCGGGGCCGGCTCAGCCGCGGCGGGCGCAGGCGGCGCGGGCGGCGGCTCCGGAGGCGCGGGCGGCGCAACGGGAGCGGCCGCAGCGGGCTCGGGCGGAGCCGGCGGCGCGGCGGGCTCGGGCTCCTTCCACACGGGCGGAGCCGGCGGCGCGGGCGCGGCCGCCTCGGGCGCGGGCGGAGCCGGCGGTGGCTCTGGAGCCACGGGTGGCACAGCGGGCGCGGACGCCGTGTAGGGGCGGCCCGGCCCGGCCTGGCTGCGCTCGGCGGCGGTGGTCAGGGAACGCACGGTGAGCACGTTGGCCAGGTGGCGCTTGTACTCGACCGGGCCCCGACCGTCCGAGCTCGGCGAGCAGTCGGCGGCGGCCAGCCTGCCCGCCTCCTCGAAGAGCGACGCCGAGGGCGCCTTGCCGCGGAGGAGATCCTCGGCCCTGGTGACGTCGATGGTGGTGAGCCCGACGGCGCTGAGCGCGATGCCGACCTCCGAGATCGTGCCGTCGTCGATCCAGATGCACGCGGCTGAGGCACAGATAGCCCAGTCACCGGCGCGGCGCTCGACCTTCCGATGGGCGCTGCCGGCACCGGAGCGGAGCGGCAGGCGGACCTCGGTGAGCATCTCGCCGTCGCCGACGGCGGTCATGTAGGGACCGACGTGGAAGTCGCCCATCTCCACCAGGCGCTCGCCGTCGGCTCCGCGGATAACGACCGTCGCCTTGGCGGCCGAGCACACGGCCGAGAGGTCCTCGGCCGCGTCGGCCTGACACAGCGAGCCGCCGATCGTGCCACGGTTACGGACCACCGGGTCGGCGATCACCTCCTCGGCGTCCGCGAAGATCGGGAAGTGGCGAGCGAGGAGATCGGACTTGAGCAGATCGACGTGACGGGTCAGCGCGCCGATCCTGATCTCGTCGCCCTCGCGGCGGATGTAGCTGAGCTCGTCCAGGTCGTTGATGTCGACCAGGTGGTCGGGATTGGCCAGCCGCAGCTTCATCATCGGCAGCAGGCTGTGTCCGCCCGCGACGACACGGGCGCTCCCGCCGAGCCTCTGGAGCGTGGCGAGCGCGTCATCCACGCTCGTCGCGCGCGTGTACTCGAATTTTGCCGGGGTCTGCAAGGGAACTCCTCCTCCGCGCTGAAACGCTTACAAGTGGTGGTTACACCTCTACGGCGCAATGGTAGTGGTTGGATCAGGGACCGCTAACAACCGGCGGGCCCTGGTGCCTGAAGCGGCAACAAGCCGGAGCGGTAACCGCGCCGGCCGTGCCGTCAATCTCGGTGCCTTCTGACGTGAACCGGCTCGCCAGGGCATATGCCATCCCGGCCCGGTTCACCGTCACCGCCGGTAACGGATGACGCCCTCGCTGTCCGGAGTGTACGGAGTGTCCGGAGTGGGCGCAGGGCTCGTCGGCTCCGGCCCGGTTGGTGCGGGCGCGGGCCGCCTCTGCTCCCCGCCGAAACGATTCGGCGCTGCGGTCGCAGCGGAAATCCCAGCGCGCGGCGGGGCGGTTGACGGGTCCGGCGCCGTGCCCGTCGCCGCATACGGGAAGCGAGACGGCCCACCGGTCCTGAACGACGACCCAGCCTCGACGGCCCCCGGCGTCCTCGGCGAAGCCCCAGCGTCGGTGCTCGAGTCGTAGATCACCGAGTCGTCGCCGGGACGCCGGTACTGATTCGGCGAGTTGGCGCCGATCACCGGAGTCCGAGGCCGGTTCGGAGCCCCGGCGCTGTTACCGGTCGGGCCGACACCGCGCGGATCCGGATACAGGGCCCGCGAAGACTCGCTCGCGGCAACCGGATCACGCAGGGGCGAGCCGCGCAGCGCGGCACCGAGTGGGCTCCCGCGACCAAGCCGGGCGAGCTGGAGGGCACCTCGCGAGTAGACCACACCGAAGTGCCGCGGCCTGCCCGGGCGGCCGTTGCGGGCCAGGAAGGCCTGTCCGCCGCCGGGGAACAACGACTCGATCAGGCCCGCCGCGTCGTCCAGCCCGGCCTTCTTGACGAGCAGGCCCTCGAGGAGATTTGTCCCGGCACCGAGATCGGCCACGATCTGATGCACCAGTTGGTTGACCGGCTGGGTCTTCTGGACCAGCTCCGCTACGGGCGGAATGACGACGTCGAGGCCATTGGAGATCGTCTTCAGCTCGACGATGATCGCGAGGAGATAGACGACGATGGCGGCGACGATGAGGACGACGGCGGCGATCGTGATGACCGCGGCGGGGGCAACGCTGGCTAGGGTCAACATGCGGTTACGCGTCTTCCATGAGGATGTCGAGGGAGCCGCCGAAGTTCGCGACGACGCCGATGATCTGATTTACAGCGGGCTGCGTCGTGTAGAGCAGCTGTACGGCGTTGAGGTCGCGTGACCCTGCCGTTGCCACCTGAGCGATGGCGTCGATCGTGGAGGGAATACTCTTGGCCGCCAGCAGCACGCCGCGAAGGAGAATCACGACGACGGGCAACACCACGAAGAGCAGCACCAGGGCTCCCACATACCCGAGAACAGGAGTAATACCTGCCAAGACCGCCATTACTGTCCCTTCGTTACATGTTCGACGACGATTTCCGCCTTCCCGGCGATGACCGGGAGCAGACCGAGGAGCGTGCCCGCCCGCTCGTTGATGGCCTTAAGAGCGCCTTCGAGCGGACGCAGATGCTGGGCTTCAACGGTGACGAGGGCCGAGGCCAGGGTCGCCAGACCGTCGGAGATCAGGACGAGCCGGCGCCGGATCTCGAACAGGGCGGCCGCGAGCACGGCGATGAGGACAACGGCCTCCACCACACTCAGCAGGATCAACAGATTAGTGCTCATTGCTTCAGATCACCCCGTTTCGTAACCCTGTGACAGGGCGTTCATGTAGCCGTCGAGAACGACGCCCTCCTCGGCGATGATGTCGAGTACGGGCGGTACCTGCAGAAGCAGCGGGATGTTCGCGGTCTGCGCCGCGATTGCGCCCGCACCGACCAGCAGCCCGCCGACGCTCTCCCGGATGTCCGCCACAAAGCTGAGCAGCAGGAGCATGAGGGCGATGACGACGAGGACGACTACGAGGCCGAGCCCGAGGATCACGTACCAGACGATCCGCTCGGGGTTGGTGAGAGCGGCGGATGCCAGGGCAATCATTTTCCTACCGCCACCTTTCGCAGGGTCCGGGCGGAATGGAGGATCCGTACGCCCGAGTCGACGATCTTGGGGACGTCGTTGAGCTCAGTGCTCTGCTCACGGATCTGCTCAACGGCCTCCCTGGCCAAGTGCGCCTGGTCCGCGATCCGCGACGCCCAGAACATGATGGTCATGACGATCACCACCGCGATCGACGTGATCGCAAATCCGATCGCAAAACCGATGTACCAAACGCTGATGTTCCCGTCTATCAACATGCGGACGCCTCGTCGGTTGATCGATAGTGAATGGGTCCCACTCCTGCCACAGCGGTAATTCGCGTGATGCGCTGACTATGTGACTGATGCTTGGTGTCAGACATGCTCAATGGGCAGACGCGCCGCAGTCGGTGGTGCGCCCGAGCAGATTGATCAGGGCCGAGCAATCGATCGAGTTCGCGTGCCCGACCACCGTATCGCTGCCGTTGGTGAGACCGACGTTCCCGAGGATGTTGTCGAAGTCGCTCTTGATCCCGGTGACGAAGCCGGTGATCGTGGTGACCTTCCCCGAGACGACGGCCAGGTTGGGTTGGATCGTTTTCACGTCCGAGAGGATCCCCGCGAAGTCGCCGTTGACGCGCGTGAGGTCCGGGGTGATCGAGGTGCCGGACGAGCCAATGGGACCGACTGCCCCGAGGATCGTGTTGACCCGGCTGTGAATCGAATTGACGCTGTTGTTGATCGAGGCGACCGAATTCGAGATCGACGAGACGTGCCCGGAGATCGACGTCACGGAGGCGTGGATCGCCAGCACGTTCTGGTTGATCGCTGTCGCATTCGCATTGATCTGTTTGACGACACCGTTGATCGCGGTCGCGTTGCGGAGAATCGGAGTGACCTTGTTGTCGATCGACTGGGCGGTGTTGAGGATCGTCGCCGCCTGGTGCGTCAGCGGCTGGGCCGCGGCGTTGATCTCCACCGTTTCGCGGGCGACCATGCCCGCGTACTTGATGAAGTCCAGATCGTGGTGAATCGGGTTGAGGTTCGCGTTGATCGTCCTGACGTGAGCCTTGATTCGCGTGGCCGACGTCAGCGTCCCCGTGAGCTCCAGCACCGATATCAGAGCCCAGGCGATGACGACGGCGAACGCGATGCCCGCCACAACCGGGCCCAACCCAATCCTGCGGTCGTCCTGATTCATAGTGATCCCACTCCACTCATCGCTTGTCCACCGGTCACTTTGCCGAGCACGGCGCGGCGCCGTTGACCAGGGTGGGCAGGGACAGGGTGTTGAGCACGGGCGCCTTGCAGATGCTGTTCAGGTGTCCGTTGGCGAACTGCAGGCCGGTGAGGATCTGGCCGGCGTCGGCCAGGACCGGATTCAGGCCGGTGGGGGCGTTGAGCAGGTTCTGCAGCTGCGTGTTGATCTTCGCCGTTCCGTCCGTCGTGCCCTGTGCCCTGATCAGTGTCGAGTTGATCGCGGAGGCACGGCCGCGGATGCTGATCGCCGTGTTCGTGACGTTCTGGAGCGACGTCGAGATCGTGACGAGCTTGTTCGAGGTGTCGGCGAGCGAGCCCTCGACGCCACTCAGCGTGTTGGACACGCCGACGAGCGCGCTGGAGATCGTGCCCAGCATTCCGGAAGTGCTCACGAGCGAGTTCGACGTGTTGACGAGCGAACCCGAGGTGTTGACCAGCGAGTTCGAGGTATCCACGAGCGAGCTCTGGACATTCCCGAGCTTGCCGTGAATCGAGCTCAGGGATTTCTCGATGGCGATGCCCTGAGCCGGGATCGGGATCAGCGCCGTGTTGATGCTGGTCAGGTTCCCGTTGATCTCGTGGATATAGCCCGGGAGCGGATTGGCATCGGCGCCGATTCCCGTGACGGACGCGTTGGCCGAGTGCAGGCCGTTGTTGATGTTCTTCAGGTTGCTGACGATGCCGATCAGGAACCCGACGACGACGATCACGACCAGAACGAGGGTGGTGATCCAGAGCCAGAGCCACCGGACGAACGTCGGGTGCGGGGGCTCACCAGTGGCCGGTCGGCTGCCGAGCGGCCTGGCGAATGTCGAAGCTGCCTCCATTGAGCCAAGCCCTCCTAGAACAGTGCGTTGACGAGTTGCTGGACGCCACTCAGCAGCGGATTCGCTGCTGGGGCGGAACTGCCCTGCGTTCCTTGCGGCGCGCTCGGCGTGGCCGGGCTGCTGGGCGCCGCCGGGCTACCCTGGACGCTCGGGGCGCCGCTCGCTGCCGGAGCCGCCGAGGACGAGGACGCGGCCGGAGCTGCTGACCGCTGGCTGTGAGTACTCGTCGCCTTGGCCAGGCTCTTGAGCTTCGCGGTCTGAGCCGAACTGGCCGACCGCTTCTGAGCAAGCACGGCTCCCGAGCACTGACCATCGCCGCTCTGGGTGCCGACCACGTGGACGTCGATGCAGGCGGCGTTGGTCCGGATCATCAGCGACGTGGCCAGGATGTTCCCGGTGTCGCCCTTGATGCCCGTGGCCGTCGTGATCGCCGCCGAGGCGTCGTTGTTGATCGACTGAACGTCGTGGTTGATCCTGTTCGCGACGTTGAGGATCGACCCGGCCGTCTGGTCGATCGTGGTAGCGCTGCCGTTGATGCTCACGGCGCTGTTCTTGATCGCGCCGGCGCTACCGTTGATCTTGTTCGCGGTCGAGCTGATGGCGCCCGCGGTACCGGCAATGGCGCCGGCCGTCGAATCGATGTTCCCGGCGTCGCTGCCGATGCTCTGGGCGGTGGAGTTGATCGTCCCCGCGGTCGAGTTGATCGTCTGGGCGGTGCCGAGGATCGTCGTGGCGCTCGAGTTGATCGAGGTCGCCTCGCCATTGATGCCGCCTGCAGTGTTGACAATGGCGGCAAGCTCGCCTTGCAGTGGCTTCGCGGAATGCAAAATCGAGAGCGCGAGCTGGTTGGTGTGGTAGAGCTCCATCACCGACTTCGTATCCGCGTTGATGCCCGTCGCCGAGTGGGCGATGTTCTGGGCCTTGCCGTTGATGGACTGAGCAGTAGAAACTGTCTCAGCTAATAGCACCGACGCAATCGCAACCGCCGCTAGGACGCCAACGAGCACGATGATGCTCACACCGGTAAACCGCCTCATTCCTTCTCCTCCCGCAGGGTCGGACCCGCTGCCGAATGACCGGGCGGCAGTATATGCGCATCTGTCAACCGCACGCAAGCCCGAACCATGAGAAGAGGCCCCGCCGGCTCATAGTCAGGCCGACGTAGCGCACGTCCTACAAGCACTTTTGAACGGGTGCGGTTGTATCCGAGGGCTTTAGAGGTGAAAATTTGTACGGATCTGAAGCCCACTTGGATCACGATCGGGCAGGTTCACCACCTGGCCTCAGGTCAGAGCGCGTCTCACACGGCGGTTCAGCGGCGCCGTCGCCGTGTCCGCTCGCTGACCTGCCGACCACGTCCACCACCCCAGCACGCGTCGACGACGCGACACACCCAGTGCTGACACCGCGCGTCGGCTCTATGACTGCATAGAAACTTCGCGGGCTGGCGGGCGAACAGAGCATCTACGCGCGCGCGGGCGCGCGCGAGGCGGCACGCGCGTGGGGGGCCCTTACGGGCTCGAAAGCCGGGCTCGCGCGTGGCCGAGTCGACACGCGCGTGGGCCCTCACGGCTCGAAAGCCGGCTCGCGCGTGCGGCTCGCGCCAGTTGCATGCCGTTCAAGCCGTGGGAACACGAGCGCGTCCCGACGGCATGCGCCTGGCGCGAGACGTACGTCGAGCCGAGCTACCTGATCTGCAGCTCGTGCAGCTCGCGCTCGTGCGTGTCGAGCTCGGCGAGCGCGCGCAGGAGCGTCTCTTCGTACTCGTCGTAGCTGCGGAACGGTCGCAGCCACGCCCATCCGTCGCGCCCGGCGAGCTCGCCTGAGCGGTCGCGCTCGCCGGTGTCGCGGCGCTTGCGGGGCGGGCGCGCGGGCTGGGCCGCCACGGGCTGGGCCGCCACGGGCTCGGCGGCGATGGGCGCCGCGATCGGCTCGGGAGCGCTCGGGAGAGCGGCCGGCTCCTGGTACGTCTCGGCGTACGTAAGAGGCTCGGGCATGCTCGGGAAGGCGACAGGCTCCGGCATGCTCGGACGCGCCACCGGCACCTCGGGCACGGGCATCGGGGCCGAGACGTCCCGGGACCGTGCGCGCTTGTACTCGGTGATCGCGTCGATGAGGGGCGGCTCGCTCTGAGTCTGTTCCTGCAGGATGCTCGCCTCGAGCATGGAGGTCAGCGCGAGGAGCTGGCGCTTGGTGGCCGTGTGCGAGGACCCGGTCGCCTCGGCGTAGCGGTCCCAGGCGCGGGCCGCCTCCTGCGCGGACTTGACGCTCGACGTGTGCACGCTCTTCCAGTGGACGTGGGCGTCGGCGGCCACCATCGGGCAGACACCGCCCGAGGCGTCGGAATGCGCTCCGGCGATGATCCGGTGACCCTTGATCCCGTCGAGCACACCCTGGCGGACGTGCATCGGCAAGCGATCGATCGTGGCCCTGAGTTCTTGAGCGGGTCCGCGCCTCTGTATCACGCCGTGCGTCTCCTCTGCCTCGCTGGTCGGGGGGCCACAACGTAACACCTGAGCCCACCCCGTACGCCGCCTGAAAGGAGTCTTGCAAGCCGGAGGACTTTCACCGCCGTTGTAGACGGCAGGACGTCGCGAGAAATATCTGATCCGCATCGAGGGGTGCTCCGTATATGTGAGCGGGCGTGCGACACCGGTGTGCTCATTTGTCGTCGCCGACAGGCAAAAACATCCAGAGGAGGAGTGTTCTATGAGTTCATCGGGTTCGTCGCAGAACATCGCGCGGCCGATCGCCTTGGTTTTCGGCGTCGTCTATCTCGGGGCCGGGCTGGTCGGGTTCGCCGCGACGGGCTTCCACGGCTTCGTGACGCCGGCGGGAGCCACGTTCCTCGGTCTTAAAGTGAACATCTTCCACAACATCGTCCACATCGGGATCGGCACCATCCTCATCATCGCCTCGAGGGTCCCCGACGCGGCGATGACGCAGGGCATCATGCTGGGGGTCGGCATCATCTACGTCGCCGCCACGCTGCTCGGGTTCCTCGGCCGGCTTCCGATCATCGGGATCACGACGGCACAGAACCCGGACAACTTCTTCCATCTCGTGTCGGCGTCGGTGATCCTCTTCGGCGGGCTGGCCGGCGCCTACGAGCAGCGAAGCGCAGACGCCGCATTCCAGGGGTAAGGGCCGTTATAGTGGGCGCCGATGTCGGGACCAGAGGTTCGGGAGCCGCATGGACCAGAGCTTCAGGAGCCCTCGGAAGCGGAGGCTCAGGGGCCGAGTGTAAGCGGGCTTAAGGCCTGGGACGCCGGGCGCCTGCCGGCCGTCCCGAGATGGGTGGGCGTAACCGCGCTCGTGGCCGCGCTGCTGGCTGTCGCCGGTTGGGTGATCAGCCAGCAGTTCACGTCCTCGAGCGCGTCTCACCCTAGGCGGTCCGCGACCTCGACCCTGCGCTTCACCAGCTTCAGGGACCCGTCAGGGCTGTTCCACGGCGGCTATCCGTCGACATGGAAGACGGTCCAGTCCGGCAACTCGCAGATCGTCCTCCTCGCCGAAGGGCCGAACGGCGCCTCCTATCTCGTGCGCAAGACCACGCTCACGGCGCCGGTGGGCCTGGGCAACCTCGCGGCGGCCAAGAAGCTCACCGACCGTGTCGTGCACAGCGGGACGGACGTCAAGCTCCTGCGCGCGGCCGAAGAGGTCTCGGTCAGTGGCCTCCCGGGCTACCTCTACCTGTACACCTTCACCGATCCCTCCACGGGCAATATGGGCGCCCACGCCCACTACTTCCTCTTCGACGGCAAGACCTTGATCACGCTCGTGTTCCAGTCCTTGCCCTCGGACAACTTCACCTCGCAGGCAGGCACCTTCGACCACATCGTCGCCACCTTCCGCGCCGCAGCACCCAAGTGAGACGGGCCCTAGGGTCAGCGGGTCAGGCCGGAGCGGCAGTGCTGGAAGGTGGTGGCGATCGTCGAGGGCGAGTCGAGGAGAACGCTGGCGCCGAGCACGCGCCCGTCGTTGACGAAGGCGACCACCGGCAGGCTTGCCGGGGCCAGCGCCTGCATCTCGTCCACCCTGAGGTCGTACTGGCCGATATTGCCGGGCAAGCCGTCGAGACGGTCTGTCCAGCCCGTGGGGCGGAACGTCTTGGCGATGGCAATGAGCATCGGGTAGCCCCACTCCTCCGCCACCACCGCCGCAGAGTAGATCTCTCCGAGCGCGTCCTGGTCGTCGCTCACGAACGCGAGGAAGCCGGTGAACGGGTCGTCGGACGGAATCGCGAAGTGACTTCCCGACGCCAGATTCCCGAACGGCCATGTCGGCGAGGTCGCCGGGCGCGCGACCGGGCCCTCTGACCCGTCCCCTCGTCCTAGACCAACCTCGCGATAGAGCGCGACGAGGCCGCCCGCGATCACGACAATGACGATGATGGTGATGACCGTCAGCACGCTGTCTCCACGCCCCTAATTCGAGTAGACCGCTTGGCCGTCGAGGAAGCCTTCATCACCCGGCGGCA
Source organism: Solirubrobacteraceae bacterium (assembly GCA_034665165.1). GTDB lineage: Bacteria > Actinomycetota > Thermoleophilia > Solirubrobacterales > Solirubrobacteraceae > Palsa-465. The sequence continues at coordinate 6,222 of JAXDGF010000213.1, read as the reverse complement.
GCTCGCCGGCGCCGAAGGTGTACAGCGCGACATCCTCGAGCGTCTGGCTCTGGCTCCCACTGACCCAGGAGCCGCTGTCCCATCGGACCTGGCCCGGCGAAACGCCGAGCGCCATCCCCGCCATCCGCTGTCCCTTGGCCATGATCTTGCCCACCGCGGTCTGGATCGCCGCCGGCGTCCCGTTCGAGGGGTTTGTGTCGTAACCATGGCCCTCGCCGAATCGATCCGTATCGCTGGGAACCACCTTCACGTCGAGCGCGGGCACGCCGAGCATGTCAGCGACCTGCTGGGCATACTGCGCCTCCCTGCCGTCAGCGCGGGTGGACAAGCTGAGCACCATCTTGCCCGTCGGGTGCACTCGAAGAAAGACCGCACGATAGTGAGCCACGACTAGTTCTCCTCCTCGTCATCGTTGTGGGGTGGCTTGGTGGCCTGCGTAGAGGCCCGGAAGCGGTCGGGCCAAAAGCTGCTATTGCTGTTGCGAGCATGATCGTCTATCACGGAACCACGATCGACTGCTTCGAGTCGATTGAGCGTGAGGGCCTGCGCCCGGGAACGTTCGTGTCCGAGAATCGCGGGCTTGCCCGCCAGTATTCCTGGCTGCGAGCGATGACGCTCGGCGCCGACTCCTGCGTCCTCTTCGAGCTCGACGTGCCGGACTCCGCCGTGTCCGAAGCCGAGAGCTGGTGGTGGGCCCGCAGCCAGCTTCAGCTCCCGTTCGGGTGTCCGCCGTCGTGCATCATCTCCGTGGATCATTCCGACCCCGAGCAGTTCTCCGTCGATTAGCGGCACATCGATCAGCTGCGTCTCCATTGGATGATCGTGGGAGCGTCGGGGGCGGGAGGCTCGGGTTCCGGGGCGCTGACCTGCGGCTGGGGTGCGGCCGCCTGCGGCTCGGGGGCGGCCCGACCCCACGAGATCGTATCCGGCGGGCTGGGACCGTACTGGATCGGGGCACCCCGGCCGACCACCGGCGACGGGGGCAACGACGGGGGCCGGCTCTGGCGCGGCTCGGGATACAGCTTCGCCGCCGCCGCACTCCCGTATCCCGCGTCTCTGAGCGCCGGACCCACCGGGCTCGCGGCCGCGATCGGGGCCTCACGGCCGAGTCGCGCCAGGGTGAGCGTCCCGCGCGTGTAGACGTCGCCGATCCGTGGCGGCTTGGTCGTCCGGCTCTCGGGGAAATTCCGGAAGCCGGCGGCGGCCGAGCCTGGATACAGCCCTTCGACGAGGCCGACGGCATCCTCCACCCCGGCCTTCTTGACGAGCAGACCTTCGAGCAGGTCGACGCCGGTGTCGAGATGCTTGTTAATCGTCGTCACCACCCCGTTGACGGGGGCGCTCTTCTGGACGATCTCACCTACCCCACCCAAGACCTCGGCCAGGCCGGCGGCGACCTTGCGCAGATCCATGATGATCGACACGAGATAGACCACCAGCACCAACACGATGAGCGCGACGGCGAGAATCGTGACGATGCCGGCGGCCGCGAAGGCGAAGAGCGTCATTGGGCGTCGTCGAGGATCACGTCGAGGGATGCGCCGTAGTCGGCGACGCCCGCGACGGTCTTGATCACCTGATCCTGGGTGGTCAGGAGCATCGGGACGGCGGCCAGATCCCGCGAACCCGCAGCCGCGATCGATGCGATCCCGTCGACCTTGGAGGGGATGCTCTTGCTCGCACGCCGCACCCCGGCGAGGAGGTAGGCGACGACGGGCAGGACGACGAGGAGCAGGATTGCGTTGCCGAGCCACCACAGGATCATGGCTTCCTCCGCTCGGCCACGATCGCGGACTTGCGTGCGATTCCCGGCAGCGAGGCGAGGATGATGCTGAACTGCTCGTTGATGGCCCTGACCGCCGCATCGAGCGGGCGCAGGTGCCGTGACTCGACGCCGGCAAGCGCGGACTCGAGGCGCTCGAGTCCCACGGAGACGCGCTCGAGACGGGTGCGCACCTCGCTCAGCGCGACGGCGAGGACGAGCACGACGCCGACGGCGAGGACCACGCTCAGGAGGATGAGCAGGTGAGTGCTGCTCATCCCGGACCGAACCCGTCCGTGAGCGCGTTCATATAGCCGTCCTGGATCACTACTTCCTCGACGATCTGCGCCAGTACGGGCGCCGTTGCCCCGAGCTGAGGAATGTTCTCCGTGTTGGCCGCGACCTTTCCGACGACGTCGAGCAGACCGTCAACCGAGCTCTCGATGCTCCCCGCGTACTCCACCAGGAGGGTGAGCATGATCGCGACCAGCACTGCCGCGCCGAAGCCGATCGCGAGCGAGATCGCCCACAGCGTATGGCCCCCAACGGCGTAGGCGATCACTTACCCACCGCCACTTTGCGCAGCGCACGCGCGGCGTGGAGGATGCGGATCCCCGACTCGTTGATGTGCCCGATCCCGCCGAGCTCGTCCGTCTGCTGGCGGATCAAATCGACCGCGCGCTCAGCGGCGTGGGCCTGGGAGGCGATCTTGAACGCGAGGTAGAGGATCACGACCACGATCACCGCCGCCACCGCTACGACCGCGATGCCGATAGTCAGCCCCACGCTCCATCCGGCCCCGGCCGCGATGGTCAGCACCGTCCGCCACGCTCACGAATTTCCATTGGGCAAAGCCCCTCTTGGCTGCATCGTCTCCTCCGGCAGATTCCCGCGGGCACACCTAGGAGCGTCTGGCATCCGCAGGTCAGACCGCCAGCACGGGCGCGCCTAAAATACTCGCCGGTTCCTACGCTGTCCAGCGGGAAGCGCGCGTGCCAATACCGCGGTGACCTCTAATGGATGCTGCCGCTCGTGCGCTGCGAAAGTCGTTCGCCGCTGCGCCCGTAGCGGACCGCGACGAGCTCGGCCATGATCGAGAGCGCCGTCTCGGACGCACTCAGCGCGCCGAGGTCGAGCCCTACGGGGGCGCTGATGCGAGCCAGATCCTCCTCGGGCACGCCGGCGGCGACCATCCGCTCCTGGCGTTCGGCCTGCGCGTGGGTAGACCCCATGGCCCCGATGTAGGCCGGGTCGCCGCTGAGCGCGAGCGTGAGGACCTCGTCGTCGATCTTCGGATCATTGGAGAGGACGGCAAAGTACGTCGCTCGGTCGATCCCGCCAAGCTGCTCGAGCGCCGGCCCCGGCCACGCCACCACGATCTGCGTCGGCTCGGGGAATCGCTCCCGGGTGGCGAAGCGGGCGCGGGGATCGATCACGACCGCGCGCCAGCCCATGAAGTGAGCGAGGTAAGCGAGGTGGTTGGCGTACTCGACGGCGCCGAAGATCAGCAGCCGCGGCGCGGGAGCGGTGACGTCGACGAAAAGATCGCCACGGAGCTCGGAGCGCTCCTCCCACATGAGCTCGTTCGCGTGCTCGACCGCCTCGGCCTCGAGCTCAGCGTCGCCGAGCGAGCCTTCCCGGCTGCCGTCGGCGCGCACGAGGAGCCGCGCCCCGGCGTGCGGCCCCCGCACGACCGTGACCAGCGCGGCCCGCCCATCCTGGCGGGCGATCTCGGCGAAGGCACCCTGCGCAGTCACTGGTGAACCACTACGACTGGTCCGTCGGAGCCTGGGCGGAGGCAATGGCGTGAACGGCGCCGGCGCCGAGACCCGCCGCCGCGAGCGACGCGAGCGCCCAACCGGTGCCCTTGCGCTCCTGGCCGATGATGGCGTCCACTGACAGGGGACCAGGCCCTTCCTCGGTGAGCGTGAGCAGAGACAGGATCAGCACGAGGTTGTACTCGTAGCCGCCGTTGGTCACCCAGGGGCCGTTCTTCAGGTGGACGCGGTGCATCGCGGTGAGCATCGAGCCGATGGTGCTCGCTGTCCCCAGCGGGGTCATGTACCCGGCCGCGACCAGCACTCCTCCCCCGGCCTCCGCCAGGCCGGCGGCGATCGCGTTCGGCAGGCCGGGTCGCAGGCCCATCTGCTCGAAGACGGCGGCTGTCTCCTTGATCCCGCGACCGCCGAACCACCCGAACAGCTTGTGCGTGCCATGACCGACGAAGAGCGCGCCGACCACCACCCGCAACAGCAGACGAAAGATCTTCATCTCATCCTCCCAATTAGGTCGCGACCGAGCACGGCAAGATACCGGTCCGGTGAGCTCGGCTTCGATGGAAGGCCCTCATAGGGCGCTCGGCAGCTCGGCGGCGAGCGCCGCGACCTGAGCGAAGAGGGTCACCCGCTCGCGCGCGCCGACGCCGCCGGCCGCGCCACCGCGACGATGACGGTCGATTGTGGCCAAGGTGATCACGATGCGCTCGGGCGCGTCCCAGCGAGCCCAGGGCGCCTCTCGGTACTCGCGACTGCCGAGCAGCTCGCGCGCGGTGTCGGGAACCGAGCGCCCCGCCGCGAGGAGGGGACGGGCGGCGGCGTCGAGCCACTCCAGGTGGTCGCGCAGAAGCTCGACCTCGGCCCGTCCGCTCACCGGCCCATGCCCCGGAACGACGACATCGGGAGCGAGCGCGAGGATCCGCTCGAGTGCCGCGGTCCAGTTCGCCGTCGGGCCCGCCCACATGACCGGCGCGACGCCGACGAAGAGCACGTCGGCGGCGAAGCAGACCCGTACGTCAGGCACGTGGACGATCAGGTCTCCCGGCGTGTGCGCCGGGCCGACCTCGATCAGGCGCAGCTCGCGACCGCCGACGGTGAGGGCCAGCTCGCCGTCGAACTCACGTCCCGGGGGAGTAACGAAGATGCCCGAGAAGTCATAGGGCTCGAGCATCGCTCCCACGTAGTCGCCGAGGCTCCCCGCCGGCAGGCTCGGCAGGAGCGGGAGCTTCATGCGCCCGAGCACCGGAAGCGGGAGCGGGGCCAAGCGCCGCAGCAATCCTGCGAGCGCCTTGAAGCGCGCGATCTGCTCCGGGGTCTCTTCCCGGATCACGCGCGCGGCCGCCGCCGTCGCGACGAACTCCGCGCCCGCAAGGAGCTGGTTGCCCCACACGTGGTCTCCGTCGGAATGCGTGTTCACCACGGTCTCGATCGGGACCGCGATCCGCTCATCGATGGCCGCGAGCATCTGCCCTGTGAGCCGGATGTCCCACAGCGTGTCGATCAGCGCCGCCGCGTCCGCGCCTGCGACGATGCCGGCGTTCGATTCGCCCCAGCCACCGTTGGGTTGGATCCAGGCGTAGGTGTCGGGGGCGACCTCCTGCACCCCGCCGGCGTAGCGCGCTCGGTGACCCAGGAGGGTGCGCTCCATGGGTCGCGAGGCTAGCGGGATCGGCTCACCCGACCGCGGCTCCCGCGAGCCCGACCACGGCACCGGTCACGCCGGCGGCGATCAGGACCGGGACGACGCCGCGGCGCAGGACAAGTAGGGCCACGAGACTGACCAGCAGCAGGGCGACCTGCCACCCGTGGTGCAGCTCGGAGGCCAGGAGCGCGGCCACGCCGACGATCGCGCCGATCGCCGCCGGGCCGGCGCCCGCCAGGAACGCCTGCACGTCCGGGCTGCGCTTGACCCGGTCGAAGCGCCGGGCGAAGCCGAGCACGAGCAGGAACGAGGGCGTAAAGGCGATCAGCGACGCCAGCAGAGCCCCACCCACCCCGGCGGCGGCGTAACCCACGGCCGAGACGGTCTGAACCACCGGCCCGGGCGTGATCTGCCCGAGCGCGACGGCATCGAGGAACTGCCCCGAGGTCATCCAGTGATGCGGGCCCACGGCGTCGCCGCGCATCAGCGGGACGATCACGAACCCACCGCCGAAGGCGAGCGCCCCGACCTTCAACGCGGTCACGGCGAGCGGTCCGAGAAAGCTCTTCCCGGCCAGCGCCGGTCCGATCGCGGCCAGGCGCCTCTCCCCGCCCCGCCGGATCACGACGACTCCGGCGAGCCCGGCGGCCAGGAGTACGAGCACAAGCTCGGCGCCGAGAAGCACCGCCCCGGCCACGCCCGCCCCGAAGGCGGCGAACCACAGCAGTCGATGGCCGCTCGCGCGCCGCCAGCTGTCGGGCATCAGGCTCGCGCCCGCGTTGACCGCCACGGCGGGCACGGCGGCGCCCGCCCCCGCGCCGCCCGCGCGCACCCACAGCGGCGCCCCGGAGGCGAGGAAGAGCGCCGACAGCGCGATCACCACGATGAGCCCGGGGACGATGAAGCAGAGCCCGCCGAGGAGCGCTCCGCGTCGCCCGCGCAGGCGCCAGGCGCAGTAGATAGCCAGCTGCGTCGACGCCGGCCCGGGCATCAGGTTGCAGGCCGCGAGCGCGTCCTGGAACACAACGGGGTCGATCCACTTC
>JAXDGF010000212.1:0-3836 GCA_034665165.1 Solirubrobacteraceae bacterium | reverse complement strand
GTCCGCTCGGGCGCGGCCTGGAGCTGAGCCAGCTCCTGATCGGGATCGCCGGCGGCGATGGTGGCGAGATAGCCGGCGGCCGGGTCGTCGCTGGCGAGGAGAGGGCGCGGCAGCAGCCGGCCGTCGGCCGTGCTTGTGTCGCCCCGGAGCGAGGCGGTGAACAGGTGACTCGGAGCCGGTACGGGACGTGACTCCTGCTCGGACACGATCTCGCGCAGGACGCCGTGGAGCTGCTCGGCCATCTCGTCGGCCGACTGGAAGCGGTCGTCCGGATTCGGAGCGGTGCCCTTGAGCAGGAAGCGGTAGAGCGAGTCGAAGTGGGCGAGGACGGGGAGCGAGTCCCGCTCGGGAAGCGTGAACTTGAACGTGCCCTGGTAGCCGCGGAAGTCGAAGCTCATGACCGCCAGAGCCCTGGCCACGGTGAAGAGATCAGACGGAATCGACGGGCCCGCGGCGGCGATCTCGGGCGCTTGGTAGCCGACGGTGCCGAACACGGCGCTCGCGGGCTCGTCGATCCGGTACACGCCGCCGAGGTCGATCAACTTGAGCGAGTGCTGGCTCTGGATGACGTTGTCGAGCTTGAAGTCGCAGAAGAGCAGCCCCAGGTCGTGGAGATAGCCGAGCGCGGGCAGGATCTCGAGCACGTAGGCGATGGCCTGGGCGGCCGGGAGCGGATCGGGCTGGCCCCCATTGGCCTCCCGCCGCGCCGCGACGATCTGCTTCAGGCTCGTCCCGCCGACGTACTCCATGACGATGTAGCCGGAGCTCTCGTGCTCGACGAAGTTGAAGATCTTGACGATGTTGGGATGCTCGACCTCGGCCAGGAAGCGACGCTCGGCGAGCGCGGCCACCATCGCGTCATGGTCCCCGGTGTTGAGCAGGCCCTTGAGCACGACCCAGCGGTCGGACACGTTGCGGTCCTTGGCCAGGTAGACCCAGCCCATGCCGCCGTGCGCGAGACAGCCGACGACCTCGTACTGACGGGCGAGGACGTCGCCGGCGCGAAGCTTGGGGTCGAAGGAGAACGCGGTTCCGCACTTGCGGCAGAAGCCCGCGGTACGCCCGGGCATGCCGTCGCGACCACGTCCGATGGGCTCGTCGCAGCGGGAGCAGAAGCGCCTCGTCTCCGGAACCATGGCGTTGACCATCACGGCCTCGGTCGGGTCGCGGAAGGGCACATTGGGGATCTCGACCAGCCCCGCCCCGAGCCGGCTTCGCCCGCTCGCCCGCTTCGAGCCGGGGCTCGTGCGCCGGGTCGAGGTGTACGAGGTCACCGTGGCCGTGCTCGGACCCTGCGGCGCCGAGGCCGACGCCGGCGCTGGCGCTGGCGCCATCCCGCACACGTCGCAGTAGCCATCGGCGATGGTGCCGCCGCACTCGGGCTGCTCGCAGTTCATCTCAGCGCCTCCGGAGTCGAGGGGAGAGCGCCTCCGGAGAGCGCCTCCTGGTAGCGCCTGACGAGCTGGCCGACAAGCGCGAGGTCGGTGGGCGCGTTGTAGAGGGCCTGGTGGGCCTCGTCGAAGATCGCCGCCACACGTTGATCCTCGAGCACCCCGAGTCGCTTCGCCTTGACCTGGTAGGCCTCGAGCAGGGCCCTGAAGTCGTTACGTGCGTCGATCGGAGCGCGGTTGGCGGCCAGGACCCGCTGGGCCTCGGCGAGCAGGGCTCGGGTACGAGCCGTCCACTGGTCGAGCAGGTGGCGCGCCTCGCGCCACGCACCTCCGCGCGCCACGGTCACGAGCTCGGTCAGCTGCGGCTCGAGGTCTTCCGGTAGCTCGGGGGCGGCTGGAGCGGTGGGGACGGAGATCTTGACCGTCACCTCGTCGTGGGCGGCCTGCGCCGCCGCGATGGCGGCGCTCAGCTCGTCGAGCAGGTCGCGCGCGGCCAAGGCCCTGGCGTCGAGCTCGCGCCGGAGGGCCGTGCTCGCGGCCAGGTCGGCATGGATCGCCGCGAGCGAGCGCGTGAGGGTATCGACGTCGGCGGGGGCGACCGCGAGCGGATCGGCTAGGAGGGCGGCGCCGAGGCGGTCGAGGTCGTGCGCGGCCCGACCGAGGTCCTCCCGCCTCGCCTCTCCGAGCTCGGCCGCGAGCGCGATGCTCTGCGCCAGCACAGCGCGCGCCGCTTCGAGGCGCGGAAGCTGCACGTCCCACGCGGCGCCGATCTCGGAAAGGGCCGCCTTGACCCCGTCGAAGCCGGTCGACATGCGAGCCAGGAGCTCGTCGGGTGAGCAGTGCACGACGGTCTGAGGGCCGTCGAGCAGGCCCCGGTCGGCCAGCGGGACGTCGGCACTCGAGAGCTCGATCGAGGGTCCCTCGAGCAGAGCCCGGAGCGCGGTCGCGTGCCGCGCTCCGCGCAGGCCGGCGGCGCGCTCGAGGAGCTCCTGCAGGAGGCGGTGCTCCTGCCACAGCTCGGTCAGCGCCGCGCTGGCGGCCGACCAGCGCGCGGCCGACTGCCCCGTGAGCGTGCTCGCGTCGAGGAGCTGACGGCTGGCGTCGACCTCGAGCTCGACGAGGTTGGCGCCGATGCGCGCGCTCGTCTCGCGGAGTCGCTCAGCTTTGCTTTCGAGCTCGTCGGGAGTCATGTCAGGGCAGATAGTCGAGTGGGGGCGGGGCCGGCGTCGGGGCGAAGCGGCCGAGCCAGCGGTGATAGATCTGGCGCCAAGTGCCGTCCGAGCGCATGCGGGCGAGGACGCCGTTGACGAAGCGCACGAAATCGGTGTGCGCCTTATTCATCGCCATGCCGTAGGGCTGGGGGCTGAAGCCGGGGCCGATGAGCATCAGGTTGGGGTCCTGCGCGGCGAACCCGAGGAGGATGGCGTCGTCGCTCGAGATCGCGTCGACGGCGCCCTGCTGGAGCGCGACCAGGCAGTCGGTCCGCTGCGCGACCGGGTAAGGGATGACCTTTGGCCTGCTCGCCGTGATGTTGTAGAGCGAGGTCGAGCCGGTGGTCGCGCACACGCGCCTGCCCCCGAGATCGTGGACGTTGCGCGCATGCGAGTTCTTGAGCACGAGCACGCGCTGGGACGCATCGAAGTAGACGGAGGAGAAGTCGACCTCGCGCTTGCGCTCGCAGGTGATGGTCACGGCGTCGGCGACCACGTCGACGCTGCCAGTCTGCACTGCCGAGAGTCGCTGCGCCGTCGTCACCGCCTTGAACACGATCCGGTTGGGGTCGCCGAAGATCGCCCTCGCGAGCTCGCGGAGCATGTCGATCTCGAACCCCTGGAACTGGCCGTCGAGCGGGCTGAAGTACGAGAACAGCAACGTGTTCTGGTCGACCCCGGCCACGAGCACCCCTCGCCGCTTGATCGTCGCCATGTAGCTCCCCGCCGGCATCGCGCCCGGCGCCGGCAGCGTCGCGGGCGGGCGCAGGCTCGCGGTCAGGTGAGGGTCGGTGCAGTTCGTCGTCGTCGCGACGGCGGCCTTGGGCACGGTCGGCCGCGGTTGCAGAGCGGCGAGCGAGATGCGCAACGCACCATCCGACGCCGCGCCGCAGCCGGCGACGGCGGCCGCGGTGAGCGCGAGGGCCAGGAGGGTCAGCGCCGTGCGCCTCATCGGTACTCGTTGATCCTCATGCGCAGGCCGAAGAGGGCGAGCACGCCGGCGAGCACGGTCAGGACGAGGCCACCCACCGACAGGCCCGCGAGGGCGGAGGTCGCGTCCGACGCCGAACGCTCGAACCGACGCTGCGCGGCGCCGATCCGGCCCCTGAGGTCCGCGCTCAGCCGGTTGACGGGCGAGCTCGAGTTGGCCGCCGAGGCCACCGCGAGGTTGATGGCGCCCGAGATGTCTCCGGCCGCCGCGAGCCGGTCGATGTGGGCGCTTTGCGTCCCGTAG
>JAXDGF010000211.1:0-2571 GCA_034665165.1 Solirubrobacteraceae bacterium | reverse complement strand
GATGCCGCGCTCGCGGACGCGGGCCACGAGGATGTCGACCTGGAGATCGACGATCTGGGCGATCTGCTCGCGCGTGAGGGCCTCGAACTCAACGATGTCGTCGAGCCGGTTGATGAACTCTGGCTTGAAGTTGGCCTCCACGCCCTGACGACCCCCTGGGATGTTGGAGGTCATGATCAGGACCGTGTTCTTGAACGACACCGTGCGGCCCTGGCCGTCGGTCAGGCGGCCGTCGTCCATCACCTGCAGGAGCGTGTTGAACACGTCGGGGTGGGCCTTCTCGATCTCGTCCAGGAGCACAACCGAGTAGGGCCGGCGCCGGACGGCTTCGGTCAGCTGCCCGCCCTCGTCGTAGCCGACATAGCCGGGCGGCGCGCCCACCAGGCGCGAGACCGAGTGCTTCTCCATGTACTCGGACATGTCGATCCGGATCATCGCGTCCTGCGAGTCGAACATGAACTCGGCCAGGGCGCGGGCGAGCTCCGTCTTCCCCACCCCGGTCGGGCCGAGGAAGAGGAAGGTGCCGATGGGGCGGTTGGGGTCCTGAAGGCCGGCGCGCGAGCGCCTCAGCGCACTCGACACCGCCTCGACGGCCTCGTCCTGACCGACGACGCGCTGGTGGAGGCGATCCTCCATGTGGACGAGCTTGGCGATCTCGCCCTCGAGCAGGCGCGAGACCGGGATCCCCGTCCACTTGCCGACGATCTCGGCGATGTCCTCGGCGTCGACCTGATCCTTGAGGAAGCGCGGCGCGGCGCTATCGTGCGCGGCGGCCTCGGCGGCCGCCAGCTCCTTCTCGAGGTCCGGGATGGTGCCGTACTGGAGCTCGGCCGCGCGTCCGAGGTCGGCCTCGCGCTGGGCGCGCTCGAGGTCGGTTCGCGCCTGGTCGAGCTTCTCGGTGAGCTCGGCGGCGGCGCCGATGGTCTCCTTCTCGCGCTGCCACTCGGCGTTCATGGCCGCGGCGCGCTCGCGCTCCTCGGCCAAGGCGCGCTCGAGCTGCTCGCGCCGGGTAGCGGTGCCCGGATCGTCGTCGTCACCGAGCGACTGGAGCTCGATCTCGAGCTGCATGATGTGGCGGTCGACCTCGTCAATCTCGGTCGGCTTGGAGTCGATCTCGGTCCGGATCCGCGCCGCCGCCTCGTCGATCAGATCAATCGCCTTGTCGGGCAGGAAGCGGTCCGCGATGTAGCGGTGGCTGAGCGTCGCTGCGGCCACGAGCGCGGAGTCCTGGATCCGGACCCCGTGGTGGGCTTGATAGCGCTCCTTGAGACCGCGCAGGATCGCGATCGTGTCCTCCACCGACGGCTCGCCCACGTACACGGGCTGGAACCGGCGCTCGAGCGCGGCGTCCTTCTCGATGTGCTTGCGGTACTCGTCGAGGGTGGTGGCGCCGATGGCACGCAGCTCTCCGCGGGCGAGCATGGGCTTGAGCAGGTTGGCGGCGTCGACGGCGCCCTCGGCCGCCCCGGCGCCCACGATGGTATGGAGCTCGTCGATGAAGAGGACGACCGAGCCCTTGGCCTCGGCGATCTCCTTGAGGACGGCCTTGAGCCGGTCCTCGAATTCACCGCGGTACTTCGAACCGGCCACGAGCGCGCCGATGTCGAGGGCGATCACGCGCCGGTCCTGAAGCCCGCTCGGGACGTCGCCGTCGATAACGCGCTGGGCCAGGCCCTCGGCGATCGCGGTCTTGCCCACGCCGGGCTCGCCGATCAGGACAGGGTTGTTCTTGGTCCGCCGGGAGAGCACCTGGATCACGCGCCGGATCTCGTCGTCGCGGCCGATGACCGGGTCGAGCTTGCCCTGAGCGGCGGCCTCCGTGAGGTCGCGCCCGAAGCGCTCCAAGGCCTGGAACTTCTCCTCAGGGTTCTGGTCGGTCACGGTATGCGGACCCCGCACCTCCGCGATCGCCTTGAGCAGCTCGTCGCGTTCGGCGCCATTCGAGCGCAGCGCTTCACCGGCCCGGCCGGGATGCGCAGCCAGCGCCAGGAGCAGGTGCTCGGTTGAGACGTAGTCGTCGCCCAGCGAGCGGGCCTCGTTCTCCGCGGTTCGGAGAATCTGCACGAGCTCGGTCGAGCCTCCGGCGAGCTCCGCCGATCCGGGCCGCGTCTCTGTCGTGAGCTTGGGCAGAGCATCGAGGGCCGCGCCCGTCGCGGACCGAACCGCGCCTGGCTCCACGCCCAGCTTGCGCAGCACGGGCACGACGACGCCTGAATCGGCCTCGAGGAGTACGGCAAGCAAATGCTCGGGAGTAGTCTGGGGATTGCGGCGCGCGTCAGCCAGCCGCTGCGCGGCTTGAAGCGCCTCCTGGCTCTTGATCGTAAATCGGTCGGGTTGCATAATCGTCTCTTAGTGGTCGAAATCTAAGTCTCTGAGACTTAGATTATGCCACGTCGAGGCGGTCTTTACAACACGCGGAAGGGCGCTTACGAACTGACGACGAGCTTCTTGCCCGCCGTGTCGTGCTCGATCGAGCCGAGCTCGTCGATGAGCGCGCCGTAGAGGGTGGCGACGATGCGCCTGTGGCTACTCAGGGCCGAGCGGAGCTTTCTCATCTCGCCGGTCGAGAAG